>JAIXVP010000250.1 GCA_027482905.1 Opitutaceae bacterium
CTCCCTTCTCCCCGCTCCCAGCTCCGTTCTCGTATGTCCACCGCCCCCCGCCCCGACGGCCGCCTCCCCGATCAGCTCCGCCCGGTCGCCTTCGAGGCCGGCATCGCGCCCCACGCCACCGGCTCCGTCCTGGTCTCCTTCGGCAAGACCCGCGTGATCTGCGCCGCCACCATCGAACCCGGCGTCCCGGCCTGGATGAAACAGCAGAAGGTCCCCGGCGGCTGGCTGACCGCCGAGTATTCGCTGCTCCCCTACAGCACCCATGAGCGCAAGCCCCGAGACATCTCCCGCGGCAAGCTGGACGGCCGAACGGTCGAGATCCAGCGCCTCATCGGGCGCTCCATCCGCGCCGTGATCGACCTCGACAAGCTCGGCCAGAACACCCTGTGGATCGACTGTGACGTCCTGCAGGCCGACGGCGGCACCCGCACGGCCTCCGTGACCGGCGCCTACCTCGCCGCCCGCCTCGCGGTGCAAACCCTGCTCGACGCCGGCCGCATCAAGGAAAACCCACTCGTGGATTCCGTCGCCGCCGTCAGCGTCGGCCTGCTCAAGGGCCGTCCGCTGCTCGACCTGCCCTACGCCGAGGACAAGGACGCCGAGGTCGACTGCAACATCGTCATGACCGGCCGAGGCCGCTTCGTCGAAATCCAGGGCGCCGGCGAGGAATCGACCTTCTCCGGAGAGGAGTTCCAAACCCTGCTGGGCCTCGCCCAAAAAGGCATCCGCGAGCTCTCCGCCGCCCAGACCGCCTTCCTCAGCCGCGAGCTGCTGAAGTTCGCCTGATCCCGCCCGGCCCAAGATCAAACCAAGCCGGCCAGACGCCTGATTAAACAAATCAACAAATACAAATATGTTGATTTATAGCCTAAGAACAAGCTGTCTCCGACCCCTCCCGTCCACTTTCACCCGCGCTTTTCCGTAGCCTTCCGCCCATGTCTCCCCTTCGCGCCGACCGTCCCATTTCCGCCCTCTTCGACGCCGGCCGTCCTTTGCGTTCGCTCGAATTTTTCCCGCCCCGGGACGACGCCGGCGTCGTCGCGTTGAGGGCGGCCGCGACCGCGCTTCAACGCATCCCGTGGGACTTTGTTTCCGTGACCTACGGCGCGGGCGGCACCACTCGCGACCGGACCGCCCAGGTGAGCGCCCTGCTGAAGGACGAGCTGGGCTTCACCGTGATGCCGCACCTGACCTGCGTCGGCCACAGCCGCGCCGAACTGGCGGCCATCGCCGACCGGTTGCACGCCGACGGTTTTCGCAACATCATGACACTGCGCGGCGATCCGCCCAAGGGCGTCGCCGCCTTCACCCCCGCCGCCGACGGCCTGCGCTACGCGAGCGAACTGGTGGCCCTGTTGAAATCCCGCCACCCCGACTTCTGTCTTGGCGTCGGTGGCTACCCGGAAAAACACCCCGAGGCCGTGTCGCTCGACGCCGATCTCGACGCCTTGAAACACAAGGTCGACGCCGGCGCCGCCTTCGTGACCACCCAGCTGTTTTTCGACAACGCCATCTACCTCCGCTTCGTGGAGAAATGTCGGGCGCGGGGCATCACCGTGCCCATCGTGCCCGGCATCATGCCGGTGCTGTCGCTCAAACAGATCCAGCGCATCGCCACGCTCTCCGGTTCGGTGCTTCCCGGCCCCCTCCTGCGCCGCCTGGAGGTCGCCAGCGAGGACGCCGACGTGGTGGAGTTCATCGGCGTGGATTGGGCGCTCGACCAGATCCGCGACCTGCTGGCCCACGGCGCGCCCGGTTATCACCTTTATATTCTGAACCGCGCCCGCAGCGCCCTGACGCTCGCCGCCGGCCTGGCGGAATAAAAAAACCGGTCGGGTTTAAACCCGATCCGGTTTTTGCGGGCTCCGTCGTCAGGCGAGGTTAAACCAGGTAGGTCTGGCCGGGCACCGGGTCGATGACCTTGGTGTTGGGCAGGCGCGCGGTCAGCTCCTTCATGAACCAGGCGCGCGCGGCCGGCTCGCCGTGGGCGAGCACGATGCTGCGGGCCTGGGTCTGCACGGCGAACTGCAACAACTCCTCGCGGTCGGCGTGGCCGGAGAGCTCGAAACGCTCCACCTTGGCCGCGATCTTCACCGAGATGTTGATCGTTTCGAAAAGGAAGGTGTCGCCGTGTTTCGACTTCTGGAGCTGGCCGCCGGGCGTGTCGGGATCGCAATAGCCGACAAAGGCGACGGTGTTGCGGGCGTGGCCGAGCAGGCCGGAGGCGAGGGTGTAGCTGGGGGTGTTCTCCACCAACATGCCGGAGCTGATGAGGTAGAGGGCGCGCTGTTTCGGATCCACGCCGGGCTCGAGGCGGCGGGGCAGCGGCTTGGTCTTGAGATCCTTCAGTATGCCGCGGCTGAACTGCACGTGTTTCGTCTTGCGGGCGATCTCGTCGAAATAGTCGCAGAGGTCGAGGCCGAGGCCGGAGGTGTAGATCGGGCAGTCTACGAGTTTGCCGAAGCGGCGGGCGTCGTGGAAAATGGCCAACAGCTCCTGCATGCGGCCGAGGGCGAAGACCGGGATGAGCACGGAGCCGCCGTTCTGGATCGTGTCGTTGATGCAGTCGATCAGGCGGGCGACCTCGTTGATGCGCTCCTTGCCTTCGGGACGCTCGGTGGTGCCGCGGGTCGTCTCGGTGATGAGGGTGTCGAAGTGGCCGGCGGGGAAGCGGGCGCCCTTCACGACGCGCTGGTCTTCGAACAGGACGTCGCCGGTCACGAAGATGTGGCGGTGTTTGTGGCGGATTTCGACCGCGCAGGCGCCGGCAACGTGGCCGGCGGGATGCAGCGTGATCTCGACCTCGTCCTTGCCGTTGGCGAAGCGTTTGGGCTGGTTGAAGGCGAGACCGGTGAAGCGCGGGGCGCAGCGATCGATGTCGTCGTGGGTGAAGTGGGGCGCGTCCTTGGTCTGGCCCTCGGTCACCTGGCGGCGCATGACGTTGGCCGAGTTGTGGAGCATGCGCTCGACGATCATGCGGCTCGAGAGCGACATGAGGACCGGGGCGTGGGGCTGCTCGCGCATGGCGACGGGCAGGGTGCCGAGATGGTCGAGGTGACAGTGCGTCAGGATGATCAGGTCGACGGTGATGCCGGCCAGTTTGGCGAACTCGGGCATGGCCGCGCGGCCGGTCATCTTGGGATGCAAGCCGCTGTCGATGAGGATGTTGATGTCGCCGATTTGGAGCAAGGTGCAGCTGCACCCGATGCCGCCCTCACGGTTGAGGTCGATTAGTTTCATTCTTGGAATCGGTCAGCCGACACGTTGCGCGAGGCGAGCGCAAGCGTAACCTCGGGATTGACCGCGCGAAACGACGCGGGCGACGCCGCGAACACGGTTTTCCCCTTGCGGCGCCGGACGGGCGGAGCGACGTTGGCCAATCCGTCCCCGGAGCGTCCGGGGCGGAACTTTTCACCATGGCTGAACCCACTACGGAATACGACCTCATCGTCATCGGCGGCGGCCCGGCGGGCTACGCCGGCGCCATTCGCGCCGGACAGCTCGGCAAGAAAGTCGCCTGCATCGAAATGGAACGCGCGGGCGGCACCTGTTTGAACTGGGGCTGCATCCCCACCAAGGCCCTGCTGAAGAGCGCCGAGCTCTACGTGAAGATGAAAAAGGCCGAGGCCTACGGTCTCACTGTCAAGGAGGTCGGGTTCGATTTCGCCGCCGTGATGCTGCGCTCGCGCGACGTGGCCAAGCAGATGGCCAAGGGCATCGAGTTCCTTTTCCGCAAGAACAAGGTGGAATACATCATCGGCAAGGCCCACGTGCCCGCCGCCGGCATGGTCGAGATCACCGAGGGCGAGAAAAAAGGTCAGCTGCTCAAGACCAAGGCCATCCTCATCGCCACCGGCTGCAAGATGCGCCACATCCCCGGCCTGGAGTATGACGGCGTGCGCGTGATGACCTCGCGCGAGGCGCTCGACGCCAAGGTGCAGCCGAAGTCCATCACCATCGTCGGCGCCGGCGCCATCGGCGTGGAGTTCGCCTACTTCTTCAACGCGCTCGGCACCAAGGTGACGTTGGTGGAGATGTTGCCCAACGTCCTGCCGGTCGAGGACGAGGAGATCTCCAAGGGTCTGCACCGCTCCTTCGAGAAGCAGGGCATCAAGATCCACGTGAACACGAAGTGCGAAAACTTCCGCGTCGGCCCGTCCTCCGTTAAGGTCGATCTGGTCGAGGGCGACAAACGCACCGAGATCGAGTCCGACGTCCTGCTCTCCGCCATCGGCGTGACCGCCAACACCGACGGCCTGCTCGGCCGGGGCGCGCAACTCGAGCTGGACCGGGGCTACGTGAAGGTCGACGCCCGCTACCAGACCTCGATCAAGGGCATCTACGCCGCCGGCGACATCATCGGGCCGCCCTGGCTGGCCCACATCGCCACCTACGAGGCGGTAAACGCGGTCAACGGCCTCTTCGGCCACGGCGAACCGAAACGCGTGACCGGTTTCCCCGGCTGCACCTACTGCCAGCCGCAGATCGCCTCGACCGGGCTCACGGAGAAGCAGGCGCGGGA
Source organism: Opitutaceae bacterium (assembly GCA_027482905.1). GTDB lineage: Bacteria > Verrucomicrobiota > Verrucomicrobiia > Opitutales > Opitutaceae > IMCC26134_A. The sequence continues at coordinate 4,523 of JAIXVP010000250.1, forward strand.
GAAGAAACTCGATTTCAAGGTCGGCAAGTTCCCCTTCACCGCGTCGGGCAAGGCGGTGGCCTCGGCCGACAGCGACGGTTTTGTGAAGGTCATCTCCGACGCCAAGACGGGCGAGATCTACGGCGCGCACATCCTCGGCAGCGACGCCACCGAGCTGATCGCCGAATACGGGCTGGCCATCCAGCTCGAGGCGACGGTCGAGGACGTGCACCAGACCATCCACGCCCATCCGACGCTTTCCGAGGCCCTCGCCGAGGCGGCGGCGGACACGACCAAAGAGGCGATTCACATCTGAGCCGGTTCTCGCGCATCGAAAACCGAGCCCCGGTGCCGCGGGAATAATGGCGGGCGGATTCCCGGTGCGGACCGCGCGAGGCGGAGATGCCCCGGGTCCGCGGCCGACTCTCCGCCCCGGGGACCACCGGGTTCGCCGAGATGCGGCCCGAGCGACGGCGTGAGTTTGCTCAGGCGGCGGGCGCGCCGCCCTCGTTCGTGCCGCCCTTGACGGTCTTGCCCTCGCCGGCGACGGCCGGCTTGACCTCGGTGCCTAGGAAGGTGGGAAGGTTCAAGCCGACGCTCTTGGCCAGTTCGTTGATCGGAAGCACGCCCTTGTAGAGGTCCTGCACAAACTGACCCGGACCGCTCGCGCCGCCCGTCCCGGCCGCGCCGCCGCCCATGACGATGACCTTCTCGAAGGACAGACCCTTGATCGCGCCGGCCTGGATCTCGGCGATGCGCACGATGTTTTCCGCGATGAGCAGCTGGGTCGCCCCGGCGGTGTCGTCCGCCACCCGCAGCAGTTTTTCAAAGCCCTGGGCCTTGGCGTCGAGCAGGGCGCGCGTGCCTTCGGCCTCGGCCGTCAGTTTGGCCTGGATACCGGAGGCCTCGGCGGCGAGGCGCGCGCGGATGCCGGCGGCGTCGCCCTCGGCCACGCGGCGGATACCCTCGGCCTCGGCGTCCTTTTGGGTTAGGTAAGCGGCCGACTGACCCTTCTGGAGAATTTCGGTCTGCGCGGCCTTGGCCTCGGCGTCGATGCGCACGCGCTGACGATCGGTCTCGGCCTTCACGATCTGGTCGGCCTGCTGGGCCGCCTTGTCGCGCTCGGCGCGGGCGTTTTCCGCCTCCTGCTGGGCGTGGTAGCCCTCCATGAGCGCGCGCGCCTCGGCGACCTTTTGCGCGGCCTCGACCCGGCGCTTGGCCTCGGCCTGCTCGGCGGCGAGGTCGGCGTCGGATTTGGCGATGATGGTCTGGGCGGTGTTCTGGCCGCGCTTGGCCTCGGCCTGGGCGTTGGCGACACGCACCACCTGCTCGCGCTCGGCCTCGGCCCGGCCGACGGCACCGCGCTGGTTTTCCTGCGCCACGCGGATCTGGGCGTCGTTGATCGCCTTCGCGGCGGCCTCCTTGCCCAGCGCGTCGATGTAGCCGGACTGGTCCTTGATGTCGCGGATGTTGCCGTTGATCATGCGCAAGCCGACCTTGTGCAGCTCCACTTCGACGCCCTTGGTAATGGAGTAGATCAGTTTTTCGCGGTCGTTGTTGATCTCCTCGATCGTCATCGAGGCGAACACCACGCGCATTTGGCCCATGATGATCTCGCTCGCCAGCTGCTGGATCTCGTCGAGCGAACGCCCGAGCAGACGGGTGGCGGCGTTTTGCATCACCTCGGCGTCGGTCGAGATACCGATGGTGAAGGAGGCCGGCGTGTCGATGCGGATATTCTGGCTGGAGAGCGCGCCCTTCAGCTCGATGTCGATGTTGATCGGGGTCAGGTCGAGGTAGGCGTAGCTCTGGAAAAACGGCATCACGAAGGTCGCGCCGCCATGGTAGCACCGCGAGGACTGGCCGGCGGCGACCTTGCCGTAGACCACCAGAATCCGGTCGGGCGGACACATCCGGTAGCGCGAGACCAGCGTGACCGCGATGACGAGGAGGAATATCACCACAAGGGCGATGAAGATGATGGCGAGAGGACTCATGGGAGCGGGATGGGTTGAGCGGGAGAAAAGAGTAAACGCAGGGCCGCGCGCGGCGGCCTCACAGCGGCTCGACCCGCACGGTGGCGGCGTCGATGACCTCACGCACGCGGACCTTCGCGCCGCTCGGGATGGCCGCGTCGCCGACCGGCACGGCCGCGTAGGTCTCCTGCCGCCCCTGAAAAGTCACCGTCACCTGCCCGCCCGGCGCGCGCCCGTCCGGCAGGCTGACATACACCGTGCCGACTGCACCGACCGCGTCTTGGATGCGCGCCGTGCCATCGCTCCGCATAGCCAAGATGCCGCGAAACATAGCCACGATCAACGCCATCAATATCCCGCCCGACACCGTGCCGGCCAGCGTCGCGGCAAAAATCGACCAGCCCGCGTCCAGCGCGAAGCCGCCCATCCAGCCAAAGCCGAGGAAAAAGCCCGTTAGCGGCTTCACCGTGAAAATCCCCCCGCCCCCCGCCTCGTCGAAGTTCAGCGAGGCGTCGGCCGCGTCGTGATGCTCCACGCCGATGAGCGCCAACACCGCCAGCAGCAACGCGACGAGCGCCGCGACCAAGCCGATGCCGAAGAAAATGGTCTTCGCGAGGGTAAGCCCCGCCCACCAATCCAGCGCCACCTGCACGAAGGCCAAGGCCGGGGTGTAACTCATTTGTCCGTGGTGGATAGGCCGGCCCATCGCCGACACAACCCAAACCATGCCCCAGCCGCGAAAAAGTTGCAAAGCCCCGGCGGCGCGCCCCGACCCGTTCCGTCCGTTGACAGGCCCCGCCGCGCGTCCCAGCCTCCGCCGTTTTCCCAGCCCAACGCCTTCATGGAAGCCCCCGCCTACACGCTCGAATTCGAAAAACCGCTGCGCGAACTCTCCGCCCAGCTCGAGCAGCTCCGCAAACAATCGATCGAGAACAACCTCGATCTCGGCCGGGAAATCGCGGCCATCGAAAAGAAGATCGTCGCCACCCAGCGCGAGATCTACTCCAGCCTCACCCCCTGGCAGCGCGTCCAGATCGCCCGCCACCCCCGCCGCCCCTACGCCCTCGATTACGTCGCGTTGATGTGCACCGGCTTCCAGGAGCTGCACGGCGACCGCCAGTTTGGCGACGACCGCGCGCTGATCGGCGGCACCGCCTTTTTCGACGGCCAGGCCGTCATGATCATCGCCCAGCAAAAGGGCCGCGACACCAAGGAAAAGATCGCGCGCAACTTCGGCATGCCCCAGCCCGAGGGCTACCGCAAGGCCCTGCGCCTCATGAAGCTGGCGGAGAAGTTCAACCTGCCCGTCCTCACCTTCATCGACACCCCCGGCGCCTACCCCGGCCTCGGCTCCGAGGAGCGCCACGTGTCCGAGGCCATCGCGGTCAACCTCCGCGAGATGACCCTTCTCGGCACCCCCACCATCTCCATCGTGGTCGGCGAAGGCGGCTCCGGCGGCGCCCTCGGCATCGGCGTGACCGACCGCGTGCTAATCTTCGACAACAGCTACTACTCCGTGATCTCGCCCGAGGGCTGCGCCGCCATTCTGTGGAAGGACCCCGCCGCCGCCCCCAAGGCCGCCGAGGCCCTCAAGCTCAACGCCGACGTGCTGGAAAAACTCGGCGTGGTCGACGAGGTCATCCCCGAGCCCTTCGGCGGCGCCCACAACAACCCCGAGCAGGCCGCCGCCACGTTGAAGTATTCGATCCAGAAACACCTCAACGATCTGCGCGCCCTGTCCGTCACCCGCCTGCTCGACACCCGCTACGAACGTTATCGCCACCTCGGGGTCTACCAGGAAGACGGCGCCATCCACGCCTGAGCGGACAATCCGCCGCCTCGCCGTCGCCCGCATGAGCGCCGAACCGCCGCCGCCCCCCGCCGCCCAGGTTCCCGCTTTCGCCGAACTCGCGGCCCGTCCGGTCAAGGTGGCCTCGTCGCCGGCCCCGCCCTCCGCGCCGAACGTCCCTAATCGCCTGCGCGGTCTCGCCGCCGGTCAACGTCCGCGCGAACGCGCGCTCTCGCTCGGCGTCGGCGCGCTCGACGACCTCGAACTCACCGCCCTCATCCTGCGTAGCGGCACCGCCGGCCTGGACGTGCTTACCCTCGCCGAACGCCTGCTCGCCGAGGCCGGCTCGCTCCACGCCCTCGCCCGCTGGCGCGAAGCGGATTTCCGCCGCCTCAAGGGCATCGGCCGGGTCAAGGCCGTCCAGCTCTGCACCGTCTTCGAGATCGCCCGCCGCGTGCTGGGCGCCGAGCGCCGCCTCGCGCCCGAGTTGTCCGACCCCGAGTCCATCTACGCCTACCTGCGCCCGAGCGCCTTCGGCCTGGAGGTCGAGAAATGCTGGGTGCTCGCCCTGAACAGCCGCAACCGGCTGCTGCGCTGCGCCGAGCTGACGTCCGGCACCGCCAACCAGACCCTCGTGCGCACCGCCGAGGTCCTCCGAGAGGCGGTGCGGGAAGCCGCGACCGGGTTCATCCTCGCCCACAACCACCCCAGCGGCGACCCCGAGCCCAGCTCGGCCGACCTGCGCATCACGCGACAGATCCGCAGCGCCGCCGACGCCCTCGAGATCCGGCTGCACGACCATCTCGTCGTCGGCGATCCCGCGATCGATAAACACGGTCTGGGCTACTACAGTTTTAAGCGCGGCGGGCATTTGTGACGCCCCCGCCAAAAAACTCCTTGAATTCCCCGGCGGCGCTAGAGAACGTCCACCTCCCGTTTTTGGTGCGATATCCAAGTGGCTAAAGGACGTTGACTGTAAATCAATTCAGCTTGCTGTTCGCTGGTTCGAATCCGGCTCGCACCACCACTTAAAAACCCCGGCCGCCACGCCGGGGTTTTTGCTTGGCCGGCCTCGCCGCCCGCGCCGCTTGCTTCACCCGGCCTGCACGGGCCTAATCTCCCCGCCGACCATGCTCCTCGCCGAAATGACCCTCGATCCCGTCGTCGCCGACTTGGTGAAGACGAGCCTTTGGTCGCACGTCTACACCATCGGCGGTCTCCTCCTCGGTCTCTTCGCCCTCGCCCGCCTGCTCAGCGAGCGCCGCCAACCGGCCAACACCCTCGCCTGGCTCTTCGCCATCATTCTGCTGCCCTGGGTCGCGGTGCCGCTCTTCCTGCTCTTCGGCGGACGCAAGATCCGCCGTCTCGCCGCCCGCAAACGCCGCCTCCGGCTACCCGCTCCCCTCACCGATCGCCCGAGCGCCGCCACCCTCGCCCACCCCGTCGCCCAGACCATCCGCACCAACGGCGCAGGCGAACCGGTCGGCGGCAACTCCGTGCGACTCCTGACCAACGGCGAGGAGACCTTCGCCGAACTCGAACGCCAGATCCTCGCCGCCCGCCACTCCATCCACATCGCCACCTACATCCTGGGACGCGACCAGGTCGGCAAACAGCTCGTCAAACTCCTCGCCCGCCGCGCCCGCGAAGGCGTCCAGGTGCGCCTCCAACTCGACGCGCTCGGCTGCTTTTTCTCCAGCGGCCGTTTCGTGGAGCCCCTCCGCCAGGCCGGCGGCGAGGTCGCCAAATTCCTGCCCGTCCTGCCGCTTTCTTCCCGCGGTTCCGCCAACCTCCGCAACCACCGCAAAATCGCCGTCTTCGACCGCCACACCGCGCTGATCGGCGGCCACAACCTCGCCCGCGAATACCTCGGCCCCCAGCCCTGGCGGAAACGTTGGACCGATGTCGGCGCCGTCCTGCGCGGCCCCGCCGCCGCCCTGCTCGACGAGGTTTTCACCGCCGACTGGGCCTTCGCCACCGGCCGTCCGCCCGGACCCGCCGAGCCGGAGCCGCCCCGGCCCGAGACCGACTCCTGCGAAAGCGACATCCAGGTGGTGGCCGCCGGACCCGACGTGTCCGGCGATCCGCTCTACGAGGGTATCCTCGCCATGATCCAGGAAGCCAAACGCAGCATCTGGATCGTCACGCCCTACTTCATCCCGGACGAGGTCCTGCTGCGCTCGCTCGTGGTCAAGGCCCGCGCCGGCCGCGACGTCACCCTGATCCTACCCGCGCGCTCCACCCACCCGATCACCGACCTCGCCCGCCGCCCCTTCCTGCGCCAACTGGTGCGCGCCGGCGCGCGTGTGCTCGCCTACCAGCCGCGCATGCTCCACGCCAAGGCCATCATCGTGGACGAGGAAATCGGCCTGCTCGGCTCGGCCAACGTCGACATGCGCAGCCTGTTCGTGAACTTCGAGATCGGCGTCGTCCTGCACAGCGCGCGCGACGCCCGCGCCCTGCGCGCCTGGGCCGGCGAACTCGCCAGCCACGCCCGCCCACTCGCCCTGGCGGACCTGAAACGCCGCCGCTTCCCCGCCAACCTCGCCGAAGACCTCAGCCGCCTCCTGGGCCCGCTGCTCTAGAGGCCCGACGAGATCGGCTCGGCCGCGACGACCTCGACGGTCTCGCCCGCCAACCGCCAGCGCAGGTTCCAACCCGCGACGGTCATGCCATAGACCCGCCCCGCATCCGCCGCCTGGTAGGCCGGCTGCAAATCGAGGGCGAGCAACTCGCGCGCAAGGGTCGCCACCTCCTCCGGTAAAGCAGCGGCGATTTCCGGCGGGATGTGAATCTGCCCGGCGGCGCGCACGCTGGGCGCGGCCGCCGCCCAATCCGCTCGGGCCTCGGGCCGGGCCTCGCAGTAGGGCAGATAGGGTTTCACGTCGTAGACCGGCGTGCCGTCCACGCAGTCGATTCCGGCCACGCGCAGGACCCCCGGCTCCACCGCGAGCAGCCGCACCAACGAAAGCCCGATGCCGTTGGGCCGGAGCGGCGAACGCGAGGCGAAGACCCCCACTCGCTCATTGCCGCCTAATCGCGGCGGGCGCACCGTCGCAGAGCCGTCCCAAGGCGGGTTTTTGTGAAACCCCGTCACCAACCAAACATGCGAAAACGCCTCCAGCCCCCGCGTGAAATCCGGCGCGGCGAACTCGGGCAGAAACTCCACCCTTCCCTCCGCCGCCGGCGCGAGCCCGGACTGGCGCGGCACACCGAACTTCTCCGCGAACGGCGTGCGCAAGACGGCGACGGGGTGGAGCGGGTGTGAGTTAACCACGAAGGGCACGAAGACACGAAGCGGAGCGAAATACGAGGCTCGGAACCTTCGTGGCTTCGTGCCCTTCGTGGTTACCGTTCTTCTCAGCCTTTCGCCGCGAGGACGTGGAAGTTCGCCATGCTGATGCCGCTGAGCATGGCGCCGACGATGCCGAGGAAACCCTGGTCGGTGCCGGCGAGGTAGAGGTTGGCCAGAGGAGTGCGGCCGTCGCGGATTTTCACCGGCGAGCCGTAAATGGCGCCGCCGAGGTGCCCGGTGAACTTGGTAATGGTGCGCGGGGTGAACATGTCCGTCGCCAGCGTGGCGCGGGCCAGCGCGTCCGGCGTCGGCAAGGGCGGCAGGAAACGCAGCGCGCTGCGCTGGATGTCGCCATACCAACGCTGTTTCTCCGCCTGGTAGGCGGCCTCGTCGGGCAGACGGGTCCAGTGGTCGTAGTTCGCCAGGCAGGTGCAGCGGAAAAGGCCTTCGGGCAGGTCCGCGCCGTCCGGGTAGGCGAAGTTGTTGGGCAGGCAGATAACGCCGCTGCGTGCGTCCACCGCGCCGCCAGATTGCTCGTAGGCGAAGCGCGGGGAGTCGTTGAAAAAGACGATGGTGTCGTCGCCCCAACCCAGCGCGGCCGGCGGACGGTCGAGCACGGTGATGGTCTCGCAATAACTGAGGCGGCCGACCGGGTGGGAATCGAGCGAGGCGCGAGGAGCGAGGAGCGGGGAGCCAGCGGCGGACACGGAAGGCTCGGATCGATCTCCGCGGCTCGCGTCGGCTCCTCCGGCTCCTTGCTCCCCGCTCCCTGCTCCCCGCTCCACTAGCCGCTCCGTCTCGGCCGCGCCGATGGTGCTGATGACGTGGGTGGCGGTGACCTCGGTGCCGTCATCGAGCACTAGGCGGTCGGCGCGGCCGGCGGCGGCGATGATCCGCTTCACGCCGCACTTCATGCGCCGCTCGCCGCCGGCCTTGCGGTATTTTTCCAGCAGCACGCGCAGGATAACGCGCACGCCGTCGAGCGGGCGGGCGAAGCCCTCGAGGAAGAGGGCCTTGAACATGATCACGAACTGGCCGAACTCCATGTCCCGCTCGGTGGCGCTGCCGTAATACATGACCGGGCAGAACAACATGTCCTCCAGCAGCGGATCGGTGAGGTGGCGCCGCACGATCTCCCGCGCGCTCTCGGGTTTCGCGTCGAGCGAGACGTCGTCATAGGCGCGCACGACCGCGACCAAGGCGCGGAAGCCGTCGATCTGGGCGGGAAACTTTTGCGCGACCTCGGCTTCGAGGACGGCGAAATCGTTGGTGAAGGTGAGCGAGGTCTCGCCGGCCGGACCGAAGGCGACGCGGGAGCGTTTCTGCGGATGGAGGGCGAACTCGTCGCGCTCGATGCGGAGCTGGCGGAGGAGTTTGCCGAGGGGCGTGCCTTTGGTGCCGGGCGGCACCCAGTTGGTCATGGCGTGCAGGCCGACATCGTATTTGCGGCCGGCGAGGGCGTAGAAGGAATTGAGTCCGCCGACGGCGTTGTGGCGCTCAAAGATGCACACGCGTTTGCCGAAATGCGCGAGTCGGATGCCGGCCGCGAGCCCGGCCATGCCCGCCCCGATGATGGCGACGTCGTAGTGGTTGGCGGTGTTCATTGATCGGAAAACAGAAGTGGCCGCAAAAAGGCGCAAGAGTCGCAAAAAAAGAAAGCCCGGCAAAGGTTCGGCCTTTTGCGTCTTCTGCGGTTTTTTGCGGCCATAAAAAAGGCCTGACCGCAGTCAGGCCAAACGGGCGGGGATGCAACAACCTGCTTACTTGCCGAGCGCCTCGAACTTCGGGGTCAGGTAGTCGGCGCAGCTGTCGAGCGAGGCGAGGTGGATGTAGTCGGCCTCGGGCACCTCGATGCCGTGCTGCTTGCGGAGCTCCATCACGATGTCGAGGAAGTCCATGCTATCGAGCTGCATCTGATCGCGGAGCCGGACGTCCGGCTTTAGGTTGGAGAGATCTTCGTCCGGGGCGATGTCGGCGATGATATCGAGCACGATCTGCTTGCAGGCGTCTTTGGTCATGGGAGTCGAAAAGGGGATCGGGGAACAGGGGCGGGAATCGGGGAAAAGTCGAGGAGCTACGCGGCAAACCGTTTCACAATCAACGTGGAATTGATGCCCAGCATACCGAAGGAGTTGTTCAAAATGGCATCTACTTTGGCCACCTTCCGCGGCTGATTAAGCACGAGGCCGTCGATGGCGCAGAGCGGATCGAGGTCGTCCACGTTGATGGTGGGGTGGACGATGAGGTCGTCGAAGCTGGGCAGGTTGCCCGCCAGTTCGAGCGCGCCGGCCGCGCCCATGCAGTGGCCGATGTAGCTCTTGGTGTTGTTGATGTTCGTCTCCGGGCAGCCCTGGCCGAAGACGGCGCGGATGGCTTCGCACTCCTGGATGTCGCCCTGCGGGGTGGCGGTGGCGTGGGTGTTGACGATATGGATGTCGGCGGCGGCGAGCTTGGCGTTGACCAGGGCCTTGCGCACGCACTCGGCCTGGCGGCCGGGATTGGGCAGCACGTAATCGGAGGCGTCGCTGTTGACGCAGTAGCCGGCGATCTCGCCGTAGATCTTCGCGCCGCGGGCGAGGGCGTCGTCGAGCCGCTCGAGGGTGTAGATGCAGCCGCCTTCGGAGACGACGATGCCGTTGCGGCCCTTGTCGAAGGGGCGGGAAGCCTTTTTCGGGTCGGCATGGGTGGCGAGGGCGCCCTGGCTCTTGAAGCCGGCGAAGATGCCGAAGGTGTGGATCGACTCGCTCACGCCGCCGCAAAAGGCGAAATCGACCTCGCCGAGGCGGAGCATCTGGGCGGCGTGGATGAGCCCCAGGTTGCCCGCCGCGCAGGCCGCTCCGATGGTGTAGGCGGGACCGGTGATGCCGAGGGCGAGGGAGATCTCGCCGGCGGGGTTGTTGGCCACCGTGCGGGGGTTGTGGTAATGCGACCAATACTTGGTGTCGTAATTGAACTTCGAGATGGCGTAGATTTCGTTCTCGGTCTCGACGTTGCCGTGCTCGGTGCAGCCCAGGTAGATACCGACGCGATCCTTCGGCATACCATCGAAGGCGAGACCGCTGTCCTTCAGCGCCTCATGGGCGCAGTAGATCGAGATGGAGCCGGCGCGGGTGCCGACCCGGAGTCCCTTGCGAGTCTGGTAGCGGAGCGGATCGTAATGGCAGACGCCCGCGATGAGACGGCCCATGTAGCGCACGTCGAAGGGCTCCACCCCCGCCACGCCGGCGAGCAGGTTTTGGCGGAATTCGGACAGGGAGTTTCCGTTCGGCGCGGTGAGGCCGATACCGGTGATGACGATGCGGGCGGGCTGAAACGACATGCGGAAGGGGAAAGCGCTAGCCAAGGCGGGCGGGTTGGCAATACAAGCCTCGCTCCGTTTTTCGCCCGGTCTTTTTCCCAAGCTCCCAGCCCACCACCCAATCATGAACGTCCTTGTCGTCGGAGGCGCCGGTTACATCGGCTCCCATTGCGTCCGCCAACTGATCGCCGCCGGTCACCAGCCTGTCGTCCTCGACAACCTCGTCTTCGGCTACCGCAAGGCCGTGCCCGCCGACGTGCCCTTCTACTCGGTCAACCTCGGCAACGAGTCCGAGGTCGGCAAAATCATCAAGAAGGAGAAAATCGAGCTGGTCATGCACTTCGCCGCCTACGCCTACGTCGGCGAGAGCGTCACCGACCCGTTGAAATACTACTTCAACAACGTCGCCGCCACCCTGCACCTCCTGCGCTGCATGCTCGGCTGCGGCGTAAAGAAATTCGTCTTCTCCTCCACCTGCGCCACCTACGGCGTGCCGGAGAAGATGCCGTTGGTCGAGGGCATGCCCCAAGCCCCGATCAACCCCTACGGCCAGACCAAACTGGACATCGAAAACGCACTCAAATCCTTCGCCCACGCCTACGGGCTGAGCTTCGCCGCCTTCCGCTACTTTAACGCCGCCGGCGCGGCCGAGGACGGCTCCATCGGCGAGTGCCACGACCCCGAGACCCACCTCATCCCGCTGGCCATCGACGCCGCCACCGGGAAACGCCCCGCGCTCAATGTTTTCGGCACCGACTACCCCACCCCGGACGGCACCTGCCTGCGCGACTACGTTCACGTGGACGACCTCAGCCGCGCCCACATCGCGGTCTTCGACAAACTCGCGACGCCCGGCGCGCAGTTTTTCTACAACCTCGGCACCGGCACGCCCACCTCCGTGCTCGAGGTCATCCAGGCGGTCGAGAAGGTCACCGGCTTGAAGGTCCCCTACACCACCGCGCCCCGTCGCGCCGGCGATCCGCCCGCGCTCTACGCCGACTCCTCCAAGGCCAAGACCGAACTCAACTGGGAACCGAAATACGCCACCATCGAGCCCATCGTCGCCACCGCGTGGAAATGGCACTCCAGTCACCCCGAGGGCTACGGCCCGAAGACGGGCTGAGGGCGGCCCTTCGTCCGCCCCCCCGAAAAGGGAAAAAACAAACGCCCGCCGGACAAAATCCGGCGGGCGTTTGTTTTGACCGAAACCCGGCTCGGGGCCGGTTCGACTCAGGCGTAGATCTCGTCGGCGCGGAAAAAGCGCGCGATTTCGATGAGGCCGTTTTCCTCGCTGTCGGAGGCATGGACGACGTTCTTCATCATCTCGGTGCCAAAGTCGCCGCGGATGGTGCCCTTGGGGGCCTTGCGGGAGTCGGTCGGGCCGAGGAGGTCGCGCACCACGGCGACAACGTTTTCGCCGCGCAGGGCGAGCACGATGACCGGGCGGGAGCTCATGAAGGCCTCGATCTCGGGATAAAAGGGCTTGCTGGCGACATGCGCGTAGTGCTCGCGCAGCTGAGCGGAGGTCAGGCGGGTCATCTTGCACCCGATGATCTCGAAACCGGCTTTTTCAAAGCGGTCCACCACGTTGCCCACGTGCTTTTGCTCAAGGCAGTCTGGCTTACAAATAATGAGGGTTTTCTGCATAGAACCGCCGAACAAGAAGAACGCGCGCCCGGGTTGCAAAGCCTGATTTTTGCCGGGAACAACGCAGATTCGCCCGGCCGGGGCCGATCAAGCGCGGAGGCGGGCGGGACGAACCTTGAGGCCGGCGGCGCGGGCAAGTTCGGCCTGGAGGCGGTCCACGGTGCAAAACAGGTCGGCGCGCAGGTGGACGGCGGCGGCGACGTGGAGGACGTCGAGGGTGCGATGGCCGCGCGCGAGGGTGTGGGCGGCGCTGAGTTTTTCGGCGGTGGCGTGGACCTCGGGCCACGCCACCGCGCCAAGGACAAAGGCGCCGGCGGTGAGGTTGGCGTCGAACTGGGCGAGCAGGCGCTCGGTCTCGCGGGCGGGCCAACCCTGGGTTCGGTCCGCGGAGAACCGAAAACTCTGCAGGCGGGCGGATTGGCGGAACTCGAATTCGACCAAGGTGGTAAGGCTCAGCGGACCCTTGAGTTCGGCGGATAGGGCCCAGGCGTCGGGCGAGGTGTCCTGGATGCGCAACAGCGCGCAAACCACGGACGTGTCGGCGAAGGCGATCATCCCTGCTGGCCCTCGTTCATGAAGTCCTCCATCGCCTGCACCTCGGCGGCGGTCATGGGCGGTCGATCGCCCCAGATCGCCTTGGCCTGGGCGGCGAAATCGGGCATCTTGAATGGCTTGTCGGCGAGGCCCGGCGCGGTGGGCGGCACGAGGTTGGCGACGGTGCGGCCGCGGCGGGTGATGGCGATGGTGTGGCCCTCGGCCACCCAGGCGGCGACCTTGGGGAAATGGTTGCGGAGATCGGCGACGGTGGCGGTTTTCATGAGAGATTGATCTCTCATTCGGCGCCCGGAGTCAATTTCGATGCCGGGCCAAGAACGAGCGGAATCACCCCGGTGTTGGTCGCCCAGTCGATTTTGGGCCAGCCCGACGCCGGGGCCGGGGTGCCGAGCACATGGCGGGCGCGGAGCGGGAGGTGTAGGCGGGTGGCGACGCCGTCAGTCAGTTCGATGTGGCTGACCGCAAACTCGCCCAGGCACCGTGCGGCGATGCGCAGCGGCGCGTCGGGATTCTCGACCGGGACGGCGAACTCGAAGCGCAGATTCGGGGTGCTCTGCCGGGCGGCGTCGGCGCGGAATTCGATCAGGACGCGGGCGTGGAGTTCGCGCCAAACCGGTGGCGTGTCGGGGGCGGAGGGATCGGCGAGGAGTTGTTCGACCACGACTTTTTGGTGGCAGGGGGCGAAGTGGTGGACGGTGAAGCGGAGCGTCCAGCGGCCGCAGACGGGCGAAGCGCGGAAGACGCGCCGCGGGGCGCGCACGGCGGCGCGGAGCCCGGCCTGCAAAGCGCGGAGGCGGGCGGCATCGGCGCGGAGGAGGGCGGCGTTGGGCGACGCGGCGAAGGTCGGCGCCGGGCGCGAGGCGGTCCACATCGCGCGCGCGGCGGCGCGAGCGGCGGGCAGACGGACGGCGAAGGCGACGCAGGCCTCGGTCAAAGGTATCGGATCGAGCGGCGCGTCGGGATGGCTGGAAACCTGGCGGCGGAGACGGTGAACGTGGCCGGCGGCGGCGCGCACGAAGGCATCGCGGGCGGCGAGATAGGCCTGGAACCGCGCGGTGGCGCCCAGAAACCCGAACGACGAGGATCCGACTAGGACGGGAGAAGCGGCGAGCCGGGTGAGCTGGCGGGCGAAGCGGGCGTGGGGCGCGGGACTTTCGCGACGAGGGCCGACGGTATCCCAGCGGGCGTTGATCTCCCAGCGGGAATTGCCGACGAAGGCGTGGGCGTCGTTCGCCATGAGACGACGCGCGACGGAGCGGGCGGACGCGGCTCCGAGGGCGGGGTCGGTTCGGCGCAGGCCGGCGGCGAGGAGGGCGGCGGGGTCGTCGGGCGCGGCGGGGTTCAACCAGAGGTTCGCGGCGGCGGCGGACAGGAGGGTCGTGGTCGGAAATGCGAGACGGTGGGGCTCCCAGCTGGTGACGAGATAGCCGGCGGCGCGGGTGGTGAGGGCGCGGCGGTGCCAGGCGGCGAGGTTTTGCAGTCGGTCGGTCCAGACCGGGGCGGACTCGTGGCGGAAGGCGCCGTTCATCGGGCAGGCCCAATGCGCGATCCCGGCGGCGGCGAGGGCCGGAGCGAGGTCGTATTCGGAAAAATTATACAACTCCATCCGCGGGCGGCGGCCGAAGGGGTGGTAATACCAGTCGTAGGCGGAGAGCCCGTCGAGCGGGGCGAGCAGAGGGATGGTTTCGGGCAGGAGGGCGAGCATGTCGGCCCAGAGGCCCAGCCCCAGCCGGTGGCGGGCGGCGGCGGCGTGGAGACGCGCGACGTGACGGGCGAAGTGGGCGGCGAGGCCGGCCTCGGCGACCTCGGCGCGGCAGAGCGGGTGTTTGCCGAGGTGGAAACTTTCGTCCAGGCCGGCGTGGATCTCGCCGGCGGTGCAGAACGGAGCGAGGTCGCGGAAGAGTTTCTCGACCAGCTCGGGCGTGCGCGGGTGAAGCGGGCAGATCTGGCCGGCCGGCAAAGCGGCGCCGGTGGCAGGGTCGCGGAGTTCGTTCAGGTCGCGCCATTCCGGGGTCTTGATCAGGTATTGGGTGTGGCCGAGGAGGTTGGCGATGGGGACGGTCTCGATGCCGCGGGCCGAAGCGGCGGCCACCAGTTTCTCCAGATCGCGCCGGGGATAGGCGTCGGCCCGCGCGACGCCGGGAATGGAGGGATAATCGACGGCGTCCTCAAGATGAAGGTAGAGGCGGTTGTAGCCCCAGTCGGCGTGGCGGGGCAGGAGATCGAGGAGATGGTCGAGGCGTTCGACCTGGCGGGCGAGGTCCCACTGGAAGGCGCGGAGCATGGGGGCGGACGAAAACGGCGCGGCGGGCGGGAGGCGAGGCGCGACTCGGCGGGCATGGATTGTTCCGTTGCGCCGCGCGCGGGGTTTGGCCCTGTTTTTGCGCCGGGCCAACCCGTCCCCTTCACCCCATGCGTCACCAACTCCGGTTCCTCACCGTCCTGCTGCTGCTGAGTTTTTTCGGCACGATCGGGCTATTCTACGCGCACGAACACGGTCTGAATCCCCAGGTGCGCACCCTTGGCGACGCGGCTTGGTGGTGGCTGGTGACATCCGCGACGGTGGGCTACGGGGACGTTTTCCCGGTCACCTTCGGAGGGCGGCTGGCCGGGGTCGGCGCGATCCTGACCGGCATCTACTGCTACACCAACTTCGTGACCCTGACGGCCGAGTCGCTCAACGGCTTCGCCAACCGGGAGCTCAACGGCATCGCGCCGTTCCGGGGCGGGAACCATGTCGTGATTTGCGAATACACCGCCTTCGCCGACGAGATGATCCAGGTGATCGACCGCTACCCCGAGCTGGGCGCGCGGGCCGCGGTGCTGGTGACCGATCTGGTCGCGGTGCAACCCTACCCCCGCGTGCATTTCGTGCGCGGGGTGCCGATCAGCCCGACGGCGCTGAAACAGGCGGGCATCGAGCGGGCGGCCTACGTTTTCGTCTTCGCGAACATCCGCTTCGTCGATCCGGACCTGAAGACGCTGCATTGCGTGCACCGCATCCGCCAGCTGGCGCCGCAGGCGCGGATTTTCATGGAGCTGAACGATCCGGCGCACGAGCTGGCCTGGCACCTGGGCGAGAGCGTCACGGTGATCAAGAGCCGGGACATGCTCGAATCCATCCTGCGCGGCGACGGGCTGGATCTGTCGGCCTGGTTCAAGCGCAAGCCGGGGGAGGAACGGGTGGCGGGCGAGGCCTGAAAACAACTCCGCCCGCGGCGTCGGGACGCCGCGGGCGGAGAGGGAAAACCCGGCGCGAGCCGGGCGGAACCGACGGGGCTTAGAACTTGTAGGAAACGTCGACGAAGAACTGACGGCCGATGGCGCCGTAGGTGCCGGTGTCGACGTTGGAGTCGGTGTTTACCGTGTAATCGAGCGGCCCGAAACGGTTGAACACGTTGTTCACGCCGAAGGTCACCTTCAGGCCGGAGAGGAATCGCACGCCTTTCGGCACCTCGTAGGATACGGCGGTGTCGATGGAGTGGAAGGACTTGATCTTCGAATCATCCTCAAATCCGTCGAGGCCGGGGATGTAACGCCAGCCGACCATGAAGGAGTAGTCCGAGATGGCGTAGTCGAGCGAAGTGTAGGCCTGGTAATCGGGCAGCGTGCCATTCAAGAAAGACGACTTCCCGGCGTAGTCCTCGGCCTCGTCGCCGGGCAGGATGGCGGTCTCGTAGGAGAGGTAGATGCCGACGTTGGTGTTCAGGGTAAACACGCCCGCGCCGTCGGTGTCGAAGACGTAGGTGCCGGCGACGTCGAAGCCCTGGATGTCCACGCTGGAGAGGTTGGCCAGCGGGTTGGTGAGATAGACGTTGTCGGGCACGCCGGAAACCTGGCCCGGGGCGGTGATGGAGGTGCCGTCGAAGCTGTTCAGCTTGACGAGACTGGCGTAGGACGAAGCGGCGCCCTTGGTCTCAACATCCTGGAGGATGTTGATATCGGGAACGCGGTCGACCAGCCCCTCCTGCTTGATGCGGAAGTAGTCCACGGAGACCTTCAGGCCCTTGATGGCGACGGGGGAGAGCACGACGCCGAGGGTGTAGTTCTGGGACTCCGCGGGGGTGAGGTCGGGATTCGAGACGGAGCGGGTGTTGGACTGGTAGTCCTCGACCACATCGCTGCCGTCGGCCGGGGTGAGATTGCCGGGCTCGGAGAACCCGATGTTATCCGGGCCGTTCACATCATACAGGGTGGGCGCGACGAAGGACTCCGAGTAGGTGCCGCGCAGGGCGAAAGAGTCGCCGAAGGGCTGATAGCGGAAGGTGAGCTTCGGGACGATGGGGTCCTCGTTGTCGCTATACATTTCCAAACGTCCGGCGGCGCTGACCTCCAGGTAATGGGCACCGGGAACGTCTTTCAGCAACGGGACACGGACTTCGCTGAAAACGGATTGGATATCGCGGGAGGCGCTGAAGGGCTGAAGGGTGGTGGCGCCAAGCCAGCCGATGTTGCCGGAGGAGTCGGGCTGGCTGAGCGGGTCGGCGTTGGCTTCGAGCACTTCGCGACGGGTTTCACCGCCGATCGCGAGATCGAGATCGCCGGCGGGAAGGGTGAGGATGGTGCCGTAAAACTTCACGTCGGCCCCGCCGAGGGTGCTCAGGAAATTGCCGTAGGCGGTGCCGATGGCGCCGGACTCCACGATGGCTCCGGGGGCCTGCTCGCGGGCGAAGAAATTGATCAGACCGCTGTCCACGGCCGCGACGAGATTGTCGTAGTTCACGACGCCGGGATTGCGGTAGGACTGGTCGGCGCGGCTGTAGTTGCCGGCGACCGACCAATGCCAGGTATCCGACAGCTTGCCCTCGAGGCCGAGCACGCCGCGGTAGGCCTCGGTCTCGGTGTTGTAGGCGCGGGGATACTCGACGAAGCGGTTGCGGGCGCGCACGCGCGTTTCGACGCCGTCATCCGGGTCGAGATCGACCGCGTCAAACGGATTGCCGTTCTGGCCGGCGTCGAAAACCAGATTGATGGGCTGGGCGTTGATCTGGGAGGACGTGTTCGTCTTCGACACCAGGATGTCGCCGAAAAGCTTCAGACGGTCGTTGAACTCGTGGGAGAACGCCGAGGTGACGCCGGAACGCTCGTTGGCGATGATCTGGGTAACATAGCGGGAGAGATTGAAATTCAGGACCTGCTGGCCGGCGGTGTTGGGGCCGGCGTAAACGCCGCCGGCGACCAGATCGGCCGCCGATTGACCACCGCCCACCACGGTCGGGGCGTTCAGGGAGGAGTTGAGCAGATAGTATTCGCTGCCGATGTTGACCGAACCGGCAAACGTCGCCGTTCCGTAGGTCTCGGCGGAGTAGGGCCGCTCGTAGTTGAGCACCGGATCCTGGTTGGCGAATTCGGCGGCCACCGTGATCTTGGTCTTGCCGTCGCTGACGCCGCCGACGGCGTAGACGGAGCGCTCGATCGCGTTGCCGGTGTTGTCGGTCCAGGCGTAGCGGCCACCGACCTGAAAACCGTCGAAGTCGTCCTTCATGAGGACGTTGATGACACCGGAGACGGCGTCGGTGCCGTAGATGGCGGAGGCGCCGTCGGGCAGGATCTCGATGGACTTGACGGCGGCGAAGGGGACGAGGTTGACGTCGGTGAAAACAAACCCGCCGCTGGCGCCGACGGGAGCGGCGGCCATGCGTCGGCCGTTGATCAGGACGAGCGTGGCGGCGTTGCGCAGGGCGAGCTGGGTGCCGCCGTTGGTGTCGCCGGAACCGACGTTGGCGTTGGCGGTGCCGAGATTGTTGTTGCCGGAAAGCTGGGGTATACGACGACGCAAGGCGTCGCCGATGTTCGAACGGCTGGAGGCGGAGTTTACCTGGTCGGCGCTGATGCTGATCACCGGAATGGCGACGGCGTCGGCCGCGAAAGGAAGATAGGAGCCGGTCACCTGGACGGGCTCCAAGGTGACAATTTGATCGGAAGCGGCCGGGGCGGCTTCAGTTGTGGAGGCGGGCTCGGCGGCCGGCAACAAAGTGGCGGCGGGCAGGGAAACGGCCAGACAGCCGGTTTTCCAGAATCTACGGGGAGTGCGGGTGGGTTTGGATTTCATGCGTGGTGGGTGTTGGTTTGCGGAAACGTTACGCCTTGCCTGCGTAAACCGTGATTTGTCACGTGAAGGTAACAGCAAAACATGAGCCCAAGTCGGGCCTATTTTTCGGCGAATTTATATTTATGAGGAAAAGTAATACTACGCAATATTCTCAACATAAATATTTTACAAAAAAGACCAACAAAGCAAACAAACTGTGATTTACCGTGGGGAGATTTCAAACGCTATAATCGTCTTAAAAACGGAACAAAAATGGAAACGCGGCCCAAGTTGCGAAGTCATCAATTTCTCTGGTCGAGTCCCACATCGGCAGCCGACCCGACCGCAGCCCTGCATACGGCGCCAAAGAGGCTAACGCAGGCGCCCCCAGAAGACCGCCAGCAACCTAAAACACTGCACCGCGACCAGAACCAAACCGGCCATGGTCATCGGCTTGGAGAGGGTGGAGCAAAACAAGGGCGTGGCGGCGACCACTTCGCGGTAGGCTCGGGAAAACACCACCGCTACTATGGGCGAAAGGGCAAGAAACGCGGCGTAAAGGGTGAGCACGATGCCGATGGGCTGAGCGAACATCCCGACCAGGGTCATCACCGTGGCGGCGTGCCCTTGGACGGCCGGATCGACCTTGAGCGACGCCAGGCAGAGCGGGCCCAGGACGCCGGCGAGGTATCGGGCCCAGGGGGCGAGAGTGCGGAACCCGTGGCCGAGGGCGGCGTAGGCCAATGCTAGCACGGCAAAAACTGCGCAGACCGCCACGGTGTCGCTCCAGGACAAAACCCGCAGCCACGGCTGAAGAATCAGTCCGGTAAGGCCGGCGAGGCCGAGGCCCATGGCGATGAAGAAGCCGAGTTGCCCCATGGCCATCACGGCCGCCTCGCGTTTCAGGTAGATCGGGCGAATCTCGGCGGGAGGAGAGGTGGAAGCGGCTTGGCGAAGCATTTCCAAAAGGAAAGACGCGGAACGGACATGCGGCCCACCTTCGCACGCCGCGTGCCGATTCGGGACTTACTTACGTTCGGCGGCTAGTCGGGCGCTCAGCACGGGGTCGCGCGGCCAGTAGGCTTCGTGAATGGCCAGACCTTCCGCCTCGAGCAGGGGTCCCTTGACCTGCACGGAAGGCTCGGTCCGGGCGAAAACTTCGCGGCATTCGAGGGGCGGCGGCGAGGGCGCGACGGCCGGGGCGGGCGGTTCCGCGCCGGCGGGGCGGGACGCGGCGATCACGGACCCGACCACGCGCATCAACTGGGTCGCGGTCGTGCCGTAGACCACCCGGCGGATGCCGGCCCAGCGAATGGCGCCGCAACACATGATGCAGGGCTCGGTGCTGGCGTAGAGGGTGCAGGCGGCGAGGGTGGCCGGATCGAAGCGCTGGGTGGCCTTGCCGATCAGCCCGGTCTCGGCGTGCTGGGTGAGGTCGCGGGTGGAGTAGATGGTGTTCTCGTATTCGAAGATCACGACGCCGTCCTTGACCAAAAGCGCGCTGAAGGGGTGGTTGCCGTGCTCGACGGCGGCGCGCGCGAGAGCGTTGGCCCGGACCATGAAGGCGCGGTCGGCCGCGTCGCAGGCGGGATCGTCGGGCAACGGCGCGATGGCCGCGACGGCGCCGGGCGGGGTCGTGCGGGCGGCGGGCCAGTCGGCGAGGATTTTCTGGACCACGCGGTTGCCGACCACAAAGGCGGCCTCCAGGGCCTCGTTGAAAGCGGTGAGGGCCGCCCCGCGTTCCCGGGCCAGACTCTGCCACGCGGTCATGTCGGGCGACTGCATGGTGTGGTTGCTGGCGGTTCGCAGCACGAGGACCCGGCCGAAGTCCACCCGGCCGGCGCGGGCGAGATTGCGAAGGGCCTGAAGGGTGCCGCTGTCCTCCATCGCCTTGGTGGTGAAGTTGCCCCGGTGACCGGTCCAGAAATCGACCCAGTCGTTGCCAAATTTCGTCATCCGCGCCCCGTGCCAGAACGTCGAGCTGCTGAGGTTGTCGCCGAGCAACACGAAGGGCGGCCGCTGTGCGTTCGGGTAGCCGATGAACTCGCTGCGCCGCCGAGCCAGCTCCGGAGAGTCGGGCAAAACCGTGTCCTTGGTCAGTTCGTAGGCCCACTCGGCGAGGCGTGGATTCAGCGCGAAAACCTGGCTGGGGTCCATCGGACGGTCCGGTTTGCGTTCAAAGGGTCGGGCCGAACCGAGCGGAAGGAACCCCGTGCTCCAAGTCTCGGGAATCTCGCGGGCATCCAGTTCATGCGCGAGCCCGCCATCCACGACGTAACGGGTCCAAACCGCGCTGCCCATCGACCCGTCGGCGGGATCGATGCCCGAGATGCCGGCGACCAGCCAGTAGGCTTCGCGCAGGTCGAAGCGCGGATCGAGGCCAAGCGCCGTGGTGGAGGCTGCGGCGTTGGAGACGCCCATTCCCGTGGTGTAAACCAAGACGCCTTGGCCGTCGGTCCATACATCGGAATGCCCCGCCGGCAGCGGCAGGCGTTGGTCCAGATGCAGACGCTCCTGCCACAAGCGACGCTCGCCCGGCTGACCTTCGTTTTGAAACATGCTGACGATCACCACCTTGATGGGCAGCGGCGGCGGCTCGGCGGTGGCGAGGGCGAGAGCAGGGCAAAGGAATCCGAAGCACGGGAGGATTTTCATTTTGAGAACGGGACGATTTGGAACGCTTCAGGATGTTCCGGACGGGATGGCAAGCTGGGGCAGGCCGGCGGTGGCCGCGGAGGTGGCGAAGGCGACGAGGGTGACGACATGCGCCTCGGCCATCACCGTGTGCGGCGCGCCGGAGGGGAGGTCGACCCGCGCGCCGACCGAAGCCCAGACGGGCGGAAAACGCGGGCCGCCTTCGACGCGCAGGGCGCCGGCGAGCACATAGATGCGGACCGGCTCGGCGTGACAATGCAGAGGCGCGGCGGGAAAAGCTCCCTGGTGAATCGTGACCGGCCACAAGTCGTCGCGCGCGATCTCGGCCAGAACCTCGGCCTTGCTTGAAAAATGGGCGGGCCGGATCGAGACGATGGGCGCGGGCATGGACGCGGTTCAGCAGGCCACGCGCCAGCGCGGGCGGGGAACTTCACGCCTGGTTTTGTTCGTAGGCGGCGTCGAACTCGGCGACGAAGCGCGCGAAAAGATCCGATCGGGCGGGATCGCCGGAGGCGGCGTAGTGCCCGACGAGGTTGCGACAGCAGCGCGCGAGCACTTCGCGGACCGGAACGGGCGCCAAATCGGCCAACGTGGGTTCCATTCCCTGGGTGCGCAGCATGAACAGGAGATCGGTGGAAGTGCGGAAGGCGCCCTGCTCGAAGGCGTCGATGAAAAAGGGCGGGCCATCCTCGAAGCAGCCGACCAGAAAGTGTCCGGGCAAGCCGACCGGTTCCAAATGCAGGCCGATGCGCTCGGCGACCAAAAGATAGACGATGCCGAGGCTGATGGGAATGCCCTTCCGGCGTTCGAGCACGAGGGGAAGGAAACTGTTGAGCGGGTCGGTGTAGTGCTCGATGTTGCCGCGGAATCCGGCCTCGTGAAAGAGCACGCGATTCAGAATGCGGCAGCGCTCGCGCGCCGTGGCGGGCTCGGCCACCAGTTCCCGGCAGCGGGCGGCGAGGCGGTCGAGTTCGCGGGTGCAGGCACCGACGTCCGTCTCGGGCTGGACGGTCCGCGCGAGGAGGAGCGCGCCGGTCTCCAGTTCGTAGCTGAGCGATTGGATGAAACCGCGGAACTCCGCGACCGGATCGCTGAACCGGAGCTCGGTCAGGAACCAACGTGCATGCCAGGCGAGCGTGCGATTACGACCCTCGGCCAGTTCCAACAAAAAATGACGGGCCGGGACCGGGTGGGCGGCGAAGTGGGCGACAAGTTCACGACGCACCGTCGGGCTCGGGTCGTCGAGCAGGGAGGCGAAGGTATCGCAGGCGACGGGGGTGAAGCCCTCCAAGTCCACCCCGGAAGCCTGTCCTCCCGAGGCGGGAGACGCAACGGCGTTCCCGCGTCGGTCACGTGAAATCTTCGGCGTGCCGCTCGGACCCGGCCGGACGCGAGAGGAGCGGTGAAAAACGCCACGCGGCCCCGCCTTTGGCCAAAGGCGCCTCGGCGTTCAGTGCTTGCTCATCTCCGGGTGAATGCGGAGTCCGTCCCCCACCCTGCCCGCGTCCGGCAGCTTGGCGGCGCGCACCACGGCGCGTTTTACGATCTCGAGGCAAACCGGGTTCAATCGCTGGTAAACCGCCGGCAGCATGTCCCAACCCCACGCGCCGAGCCCCTCGGCCGGGTTGGAAATCACCACGAGACAGGCGTAGTTGATCCCGGCCTGCCGCGCGTAGGAAACCTCCGTGCCCACGCTCATGGTCACCAGGTCGCCGCCAATGGACTGGAAATGGCGGATCTCGGCCGCGCTCTCGAAACGCCCGCCCGCCGCCTGCAGGATGACGCCACGCGCGTGGACGTTGATGGCGTCGTATTGCCGGTCCGGCCGGATCACCGCGCGCGTTTCCTCGACCAGGATGCGGTGGATCAGCGGATCGACCGCCGGGGTCAGCCGCGCCAGCACCAGTCCCTTGTCCTTGAGCGACCCGTAGGGCAGCATTTTCGGGCGGTCGGTGTTAAAATCGATCACGTCGTCCGGGACCACAAAATCGAGGGTCTTGAAGGCCACGTTGATGCCGCCGGCGGTGGCTCCGCCGATGGCCTCGCGCACGCCGAGATGGTGCAGGGCCAGCCACGTGCCGACGAAGTTGCCCGAGCCGTGCATGTGGACGTAGTAAAATGGCACGCCGTCGATCTCGCCGAGGTGGATCTCGGGCGACGGACCGGTCGCGGTCTCGACGCGGAAACTGCTTTTCAAAAGTCCCGAATCGATCAGCGCATCGTTCAGAAAAGTGCCTCCGACCACCGCGACCCGCGCTTTGGGCGCGTCGGCCAGCGGGACGATCGAAGGCTCGACGGCGGCGCGGGCGCCGGGAAAACACGCGAACACGAACAGGGCGAGCAGGAGCGGGCGGAAGGGAAAACGCATGACCGCGCCGAGCACCGCCCGTGCCACCGGGGAGCCGCAAAGACGGGCTCAGGCGCCGAGGACCTTGGCCAGGGCGATGAAATCCTCGTCACCGTAGCCGCGCGCCTCGGCGGTTTTCAGCTGCTCGCGCACCGCGTCCAGCGCCGGCAGCTCCGCGCACCCCGCCGCCGAGGAGGCGAGGCGCAGATCCTTGTGCAGGTGCTTCACCGAGAATTGAGGCGAAAAATCCCCGGCGCGCAGCTTGGGCTCCTTCAGCTTCACCAGTCCGGAGTAACCGACGTTGCGGGCCAGCGCTCCGTAGAAAACGTCGTCGCCGATGCCCGCCGCCGCCGCCAGAGCGCGGGCCTCGATCAAGCCTTGGAGTTGGACGGCGAGGTTGAGGTTCATCGCGAGTTTGAGCGCGGCCGCCTGGCGGTGATCGCCGATGAGGAGACGGGTGGCGGAGACGAGCGCGAGGACCGGCTCCAGTTCGGCCGCGAGCGCGGCGTCGCCGCCGAGGTAGAACACGGTCTGGCGCTGCTCGGCGGCGGGCTTGCTGCCGGTGAAGGGCGCCTCGAGGTGGCGCGCGCCGGTCGCGAGCACGGCGACGCGAAACTCGTCCGCCGACGCCGGGTCGATGGTGCTCGACTGCACGACCGTCTTGCCCGGCCCGAGGACCGGCGCGATGCGGCTGATCAGGGCGCGCACCGCCGCCGGATCGGCGACCACGATCTGGATGACATCCGCCGCCGCGACCACCGCCTCGGGGGTGTCTAGCCAGCCGGGCGCGTCGGGTTGCGCGGTGCGATTCCAGGCACCGGCGAGCGCTCCGGCCGCCGCGTAGTGCCGCGCCCAGATGCCGCCGATGATGCCGAGCCCGAGCACGCCGACGCGCGGGCCGGAGTAGGTCGCCGGGGCACTCACGACAGCACCTCCAACAGGCGCGCGATGAAGCGGTTCACCCGCTCCTGATTCTCGTGCACCTTTTGCTTGAAGCTCGCGTAGTCGATGGCCGCGCCCTCGATGCCGTTGGCGTAGTTGTCCACCATACCGAAGGAGTTGTAGCGCAGCCCCAGCTCGGTGCAGAGGTCGGCCTCGGACGCGAGGGTCATGCCGACGACGTCGCCCCACGTTTTCATCACGCGGATCTCGGCCTTGGTCTCGAAGCGCGGACCGCGGGTGTGGACGTAGACCTGGCCGGTCGCGATGGCGAATTCGGGCGCGAGCGCGGCGGCCACGACGGGCACGAGGTTGTTGGCGATGCCGGGCGCGCCCGCCTGCAGGACCTCGTCGTGGTAGGTCGCGGGCGGCTGCTGGATGGCCACGTAGTCGGAACAGGATACGAAGGTGCCGGGCGCGAGCGCGGGTCGGAGCGAGCCGACCGAGTTGAACGACACCACGTCGGCGAAACCGAGCTGCGCCAGCGCGGCGAAGTTGGCGCGGGCGTTGATCGAGTGCGGCGGCAGCGGGGCCGGGCCGGACCCGTGGCGGTTCAAGACCACCTGGTCGCCGCGCGATCGTAGCGTCACCGGACCGTATTTCGTCTCGACCGTCAGCGTGGTCCACGACGTAAATACCGGCGAATGAATGATGCTGGTTCCACTCACGAGGGCGAACTTCATGCGTTCGGGTTAACCGCCCCCGCCCGCCGCGCAAAACCAAAGGCGCTTTTTCGCGGATTCGTCGCGCTCGGCCTGCTCGGTCTGGCGCTCGGCCTCGCCGGCTGCAGCACGCCCGGCCCGAGCCACGCCTACCTCTACACGCCCGCGCTCGGCCCCACCATTCGGGACATCAACCCCCTGGACGGCGCGGAAAGCTCCAACGTTGTCGCCTTCGTCGACGGCGGCGAACAGGTGCTGGGCCTCGCCTACGAGCCCTACACCGACCACCTCTACATCCGCATTTTCCCGGGCAATCGCATCCGCGTGATCGACCGGCCGGCCGGAAAGGTAAAACGCGAGATCCACGTGCCCAGCCTGCCCCTCGGCGGCCACGATTTCGCGATCCGCTCCGTCGACCGACATTTTTTCTTCACCGATCCGACCGCGCCGGCCCTCATCGAGGTCGACCTCGCCGGCAACCTGGAAGGCTACATCAAACTTGAGGGCCTCGACCAACCCGTCTGGGGCGTGGCCCACGACCAGGTGAGCGGCGAGCTCCTCATCCTCGCCTCGGAAACCACCGATCGAATCCGGAGGCACGGCACCGACGGGGCCCTGCGCTCGGAGCTGAAACTTGAGCGCGCGGTGCGCGGCCTCTCCCTCGCCTACGATCCGGTCGAGCGCCTGAGCTTCGCCTCCCTGGACGACGGCTCCGCCATCGGCGTCTTCGACGATCGCGGCCGGCTGGTGCGTTCGCTGCCCCGGCCCGACCCGTCGCGCGAGACGTTCATCGGGATCGGCCCGCGTTCGTTGCTGCGGCTTTTTTGACGGTTTCGTCCGGCCGGCGCCCGGCTTGCGCGTTGCCAAGCCCGGCGCAACGTGTCCGGTTTCCGCCTTCACCATGTCCACTTCCGTCGAAAACGTCGTCATCGTCGGCACCGGCTGCGCCGGCCTCACCGCCGCCATCTACACCGGCCGCGCCAACCTGAACCCCCTCGTGCTCGAGGGCCCGCTCCCGGGCGGCCAGCTGACGACCACCAGCGAGGTGGAGAACTTCCCTGGTTTCGCGCACGGCGTGGACGGGTTTCAACTCACCCAAAACATGCGCGAACAGGCCATGCGCTTCGGCACGCGTTTTGAGCAGGCCCTCGTAACCGCCGTCGATTTCTCCGTCTTCCCCCGCCGCCTGACCCTCGGCGACCGCGAGATCCTCGCCAAGGCCGTGATCATCGCCACCGGCGCCTCCCCCCGCATGACTGGCATCCCCGGCGAGAAGGAACTCTACGGCGGCAAGGGCGTAACGACCTGCGCGACCTGCGACGGCGCCTTCTACCGCAAGATGGAAGTGGCGGTGCTAGGCGGCGGCGACAGCGCCGCCGAAGAGGCCCTTTTCCTAACCCGCTTCGCCAGCAAGGTCTACCTCGTTCACCGCCGCGACTCCCTGCGCGCCTCGAAGATCATGGCCGACCGCGCCGTCGCCCACGAAAAGATCCAGATGGTCTGGGACACCGTGCCCGTCGAGGTGCTCGGCGTGCCCGAGGGCGCCGTCTCCGGCCTCAAGGTGAGGAACGTCAAGACCGGCGCCGAATCCATCCTCCCGGTAAAGGGCGTCTTCGTTGCCATCGGACACGTGCCCAACACCGGCCCGTTTACGCCGGCGTTGGAGGTGGACGAAGGCGGCTACTTCAAACCCTCCACCGGCTCCCAAGTGCAAACTCGCGTGCCCGGCGTCTACGTGGCCGGCGACTGCTCCGACCACGTCTACCGCCAGGCCATCACCGCCGCCGGCATGGGCTGCCAGGCCGCCATCGAGGCCGAACGCTGGCTCGCCGAACACGAGGGCTGAGCCCCTCCCGGTCGCCTCAAATCGAAGGCGGCGCGGGTAAGGTCCGCGCCGCCACCGTCCGGGTTCCTCCCCGCACCGGCGGGAGACGCTTACCCCCGTCCAAAAACCTGTGCTGTCGCCTTCTTTAGAATAATTCTCATTCGCGCTTGCTGATTGTAATGATTCTCATTCGCTCCGCCAGTCAGACTCGATATCCGACCCAATCCACGATGCGCCCCGACCTCCCAGAGCAACCCGCCAACCTAGCCGAACGGCTGGCCCACAGCGGGTTGCGCAATACCCCGCAACGCGAGGTGGTCTACCACGCCTTGCTCGTTCGCCGCGACCATCCCACCGCCGACGAAGTTTACTCCCGCGTCCGTCCCGAGATGCCGTCGATCTCCCTCGCCACGGTTTACAACTGCCTCGAAACCCTCGTGCAATGCGACCTCGTGCGCCAGGTGAATTTTGAGCGCGGACCGTCCCGTTACTGCGCCAACCTTCACCCTCACGCGCACTTCCACGACGAGAAGACCGGCGCGACCTACGACATCTCCCTCCCGCCCGAGGTTCTCGCCCACGTGCGAAGCATCCTGCCGACCGGCTACGACGCCAAAACGGTCGAGATCACTTTCCACGGCCAATCCCCCGCCGCCTGACCCCTTTTCCACCTCCGCGCTCCGCGCGCCTAGCGCCTTTCCCTCATGCCCTCCCTCGAAATCCGCGATCTGTTCGTCGCCCTCGCCGCGACCCCTGACAAGCCCATCGTCAAAGGCCTCAACCTGACGATTCGCACCGGCGAGGTCCACGCCATCATGGGGCCGAACGGCACCGGCAAATCCACCCTTTCCAAAGCCATCGCCGGCCACCCCGACTACGCCATCACCTCCGGCGACGTCCTCCTCGACGGCAAATCCATTCTCGAGATGGAACCCGACGAACGCGCCCGCGCCGGCCTCTTCCTCGCTTTCCAATACCCGAGCGAGATCCCCGGCGTCTCGATCGCCAATTTCCTCCGCGCCGCCGTCCAGGCCCGCCTCGCCGAGGGCGAGGAGCTCGACGCCACCGCCTACTACAAACGCCTCTACTCCAAGATGGATCTGCTCAAGATCGACCGGAAGTTCACCTCCCGCTCGGTCAACGAGGGCTTCTCCGGCGGCGAAAAGAAACGCTGCGAGATCCTCCAGATGGCCATGCTCGAACCC
>JAIXVP010000203.1 GCA_027482905.1 Opitutaceae bacterium
CGATATAGCGACATCCTCCTTTATCCGATTCGCAAAAAACAGGTGGATGAACTGCGGGGGCAGGCCATGATCGCCATGGGTTTTGACGCCCTTAAGGCGAACAAATGGCAGGACGGGGTGTTGATGCTCCGCATCGGTCTGGATAAATACCCCCGTGATCTGAAGGCCCGTCTCGAGGTCGCGCGGTTTTTCGTCGCCGCGAAGATTCGCAACAAGGCCCAGGAGACGCTGCTGGGCGGGCTCGACCACGGTTATCCGGGGCGGGCCTATCTCGAATCGGCCATCTCCGTGGTCGGCGCGGGCGAGGATTACGAGTTGGTGATCAGCATTTGTGATCGCGCCCTCTCGCTGTTGAAAGATTCCACGCCTCCGGCCGATCGTCGCTGGCTGGTCGAGCAAAGGGTGCGCGCTCTCCTGGCGGAGCAACGCAGCGACGACGCCCTCGCCTACGCCGAGGCGCAGTCGGCCTCGGTCGAGAGCGCGACGCTCAACGAACTGCGAACCCTGGCGCTGCTCCAGTCCAAGCGGGTCGAGGCCGCCGCGACCTTCGCCGAGGGCTGGCGCCAGCGTTCGCCCAAGGACGCCCAGGCGATGCGCCTGCAGGCCCGTGTTTACCGTGAGGCGGGACGCATGGAGGACATGAATCGGGTCTTGGACGACCTGCGGGATTTGAACCCCTCCGATCCACGCGTGCGGGCCTACGGCATCGTGCAAAATCTCCTCGCGGGCGAAACCCGTCGCGGGCGCGAGCTGATCGACGACTACATATTCCGTTTTGGCGGGACGCCCGCCAACCTGATCCTCCTCGCGGAGCCCCTGGCCGAGGCCAAGCGGCCCGAGGAACTCGAAATCGTGCTCGCCGCCGCGGCCGAGCGCGGCGTGCGCGACGTGCGGCTGGGCACGGCGCAATTGCAGGTGGCGATGAACGATCGAAGCTGGGCCGAGGCCGGTCGCCTGATCGAGGAGCTGCGCGGACAATTGAAGAACGACACCACCGGCCGCGCCGCCCTGCTGGAGTTTTTCGGCGCCCTGGTGGCGGCCGCCTCCGATCCCGCCGAAGGCGCCCAAACCACCCTCACGAACTACATGGCGGTGCGGCAGCTCCCGATGTCGATGTATCGCCAGTGCATCGTCATCCTGCGTCTCGCCGGCCGTCCGAACACCGCCCGCGAGGTCGTTCGCCTGGCGCAGGGCGTCTTTCCCGCCAACCGCTACCTGGTCACGACGCGCGACGAACTGGACGCCGAGCTGGCGGCGACGCGCGCGGCGGCCGAGGCCACGAGGCCCGAGAAGCAGCTCGCGGCGGATTTCACCAGCGCCGCGAAGTTCTACGACGCGTTGGATCGCCTGGTCGCTAACGAGGGCGGTGGGCGCGGTCTGCTCCTTCTGCGCGATCTGCGCAAGGCCGCCCCCGCCTGGGTGGCCGGCGAGGGCGAGCCGCTGGCCCGCCGCGAACTTGATCTGCACGCCCGCGGGGACGATCCGGTGGAGCTGCAATCCTCGGCGCGTCGTTACGTCAACGACGACAAGGTCCGCCTCGCCAACGCCATCGCCGTGGCCACCCGTCTGCACGAAGCCGGACGCGCCTCCGACGCGCGCATCGTGCTCGACGAGATCCTGCGCCGCGTGCCCGGCCATCCGCCCGCGACCGCGTTGAAGGCGAAATGGTTCCCGCCCGCGCCGGCTGCGTCCGCCCCGGCCGCGCAGCCCTAGTGTCGCGCTGAACCGCCTTGCCGCTCCGTCCATGGCCGCCTGGCGAAAAACCCTCGGCTCCGCCGGACTCGGATTGCTTCTCGTCGGGCAGCCCGCCCGGGCCGGCGCGGTGGACGACGCCCGCGCTTTGATCGAGGGGCACCGGCTGCCCGAGGCGCGCGAACCCCTGGAACAACTGCTCGCGCGCGAACCGCAAAACCTGGAGGCGCGGTTGCTCCTGGCCCGGGTCTACCACGGCGTCGGCCGACGCGACGAGGGCATCGAGTTGCTCGAGCCGGCGGTCGCGGCCCATCCCGACGACGCCCGCGTGCTCGGCCTTTGCGGCGGGCAGTGTCTGCTGCGCGCCGGAGAACTCGGCTTGGGGCTGCGCGCCCTGCGGCTGGCGCGGCGGGGACGCGACCTGATGGAGCGCGCGGTCAGGCTGGCGCCGGACGACATTTCCTACCGCGAGGGGTTGGTGGAGTTCTATCGGCAGGCACCCATGGTCGCGGGCGGCAGCCTCGAGAAGGCGCGCGGGCATGCCGAGGCCATCTCCCGGATCGATCCGGTCCGGGGCGGAGCCTGGGAAGCGGCGGTTTTGATGCAGGAGAAACGCTACCCCGAGGCGATGGCGGCCTGTGATCGCGCGCTCTCGGCGCGGCCCGACGACTACGCCGCCCTGTTCGCCCTCGGTAGGACGGTCTCGGAAAGCGGTCTGCGGCTGGACGACGGTGAACGCTCCCTGCGGCGCTGCCTGGAGAAGGTGCCGACCCCGAGCGAGCCGAGCCACGCCGGCGTCTATTATCGCCTCGGTCTGATCGCCGAGCGGCGCGGCGACAAAATCGCCGCGCGTCGCTTATATCGTTCGGCGCTCGACCTGGAGCCCACCTTCAACCGTCCGGTGGAGGCGCTCAAGCGGCTGGACGGCGCCGGCTGAATCCCGGGCACCGGCCCGTCCGCCTACTCGAAACGCAGCGCCTCGATGGGGTCCAGCTGCGCGGCCTTGTGCGCCGGATAAAAACCGAAGGCCACGCCGATGAAGGCGGAAAACCCGACGGCCAGCAGAATCGAGTTGGTCGACACCAGCACGGGCCAGCCGTTGAGTTGGGATAATAGCTGGGAAATGCCGATGCCGAGCAGCACCCCTGCGATGCCGCCGAACACGCTCAGCACCATGGCTTCGATCAGGAACTGCACGCGGATGTCCCGATCGTGGGCGCCGATGGCGAGGCGGATGCCGATCTCGCGGGTGCGTTCGGTCACGGAGACGAGCATGATGTTCATGATGCCGATGCCGCCCACGAGCAGGGAAACCCCGGCGATGGCGCCGAGCAGTCCGGTCATGACGCGGGTGGTGGCGGTGGCGGTCTGCGCGAGCTCGAGCTGGTTGCGCACCGTGAAGTCGGGTTCGCGTCCGCCGCGACGCTGCTGGAGCAGGGCGGTCATGTCGTCCTGGATACGCTGCATCGCCTCCGGCGCGCTCGCCTCGACCAGGATGGAATTGACGGTGGTGCGGCGGTTGAGGCGGCGCATGTGGGTGGTGTAGGGCACGAGCACGGTGTCGTCCTGGTCCTGGCCGAAAAAGTTGAAGCCCTTGCTCTGCAGCACGCCGCGCACGACGAACGGGATGTTTCGCACCCGGAGGGTCTGGCCGAGCGGATCGACGTCGGGGAAAAGCTGTTTGGCCACGGTCGTTCCGATGACGCAGACCTTGCCCGCGCCCTTCACGTCGGCCTCGGAAAACATCACCCCGTCGGTGACGTCCCAGGCGCGGATGCTCAGGAAATCGACGTCCACGCCGCGTATTGCGGTTGTCAAGTTGAGCCCGTGGGCGAGGACCTGGTTACGGTCGCGGACCTCGGCGGAGACGGACACGACCCCGGCGACGTCGCGGCGGATGGCCTCGGTGTCCTCGACCGTGAGGGTGGAGGCGGAGCCCCAGCCGCCGCGCGCGCCGCCGCTGGAGAAGGAGCCGGGGAAGACGGTCACGACGTTCCGGCCGAGGGAAGCGACCTGGGCCTCGACCTGGGTCTTGGCGCCGTTGCCGATGCCGACCATGGCGATGACGGCGGCGACGCCGATGATGATGCCGAGGGCGGTGAGGGCGGAGCGCAGCTTGTTCCTGCGCAGGGCGCGGAGGGCGATGATGGTGGTGGCGAGAAGTCTCATGGCGCGACGCTGGTGAGTTTGGCGGCGGATTCGGCGGCACGGAGCCGGGCGAGTTCCTCGGTGGCGATCGAGCGGTTTTGCACCGGTTCGTCGCGGACGACCAGGCCGTCGCGGACGACGAGGATACGTTTGCAGTAGTTGGCGACGTCGAGTTCGTGGGTTACCATCACGAGGGTGATGCCCTGCTCGTTCAGGCGTTGGAAAACGCCCATGACCTCGACGGAGGTTTTGGAATCGAGGTTGCCGGTGGGTTCGTCGGCGAGGAGCAGGCGGGGCTCGTTGACCAAGGCGCGCGCGATGGCGACGCGTTGCTGCTGGCCGCCGGAGAGCTGGGAGGGCAGGTGGTCGGAGCGCTCGGCGAGGCCGACGGCGCGCAAGGCCGCCTCGGCGCGGTCGAAGGCGCGCGGGTCGCCCGCGAATTCCAGCGGGATCGCCACGTTC
>JAIXVP010000204.1 GCA_027482905.1 Opitutaceae bacterium
CCTCCCCGCCCGCCCCTCGCGCCGCCCGGAGGACCGCCGCCCATGACCGCCGCGCCCCCTGATTTCGCCGCGCCCGCCCCGACCATGTCCACGCCCGGCCACGTCTCCGTCCTGCTGCCCGAGACCCTCGCCCTCCTCGCGCCCCGCGCCGGCGGCCACTACCTCGACTGCACCTTCGGCGGCGGCGGCCACACCCGCGCCATCCTCGAGGCCGCCCCCGGCTGCCGCGTGACCGCCCTCGACCGCGATCCCGCCGCCGCCGAGCGCGCCGCACCCCTCCGCGCCGCCTTCGGCGAAAACTTTACGCTGCTCGATCGCGACTTCGGCCAGCTCGCCTCCCTCGGTCTCTCCGGCCTCGACGGCGTGCTGTTCGACCTGGGCGTGTCCTCCTTCCAACTCGACGACGCCGCGCGCGGCTTTTCCTTCCGCGCCGACGCCCCCGCCGACATGCGCATGGACCCGCGCCACGGCGTGCCCGCCTCCCGCTGGCTCGAGACCGCAACCGAGGAGATGCTCTACCGCGCCGTGTCGGATTACGGCGAGGAACGCCACGCCGGCCGCGTCGTGCGCGCCATCCTCGCCGCCCGCGGCACCGGCGCCCTCGCCCGCACCGCCTCGCTCGCGGAACTCATTTCCCAAGCCATCCCGCCCAAGGACCGCTTCACCTCGCGCATCCACCCCGCCACCCGCGCCTTCCAGGGCATCCGCATCGCGGTGAACGACGAACTCGGCGCCCTTGAACGCGCCCTGCCCGCCGCCTTCGCCGCCCTCGCCCCCGGCGGCGTGCTGGCCGTGATCAGCTTCCACTCCCTCGAGGATCGCCCGGTCAAACAAGCCTTCCGCCGCCTCTGCGGCCAGCCCGAGACCCGCGACGACCACCGGCCCGCCGACCTCCGCCACGCCGTCGCCGAACCCCTCGTCCGCAAGGCCGTCGTCGCCTCCGAGGCCGAGATCGCCGCCAACCCCCGCAGCCGCTCCGCCCGCCTCCGCGCCCTCCGCAAACTTTAAAAGCCCGCCACATCCCTCCGCACCACCATGAATTCCCGCGCCACCCGTGCCTTCGCCACCCAGATCGTCCTCGGCTCCCTGGTCGCCCTCGGCGCGGGCGGCGGCCTCGGCTTCGCCATCGTCGACCTCCGTCACGACATCTCCGTGTCCGCCAACACCGCCCGCGTCCTCGACCAACGCATCGCCGAGACCGAGCGCCGCGTCGCCGAGATCGGCGGCCTCGTAGCCGCCGGCCAGTCGCCCGAGGTGCTGGAACAACGCAACCAGGCCCTCGCCCTCGGTCTCGTGCCCCCCGCCGAGGCCCGCGTCGTCCGCGTGGGCGTTTCCGTGACCGACCGCCTCGCCGCGAACCGCAAGGCGGAGATCTTCGCCGCCGAGACCGGCCAGACCCTCGTCCCCGTCCGCTTCAACCTCGGAGGCGCCCCGCGCTGATTAGATGACCGCCCGCGGCTTCGCCCACAACCTCCGCCTCCATCTGATCGCCGGCGCCGTCGTCGTCAGCTTCGCCGTCGTCGCCCTTCGTCTGGTCGAGCTCCACGTCCTCGACCGCGAACACTACCTCTCGCAAATCCAGGACGCGCGCCACCGCGTGGTCGCCGACCCCGCCCGCCGCGGCGACATCCTCGACGCCCGCGGCGACCTGCTCGCCACCACCCGCACCGACCTGACCCTAGCGATCGACCCCTGGGCCTTGCCGGAAAAAGTCGAGGCCCAGAAGTTCGCCACCCGCAAAGCCGCCTACGAAACCGAGCAACGCGCCGCCCGCGCCGCCCTCGCCGACCTGCTTGGCGTGCCCGCCGCCGACCTCGAGGCCGCCTACGCCCCGGCTTGGAAAACCGTGCCCGTCGCCGAGGACACCGAAGACGATGCCGCCGACGGCCGCGTGCGCGTCCGCTACGTGAAGTTCATCGAGGGCGTCACCGAGGAGACCTTCGCCCGCATCCTGGCCCTGCGCCTGCCCGGGAAAAAAGACCCGGTCCGCATCGCCGGCCTCACCCACGAACGCCGCTTCCGCCGCGTCTACCCGCACCGCGACCTCGCCGCCCACGTGCTCGGCTACGTGAACAAGGAGGACGTCCCCTCCGGCGGCGTCGAGGCCTACGCCGACCGCTACCTGAAGGGTCTCTCCGGCTGGCGCGAGATCGAGCGCGACGGCAAACGCACCGAACTCGCCCAGTTCCGCCAGCGCGAAGTCCCCGCCGCCGACGGCTGGAACGTCGTCCTTTCGATCGATTGCGCCATCCAGCACATCGTTGAGCAGGAGATGGGCGCCCTCGTCGCCAAGTTCAACCCCGCCAAGGCCACCATCATCGTCAGCGACGCCCGCACCGGTTTCCTGCTCGCCCTCGCCAACCACCCGACCTTCGACCTGAACGAGTTCGGCACCGCCCCGCTGGAGAAACAGCGCAACATCGCCGCCGCCGACCTCGTCGAACCCGGCTCGACCTTCAAGATCGTCACCCTCGCCGGCGCCCTGAACGAGGGCCTGGTGACGCCCGCGACCAAGTTCGACTGCACCCTCGACAGCCTTGTCTACAACGGGAAACCGCGCCGCTTCATGCGCGACGACCACCGCTACGACCACCCGCTCACCCTCGCCGAGGTCATCAGCCATTCCAGCAATATCGGCACCGCCCAGGTCGGTATGCTCCTCGGCGAACGCCGGCTCTACGATTACGCCCGCGCCTTCGGCTACGGCGAACGATCCGGCTACCCGCTCGGCCGCGAGGAACCCGGCCTGCTCGCCGACCCCGCCCGCTGGTCCGGCATCGACATCACCCGCATCCCCGCCGGCTACTCCATCGCCGCCACCCCGCTCCAGATCCACTACGGCATGGGCGTGATCGCCAGCGGCGGCCAGCTCCTCCGCCCCCAGGTCATCCGCCAGGTGCTCGACGCCTCCGGCGAGGTCGTGTATTCGTTCCGCCCCGCCGTCCGCCGCACCGTCATCGCGCCCGCCACCGCCGAGACCATGGCGCGGATGCTGCAAAAGGTCGCCTCGCCCGACGGCACCGCCAAGGCCGCCGCCATCCCCGGCTTCGAGATCGCCGGCAAGACCGGCACCGCCCAAAAGCTGATCAACGGCCGCTACTCCGAGCGCAACCACGTCGGCTCCTTCGTCGGCTTCTTCCCCGCCAGCCGCCCGCGCGTGGTCGTGAGCGTGATCGTGGACGACGGCCACCCGCCCGGCGGCGGCACCGGCTACGGCGCGGTGGTCGCGGTGCCGAGCTTCCGCAAGGTCGCCGAACAGCTGATCCAGTATCTCGACATCAAGCCCGTCGCCGCGCCCGGCTCGGCCCTCGCCGCCATCGTGCCGGAAGGAGGCCGCCGGTGACCGGGTATCTGCTGCAAAACTACGCCCTGATCCGCGCCTTCGCCGCCGGCGGCGGCTCCGTCGACCACGCCCCGCCCCCGGCCTCCCGCCGTCGCCCCGGCCCCGCGCCCCGCCGTCGCCCGGCCTCCCCTTTGCAACGCGCTTTTCCCATGGCTCCCTCCCTCTCCGACCTCCTCGCGCCCGACGAGATCGCCGCCAGCCGCGGCCCGCTCGACCGCGTCATCTCCGGACTGGTCATGGACAGCCGCCGCGTGGTGCCGGGCAACGTGTTCTTCGCCCTCCCCGGCCTCCGCACCGACGGCGCCGTCCACGTCGCCGAAGCCCTCAGCCGCGGCGCCGTCGCCATCGTGTCCGCCGCAGAGCCCGCCGCCGCCCCCGCCAAGGTGACCTTCATCCAGGTCGCCGACCCCCGCGCCGCCCTCGCCCGCGCCGCCCGCCGCCTCCACCACGCCCCCGACTCCGCCCTGCGCGTCGTCGGCGTCACCGGGACCAACGGCAAGACCACCGTCACTCACCTCGCCAAGCTCTTCCTCGAGGAGGAGACCCGCGTCGGCCTGCTCGGCACCATCACCTACGACCTCGGCGCGCGCGTCGTGCCGTCCTTCAAGACCACCCCCGAGGCGCCCGACATCTTCGGCATGCTCGCCCAGATGCGCGACGCCGGCTGCCGCGAGGCCGTCATGGAGGTCAGCTCCCACGGCATCGACCAGCGCCGCGTGCTCGGCCTCGGCTTCGCCGCCGCCGTGTTCACCAACCTCACCCAGGACCACCTCGATTACCACGGCACCCTCGAGGCCTATTTCCAGGTCAAGGCCCGCCTCTTCACCGGCGGCGCCGGCCCCGTCCCGCCCGTCGCCGTGATCAACGCCGACGACGCCCACGGCCGACGTCTCGCCGCGATGGTCCCCTTCCGCGAGTCGCGTGTGATCACCTTCGGCGAGTCGCCCGACGCCGATGTCCGCGCCGATGAAATCGAGCTCGGATTCAAAGAGACCACTTTCACCCTCGTCTGGCCCGAGGGCCGCGCCCGCGTCCGCTCCCCCCTGCTCGGCCGCTACAACGTCGCCAACGTCCTCGCCGCCGCCGCCGTCGCCTACGGCCTCGGACGCAACCCCCACGCCTTCCTCGCCCGCCTGTCGCTGTTCCCCGGCGTCCCCGGCCGCATGGAACGCGTCGAGGAGGGCCAGGCTTTCAACGTCCTCGTCGATTACGCCCACACCGACGACGCCCTCCGCAACGCCCTCGGCATGCTCCGCCCCATCACCCCCGGCCGCGTGATCTGCGTCTTTGGCTGCGGCGGCAACCGCGACCGCGCCAAGCGCCCGCTGATGACACGCGCGGTCGAGGACCTCGCCGACCTCGTCCTCGCCACCGCCGACAACCCCCGCGGCGAGACCGTGCCCGCCATCTTCGAGGACATGCGCGCCGGCGTCACCCGCCCGGAGAAGTTCACCTGGATCGAGGACCGCCGCCGCGCCCTGAGCCTCGCCCTCGACCTCTGCCGTCCCGGCGACTGCCTGCTCGTCGCCGGCAAGGGCCACGAGACGTATCAGGAATTCGCCGACACCATCACTCCGTTCGACGATCGCCAGGTCCTGCGCGAACTCGTCCGCCTCAAACGCCTCCGCCCCCAGCCGTGACCCTCGAGTTCCCCCACATCTACATGGCCTACGCGGCCCACGGCCGCTGGACCCGCGAGCCCGCGGCCCACGCCCGCGTCCTCGGCTTCGGCATCGACACCCGCCACTTCAACCCGGGCGACTGCTTCGTCGCCCTGAAGACCGGCAAACGCGACGGCCACGACTACCTCGCCGACGCCCGCGCCGCCGGCGCCGTCGCCGCCCTCGTCTCCCGGCCCGACCCCGGCGTCGACCTGCCCCAGCTGGTGGTCGACGACACCCTCGTCGCCCTCCAGGCCATCGCCGCCACCCACCGCCGCGATTACCCCGGGATAGTCGTTGGCGTCACCGGCAGCGTCGGGAAGACCTCCACCAAGGAACTGCTCGCCCGCCTCCTGTCCGCCGTCCCCGGCGACGTCCTCGCCACCGCCGGCAACCTCAACAACCACCTCGGCGTCCCCCTCACCCTCACCCGCCTCGACCACTCCGCCCACCGCTTCGCCGTGATCGAGGCCGGCATCGGCGGCCCCGGCGAGATGGACGTTCTGGCCAAGATGATCGAGCCCGACCTCGCCATCGTCACCCACGTCGGCCCCGCCCACCTGGAGAACCTCGGCTCGCTCGAAAACATCGCCCGCGAGAAGGCCATTCTTCCCGCCCGCGCCCGCCCCGGCTCGGCCAAGTTCTTCCCCCGCTCCTGCCTCGACTACGAGGCCTTCCGCAAGCTCCCCGCCCCCGCCCTCGCGCTCGAGCCCAAGATCCGCCACGGCTCGGAGGGCACCACCATCCGCTTCACCCCGCCCCACCTCGATCCCGCCGAAGCCGAGTCCGTGCTTTTCAGTTGCCGCCGCGTGTCCGACGGCATGGCCCGTAACGTCGCCCTCGCCCTCGCCGCGGCCCTCCAGCTCGGCGTCTCGCCCGCCGACGCCCAGGCCCGCCTCCTCGATTGGGAACCCGCCGCCCTCCGCGGCGAGATCTGCCGCGACCACGCCGGCCGCTGGCTCTACGTCGACTGCTACAACGCCAACCCCGCCTCGATGCACGACGCCCTCGCCGCCTTCGCCGGCATGGCGCCCGGCGATCAGCCGCGCCTTTACCTGATCGGAGGCATGGAGGAGCTCGGCACCGAGTCTGCCGCCTACCACCGCAAACTCGGCCAGACCCTCGCCAACACCCTGCGCCCGGGAGACTCCGCCCTCGTGCTCGCCGGCCTCGCCGCCGTCGAGGCCGTGGTCGCGGGCGCCGACCACCCCGACGTGACCGCCGCCCGCGACCTTCCGTCGCTGCGCGGCCGATTCGAGACCCACCGCGGCGCCGTGTTCATCAAGGGCTCCCGCCGCTACCAACTCGAGTCGCTCCTCCTCCCCAACGTCACCGTCGCCGACACCCCCGGCGCCGCGCTCTAGCCTCTGACGCCCCCCGCCCGTGCTCTCCTTCCTCGCCGATTACGAACACCTCTGGGGCCCCCTCCGCCTCCTGCGCTTCATCACGTTCCGCGCCCTCCTCGCCGCGCTCACCGCGACCGTGATCGGCTTCGTGATCGGCCCCTGGATCATCGCCCGGCTCCGCCGCCTGAAGTTCGGCGAAAATCACGACCCCCGCGTCGGCGACCTCGCCACCCGCTTCGACAAACGCAACACCCCCACCATGGGCGGCCTGCTCATTTTCGGGTCCGTGTTCCTCAGCGCCCTCCTCTGGGCCGAGCCCAACATCTGGGTGCTCGTCGCCCTCTTCGTCTACGCCGCCCTCACCGCAGTCGGCTTCCGCGACGACTACCTTAAGGTTAAGCGCAAAAACAAGGACGGCATCAGCTCGCGCGAGAAAATCGTCTGCCAGACCCTCGTCACCGTGGTCGCCCTGCTCGCGCTCGTGCTGCATCCCACCAGCCACGAAAAAATCCGCGAACTCTGGGTGCCCTTCCTAAAGGAGCCCGTGTTCATCTTCGGCGCCGGCGCCGGCCTGATCGGCCTCTTCGTGCTGATGTTCTTCTGGATCGTCGGCTTCTCCAACGCCATCAACCTGACCGACGGCCTCGACGGCCTCGCCATCGGCTGCACCATCACCGTCGCCCTCGTTTACGGCATCATGGCCTACGCCGCCGGCAACGCGAAGATCGCCGGCTACCTGCTCATCTCCTTCGTCCCCGGCACCGGCGAGCTCGCCGTGGTCTGCGCCGCCCTGGTCGGCGCCGGCATGGCCTTCCTTTGGTATAACTCGCACCCGGCCGAGGTCTTCATGGGCGACACCGGCTCGCTCGCCCTCGGCGGCCTGATCGGCGTCGTCGCCTTCATGGTCCAGCAACCCTTCACCCTGGTGATCGTCGGCGGCGTGTTCGTCGCCGAGGCCCTGTCGGTGATGATCCAGGTCGGGTATTTCAAATACACTAAACGCCAGAGCCCCACCGGCGAGGGCAAACGGTTCTTCAAGATGGCCCCCATCCACCACCACTTCCAAAAACTCGGCTGGCCCGAGACCAAGGTCGTGCTGCGTTTCTGGGTCATCTCCCTGATGTGTTCCCTCGCCGGCCTCGCCACCCTGAAAATCCGCTGACCCGCGCCCGCCCAATCCGACCCACCCTTCGCCGCCCCCATTCGTCATTCAGATTTCGTCCTTCGGATTTCCCTCCAACCCATGCTCCGCCCGCCCGAGTTCCTCCGCCCGCTCCTCGCCCGCCCCGTCGCCATCCTCGGCGCGGGCGTGAGCGGCCGCGCGCTGGCGAACCTCGTCCGCGCCCTCGGCGCCGAGCCCCGCCTCTTCGACGCGTCCGCGACTCCGTCTCCGTCCCTTCTAACTCCTAGCTCCTCGCTCCTGGCTCCTTCCGCCTTTCCGTCCTTCTCCGCCGCCGACGCCGAGACCTGCGGCCTCGTGCTCTTTTCCCCCGGCTTCGCCCCCACCCACCCCTGGCTGTCCCTCGCCCGCACCTGCGGCGCGCTCTGCCTCGGCGAACTGGATTTCGCCGCCCTGTTCTGGCGCGGGGAACTGGTCGCCATCACCGGCACCAACGGCAAGACCACCACCACCGAGTTCCTCACCCACGCCCTCGCCGCCGCCGGCCGCGACGCCGTCGCCTGCGGCAACATCGGCTTCCCCCTCGCCCAACTCGTCGTGGACCGCGACGGCGGCGGCCCAACTGTCACCGCCGTGTGCGAGGTCAGCTCCTTCCAGGCCGAGACCCTCCGCCATTTCCGCGCCGACAGCGTGATCTGGACCAATTTCGCCGAGGACCACCTCGAGCGCCACCCGACCCTCGCCGCCTACTTCGACGCCAAATGGCGCCTGCTCGAACGCTGCGTCGGCGGCCACGTGCACGTCGGCACCAGCGTCCAGTTCCACGCGTCCGAGTTCGGCCAGTCCCTGCCCGCCGAGGCCTGCGTCGCCTCCGAAAACGACCCCGGCGACATTCTCCTCCAGGGCACCCTTTTCGCCGACTACCCGCAGCGCGAAAACTTCCTGCTCGTCTCCGCCTGGTGGCGCGCCGCCGGCCTGCGCGAGTCCATCCTCTACGCCGCCGCCCGCACCTTCGCCCCCGCCCGCCACCGCCTGGAAAACCTCGGCGTCCACGCCGGCGCCACCTGGTGGAACGACTCCAAGGCGACCAACTTCCACGCCGCCGAGGCCGCCCTCGCCCGTTTCCAAAGCCCCGTCCTGCTCATCGCCGGCGGCAAATCCAAGGGCGGCGACATCGCCGCCTTCGTCCGCCGCATCGCGCCCCGCGTCCGCCACGCCGCCCTGATCGGCGAAACGCGCGAAATCCTCGCCTCGGCTTGCGTCGAGTCCGGCCTCGCCCACACCCTCTGCGCCGACCTCGCCGAGGCCGTTCAGGCCCTCGCCGCCATCGCCCGTCCCGGCGACCAAGCCCTGCTCAGCCCCGGCTTCGCCAGCCTCGACCAGTTCAAGGGCTACGCCGACCGCGGCGACCGCTTCGCCGCCCTCGTCCGCGCCCTGCCCGCGGCCCCCGTGCCGGCCTGAACCCGCCCCCTTTCCCTCCTCTCCTCCCTCTTGGTCCAACCACCATCCCACTTATGAAACTCCAAAAAGTATTCGGCCTCGTCGTCGGCGCCCACGTCGCCGTCCTCACCGTCCTGATGTCCACCCCCGGCTGCCGCTCCACCGGCAAGCCGAAACCCAAGCCCGAGGACACCCTCGCCTCCGGCCCCGCCGCCACGCCCGGCGAGACGGTCGAGTCGACCCCGGTCGCCCCGATGAGCAACGACGACATCAACGCCGGCGCGCCCTCCGCCCCGGTCTACACGCCCGCGGCCACTCCTGTCGCCACCTCGACCGATTTCGCCGTTCGCTTCGCCCCCACCCGCCCCGCCGCCGTCGTCGCGCCCGAAGCCCCCGCGCCCGCCGAGGCCGCCCGCGCCACCCACGTGGTCGCCAAGGGCGACAGCCTCTGGTCCATCGCGAAAAAATACGGCGTGACCGTCGCCGAGCTCTCCGCCGCCAACCAGCTCGCCCCCTCCGCCACCCTTCGCCTCGGCCAGTCCCTCGCCGTCCCCGCCAAGGCCGCCACCGCCCCCGCCGGCGCCGAGGCCGCCAACACCTACGCGGTGAAATCAGGCGACACCCTCGGTTCCATCGCCCGCAAGCAGGGCACGACCGTCGCCGCCCTCCGCACCGCCAACAACCTCTCCGGCGACGCCCTCCGCATCGGCCAGAAACTCGTGATCCCGGGCAACGCCACCCCGCCCGCCGCCGGCGCCCTCGCCGCGCCCGCCACCGCCGCCGTCGTGCCCCAGGCCGGCTCCGGCACCCACACCGTCGTCCCCGGCGACACCCTCGGCTCCATCGCCCGCAAGTCCGGCGTGAAGGTCGGCGAACTCGCCCTGCTCAACAACATAACCGACCCCGCCAAACTCCGCGTCGGCCAGGTCCTGAAGCTCCCCGTCGGCGCCAAAGCCATCCCGGCCGCCGCGCCCGCCGTCGCCACCCCGCCCACCGTCCCCGCGCCCGCCGTCGAGATCCCGACCGCCGTCTCCCCCGTCACCCCAATCGAGCCCACCCCCACCGGCGTCGAGCCGATGGCCGTGCCCGTCATCCGTATCGATTAACCGGAGACGCAGCCACCCCTTCACCCCCCCGCGCCGCCCGTCCGTGATCACCCGCGACCTAGACCTGCCCGACCCCTCCGCCCCGGGCCCCCGCGTCGGCTTCAACCCCGTCGCGGTGATGCTCGTGTGCGTCGCCGCCCTCTGCACCCTCGGCCTGATCGCGGTGTTCAGCGCGACCGCCTACAAGTCGTCCGGCTTTTTCTGGAAACAGGTGCTCGGCCTCGGCCTCGGCGTCTGCGCCGCCTGGACGGTCTCCCGCCTCGACCTCGAGTTCTGCCGCCGCCACGTCTGGCTGATCGCCGCCAGCGTGCTCGGCCTGCTCCTGGTCGTGGCCATCCCCGGCATCGGCAAATCGGTCAACGGCTCCCGCCGCTGGCTGAATCTCGGCTTCGCCGGCTTTCAGGTGTCCGAGCTGGCTAAGATCGGCGTCGTGTTCGTCCTCGCCCACTACCTCGCCCTCAACCAGTCGATGATGGCGGACTTGAAACGCGGCTTCCTCCTGCCCCTCGGCATCATCGGCTGCCTGGCCGGCCCGATCATGCTGCAACCCGACTTCGGCACCACCGCTCTGGTCGGCGCGGTCGGCGTCGCCCTGCTCTTCCTCGCCGGCGCCCGGTGGCGCTACATCGTGACTTCGATCACGGGCATGGCCGTCCTCTTCGCCGTAGCCATCGCGCTGAACCCGAACCGCCTCACCCGCCTCACCGCCTTCCTCGACGTGGAGGGCAACAAGCAGGCCGGCACCTACCAGGTTTACCAAAGCTTCCTCGGCTTCGCCGCCGGCGGCGTCACCGGCGCGGGCCTCGGCCAGGGCCGCCAGCAGGTCTATTTTCTGCCCGAGGCCCACACCG
Organism: Opitutaceae bacterium; assembly: GCA_027482905.1. GTDB lineage: Bacteria > Verrucomicrobiota > Verrucomicrobiia > Opitutales > Opitutaceae > IMCC26134_A. The sequence continues at coordinate 10,868 of JAIXVP010000204.1, forward strand.
ATTTTATCTTCGCCGTGGTCGGCGAGGAACTCGGCCTGGTCGTCACGCTGGCGACCGTGCTCACGTTCCTGCTGTTTTTCGTGTGCGGCGTGCTCCACCTCCGGCGCGCGCCAAACCAGTTCCAGTTCCTGCTCGTGGCCGGCGCCCTGCTGATCGTCGCGCTGCAGGCCATCGTTAACCTCGGCGTGGTCGTCGGCCGCCTGCCCACCAAGGGCATGTCGCTCCCCTTCGTCAGCGCCGGCATGTCCAATCTGGTGCTGATGGGCATCATCGTCGGCCTGCTGGTGAACACGAGCCGCGCCTGGCTCCGCGACGACGTGCTGCCCGGCAGCCGCGATTTCCGCTGATGCCCGCCGCGCCCCGCACCTACCTGCTCTCCTGCGGCGGCACCGGCGGACACCTGTCGCCCGGCATCGCGCTGGCCGAGGGACTCGCCGCCCGCGGCGACCGCCCCGTCCTGCTTATCAGCCACAAGCAGGTCGACGCCCGCCTCGCCGCGAAATACCCCTCGCTGCGCTTCGCTCCCATCCCCGGCTCGCCCTTCGGCGGACACCCCGCCGTGCTCGGGCGTTTTCTCGTGAGCCAATCGCGCGGCTTTGCCGCCGGCCTCGGCCTCGTGCGCTCGCTACGGCCCGCCGCCATCGTGGGCTTCGGCGGCTTCACCACGGCGAGCGTGATCCTCGCCGGCGCGCTGCACGGCGTGCCCATCGCCCTGCACGAGGCCAACCGCGTTCCCGGCAAGGCCGTCCGCCACCTCGCCCGCCTCGCCCGCCGCGTCTACCTGCCGCCCGACGTTGCCCTGCCCGCCGTCCCCACCACGAAGCTCCGAGCCGCCGGCCTGCCCGTGCGCGCCGAGATCCGCCCCCTGCCCCGCGCCCAGGCCGCCGCCCGCCTCGGCCTCGATCCCGCGAAAAAAATTCTCGCCGTGTTCGGCGGCAGCCAGGGCGCGACCCCGCTGAACACCTGGGCCCGCGCCGCCGCCGGCGAACTCGCCGCCCTCGGCGTGCAGCTCGCCTGCGTGACCGGCCTGGGCAAAGGCGACGCCGCCCACACCACCGCGCCCGGCCCGCGCGGCGAAACCGTGCGCTCCGCCTGGATTCCCTTCTGCGACGACGTCGCCGCCCTGCTCTCCGCCGCCGATCTCGTCGTAGCCCGCGCCGGCGCCGGCAGCCTCGCCGAGTTCGCCCGCATCGGCTCGCCCGCCATCCTCGTGCCCTACCCGCAGGCCGCCGACGACCACCAGCGCGCCAACGCCGCCTGGTTCGCCGCCCAGGGCGGTGGCGTGGTCCTCGACCAAACCGCCC
>JAIXVP010000179.1 GCA_027482905.1 Opitutaceae bacterium
ATGGACTTCGTGCAAATCGCGATGGGCGATCCCCGCACCCACGGCGTGCTCGCCGAGGCCCTGAAACGCGGCCGCCCCGTCTGCGGCCACGTCTACGGCCGCGAATTCGTCGCCGCCGGCGCCGCCTCCGGCATCACCGACACCCACGAGGCCATCGACCGCGACATCGCCGACGATTTCCTCGAGGCCGGCGTGTGGATCTTCCTCCGCGGCGGCCCGCCCACCACGCCCTGGCATTCGCTCCCCCACGCCATCAAGGCCGTGACCGAACTCGGCGCCTCGCCGAAACGCGTCTGCGTGTGCACCGACGACCGCGACGCCGACGACCTCTTCCTCTTCGGCCTCGATTGGGTCGCCCGCCAGGCGGTCGTCGCCGGCTTCAGCCCCGCCGCCGCCTGGAGCGCCGCCTCCCTCCACCCCGCCACCCGCTTCGGCGTGGACGGCGACATCGGCGGCATCGCCCCCGCCCGCCGCGCCGACCTCGTGTTGCTGAACGACGACCTCGTCCCCGAGTCCACCTGGTATGGCGGCGAACTCGTGGTGAAAAACCGCAAGATCACCCCCCTCCTCGACCAGGCCCTGTCCAAGCCCTACGTCTACCCGAAAAAAGCCTACGCCACGGTCAAGCTCCCTCCCGCCGCGAAGTCCGCCCCGCTCGTCCCCGCCCTGCCGGCCACCCCGGTCACCGCGAACTGCATCCGCACCGCCCTGCCCGGGATCATCCTCTTCCACGACCGCGTGCGCCTCGACCCCGCCGCCTCCTGGTCCGAGCACTTCGCCGCCCTCGGCCTCTGCTTCGTTTCCGTCCTCGAACGCCACGGCCGCTCCGGCGCCGTCGCCCACGGCCTGCTCAAGGACTTCGGCCTGAAAGCCGGCGCCGTCGCCAGCACCGTCGGCCACGACGCCCACAACCTTATCGTCGCCGGCACCGACGAGGCCGACATGCGCCTCGCGGTCGAAACCCTCCGCGCCCTCCGCGGCGGTGTTTGCGTCGTTAAAAAGGGCAAGGTCCTCGCCTCCGTCGCCCTGCCGATCGCCGGCCTGCTCTCCGATGAACGCGCCCCGGCCGTCGCCAAGCAGACCACCAAACTCAAAAAAGCCTGGCTGGCCGCCGGTTGCACCCTGCCCTACATGGGCTTCAACCTCATCCCCCTCTCCGTCATCCCCGAGATCCGCATCACCGACCGCGGCCTCGTCACCGTCCCCGGCATGCGGCAACTCCCCCTTTTCGAGCCGGCCTGAGTCGCCCCGACTCCGCCCTACCCCGCATGGCACATGGCCTGCTTCCTACCCACTTTGTCCGAGCAAACCCAACCCACATGATCAAACCACACCTCACCCTGCGCCTCCTCGCGCTCATGGCCGCGACCGGTTCCGGCCAGTATCTCGCGGCCCAGACCGCTCCGGCCGCCCCCGCCGCGCCGGCCGAAGAAGTCGTCACCCTCGAGAAACTCGACGTCAGCGACGTGCCGATCGAACAAAACATCATCCCGTCCTCCCGGCCCTTCTCGTCGGTGTATGGCACCGACGCCAACATCGTCGACATCCCTCGCAACGTCACGATCATCTCCCGCGAACAGCTCTCGGCCATCAACATCCGTGACGTTCGCGACTTCGCCAAGCTGACCTCCAGCTCCTACACCCGCACCAACTTCGGCGCCCCCGGCAATCCCGACATCCGCGGCCAATACGCCGACGTGTTCCAGAACGGTATGCGCGAGCGCACCACCTCGAACGGCAACGGCCTGCCCATCGATTTCAACTCGGTCGAGTCGGTGAACATCGTCAAGGGCCCCGCCACCGCCGTCCAAGGCGCCTCCTCCTACGTCGGCGGCTACGTCGACCTCGTGACCAAGCGCCCCTACTTCGACGAGGCCCGCGGCAGCGTTTTCGCGACCGTCGGCACCTACAACAAATTCGCCTGGGGTCTCGATTACGGCGCCCCCATCAATAAAAACCTCGCCTACCGTATCAGCTACTCCGGCGAGCACAGCGAAAACGGCTACTACGACGACGATTACAAGCGCACCGAATCCATCTACGGCGCGGTCACCTGGAAACCGAGCGACAATTACGAACTCTTCGTCAACGCCCAGGCGAGCTACATGGAATACGTCGAAAACTTCGGCGTGAACCGGCCCACCCAGGATTTCATCGACAACGGCATCTATATCACCGGCACGAACATCAACGGCGGCTCCGCCGCCAGCCCGGCCGATCCGCAAAACGCCGCGAACGTGGACGGTGGCGGCAACATCATCGCCTTCGGTCCCGAGGTGAAGCTCAGCCGCCACTCCCGCCTGCTCAAGCCCGGGGACAACTCCCTCGGCAAGAACATCAAGCTCCAGGCCATCCAGACCGTCACCCTCGACTCGGACACCAAGTTGGTGAACAATAACTTGTTCACCTACACCAACCGCGAGACCTACAGCTCCTACTACTACCAAGAGGTGGTGAAGCCCGCGATCAGCTTTGAAACGCGCTGGGAATATCAGAAGAAGATCGACTCGCTCAGCTACAACGCGGGCGTGGCCGGGCGCTACACCCAGGTCGAAGCCTATAACGACTACTTCTTCGAGCCCGCCGGCGTTTGGGATCTTACCAAGGACCATCGTTTCATCGACGTTAACCTGTCGAACAACTTCGGCCCCGTCCCCGGCTTCCGTATTCCGGTCCCCGGCTTCACCAACCGCTATGCGACCCCGGGCCTGATCAATGGCGATACCAACGATTCGTTCTCCTACAGCGCTTCGCCCTTCCTGCAGGGTGATTATAAGCTGACCGAGGCGCTCACCGTGATCGTCGGTGGTCGTTACGAGTTCCTCACCGTCAACTCCAAGGATCCGCTCCTTCCCGCCGTTCCCGAGACCGAGGAGTCGGTCGCGCTGCCCAACGTCAACGGCAGCCTGGTGTATAAGGTCACCCCGAAGGGTTCGGTGTATTTCACCTATAATTATAGCGAGAACACCGGTGGCGCCATCGCCAACGGCGGCGGCTTCAGCCCCGGATTCAGCGAGGAGGCCCTCACCCAGCCGAGCAGCCTCTACGAAGTCGGCACCAAGTGGGCCATCATGGACAACAAACTCTTCATGGGTTTTGCGCTCTACGATCAGACCCGCATTGTTAAGCCCCAGAACTCGCCCACCCAGCCCTACAACTACCGTGGCGCCGAGATCGAGTTGAACTATCAGCCGAACAAAAACTTCTACGCGACCGCCTCCTACGGCGTGATCGACGCCGAAGCCGCCTTCGCTGGTTTCGAGGTGCTCAACACCAACATCGATACGCTCTACCCGGAGATCAAGAAGGCCAACTTCGTGGCCAGCCCCCGCGTGCAAGGTCTGCCCAAGCACCAGTTCAACGCTCTCGCCTCCTACACCTTTGATTCCGGCTTTGGCGCCTCGATCAACGGCACGCTGCACAGCGAGATCAACAACAACTGGGCCGGCACCCTCGTCATTCCCTGGCAGTATGAACTCGACGCCTCGGTCTTCTACAAGACCAAGGGCTGGGAGTATCGCATCTCGGTCAGCAACGTGACCGACGAACGCAACCTCGCTCCGCCGAACAGCGTGTATGGCAACGAGTCCATCCTGGTGCTGCCCGGCACCCAGGCCCAGGCG
>JAIXVP010000113.1 GCA_027482905.1 Opitutaceae bacterium
CGACGATAACACCGTATCGGCCACAATCTCCGGCGTTCTCGCCGGCACCTCCGGCCTGACCAAGACCGGCGCCGGCTCGCTCGCCCTTTCGGGCGCCAACACCTTCACCGGCAACTTCGTCGTTGCCGCCGGCACGGTGTCCATCCCGTCGGGATCTTCCGGCAACGACGCCGCCCTGGGCAACGCCGCCAACGACGTGACCGTGAACGGCACCCTAGCCACCACCAGCACGCTTTACCTCGGCTCCGGCCGCACGGTCGGCGGCTCTGGCACGCTCCAGACCAACCCGGGCAGCTCGGTGATTCTCGATGGCCCGGTCAACGCCACCGCGCTGACCATCAAGGACGCGACCGCCCTCAACCTGAACGGCGCCACCAATCAGGTTGGCACGCTCGCCTTCGCCCAGCCGACCTACATCTCCACCACCGGCGGGGAGCTCGTGGTAACCACCGGCTTGGTGTTTAACCAGACGAGCGGTGCCAGCACCTACCTCGGCACGGTTAATTTCGGCTCATCGACCCGTAACCTGCAGATCGACGGCGGCATCGTAACCTTCGACTCGACCCAGGCCCCCGTCGGCCAGTTCAAGGCCGACAACCGCATCATCAAGAGCGGCGCCGGCACCTTGGACCTGACCAAGACCACGTGGACTTCGACCAACGTCGCTTCCGGCTTCCGCTTGGGCGTGCAAGGCACCTCCCCACTTGAAGGCGGCCAAATCGACATTAACGACGTGTCCGATTTGGGCGTCGCCCAACTCCAGTTCAATTCCGGCGTGCTGAACGCCACCACGCCTTTGACTTTTGCCCAAGGCGTCTCGATCGGCGGCCGCGTGGGTTCCATCTCTCGTCCATCATTCGCAGGCAGCGCCCTTACGTTCTCCGGTGCCAGCAGCTTCTTCAACGCCGGCGGTTCCGGTGACTATGCGCTAGGTGTGAACAATACCACGACCCTGAACGGCACCTTCTCCGCGACGATAGCCCCCTCTTCGGGCACTCCGGAACCCGCCGATACGGTGATCCAGATCAACGGCACGGGCACGCTGGTAATCGGCGGTAACGCCAGCGCGCTCCTTGACCGGATCTTCCTCTCCGACGGTGTCACGCTCGCCATCGAGGGCTCTATCGGCGGCCTGCGCATCACCGCCAACTCAGGCACCACCCTGACCGGTGGCGGAACCTACAGCGGTTACTACATTCCCGCCGGCACCGGCATCCCCGAACTCTACAAGGCCAGCAACGCCTTCATCAAGACCGGCGCCACCCTCGCCCCTACCGGCACGCTCGCCTTCAAGTCCAACCTCACCCTCGAGTCCGGCAGCACCACGATCTTCTCGATCAACGGCGCCACCATCGACACCGGCTACGACTCCGTCGACGTGAGCATCCCCGCCGGCGGCACCGCGACCATCCCGTCCTATACCCTGACCTACGGCGGCACCCTGACCTTGGACTTCGGCGCCACCGCCGCGAACGGCGACTACAGCCTGTTCACCACCGGCGCGAACGTCACCCGTTCCGGCACCTTCGCCACGGTCGCCCTTACCGGCACCTACAGCGGCTCGCTCACCCAAAGCGGCACCACCTGGTCCGGGACTGTCGGCGGCAAGACCTTCAGCTTCGAGCAGACCACCGGCGTCCTCACGGTCTCCGGCGGCGTGGCTCCGGTCGAAGCCTGGCGCTCCGCCAACTTCCCCGGCAGCACGGCCACCGAGGGCACCGGCGCCGACGCGGGCGACGCCGACTTCGACGGTCTCTCCAACCTGCTCGAATTCGCAACCGACACCGATCCCGTCCTCACCAACACCAAGGCCAAGGTCGCCGGCCCGAGCCCCGTGGTCGTCTCCACCGTCACCAACGTCGGCGGAACCTTCCTGACCCTCAGCTACCCGAAGAATCCCGCCGCGACCGACGTGACCTACACCATCCAGGCCACCAACGACCTCGGCGTGACCTTCAGCGCCGTCACCGGCGGCTCCACCAGCGTCAGCGGCAATATCGTCACCTACACCGACGACGTGCCCCTGAACGCCACCAACGCCCGCCGCTTCCTGAGCCTCAAGGTCGCCCACTAAGATCTAGACCGGGCCCGCGTCCCGTTCCTCCGGCCGGCGATCCCTCGGGGTCGCCGGCCTTTTTGCGCCCCGGGCTTGCGCAGCCGGGCCCGCCCGGTGCTGTTTCCCGCCCATGGACGTCCCGCCCCCGCCCCAACCCTCCACCGCGGCGCAGCGCGCGGCCTGGATCGATACGCGGCTGGCCGCGCTCTACCCCGAGACCCCCGTCCCCCTCGACCACACCTCGCCCTACACCCTGCTCATCGCCGTCCTGCTCTCCGCCCAGTGCACCGACAAACGGGTGAACCTCCAGACCCCCGGGCTGTTCGCCCGGGCCGACACCCCGGAGAAAATGGTCCGCCTCTCCGTGGCCGAAATCGACGCCCACGTGCGCCCCTGCGGCCTCGCCCCGCGCAAGGCCGAGGCCATCCGCCGCCTCTCCGAACTCCTGCTCGAAAACCACGAAGGCGCGGTGCCGCAAAGCTTCGCCGAACTCGAGGCCCTGCCCGGCGTGGGCCACAAAACCGCGTCCGTCGTCATGGCCCAGGCCTTCGGCGTGCCGGCCTTCCCGGTCGACACCCACATCCACCGCCTCGCCCAACGCTGGAAACTCACCCCGCTCGGCGCGAACGTCGATCGCACCGAGCGCGACCTGAAACGCCTCTTCCCCGAGGCGCATTGGAACGCCTTGCACCTGCGGATCATTTTCTACGGCCGGGAATACTGCACCGCGCGCGGCTGCGACGGCACGGTCTGCCCGCTTTGCCGCGAACTCTTCCCCGCCCGCCGCCGCGCCGTGCGGATCAAGAAGGCCTGACCTGAGCCTTCGTGACCCACCCCGCGCCCGCCCGCGCGCCACTTCGCCCGACGGCCGGCCCGGCCCGATCGCCGCCGCCCTCGGCGCCCGCCCGAAACGCGACTGGCCCGTCGCGTGCGAAGGCACCCTGACCATGAGTTCCGAAAACCTCACCCAAATGTCCCGCGCGGCGATCACCGAGGCCCAGGCCGTCGCCCGCCGCCACGGCCACGTCGAAGTCGACGCGTGGCACCTCCTGCTCGCCCTCCTCGCCCAGGAAAACGGCATCGTCCCCGCGCTCATCGACAAGGCCGGCCTCACCGTCGGCGCCCTCCAGCTCGCCGCCGAACGTGAACTCGAACGCCTGCCCCGCGCCTCCGGCAGCACCGATAACTCGAAGGTCTTCGCCACCCAGGCGGTGAACGACGCCCTCTCCCGCGCCGAGACCGAGGCGAAGAACCTCAAGGACGAGTTCGTCTCCACCGAGCACCTGCTCCTCGGCTTGGTCGAGGTCGCCCGGCCCGACGCCTTCGCGAAGTTCCTCAAATCCTTCGGCCTCGACCGCGCCAAAGTCCTCGCCGCGCTCAAGTCCACCCGCGGCAACCAACGCGTGACCTCCGACCAGCCCGAGTCCACCTACGACGCCCTCTCCAAATACGGCATCGACCTCTGCGCCCAGGCCAAGAAGGGCAAGATGGACCCCGTCATCGGTCGCGACGACGAGATCCGCCGCGCCATCCGCATCCTCTCCCGCAAGACCAAGAACAACCCCGTCCTCATCGGCGAACCCGGCGTGGGCAAAACCGCCATCGTCGAGGGCCTCGCCCAGCGCATCGTGAACGGCGACGTGCCCGAGTCGCTCAAAGACAAGCGCCTCCTGTCGCTCGATCTCGGCGCCATGATCGCGGGTGCCAAGTACCGCGGCGAATTCGAGGAGCGCCTGAAGGCCGTGCTCGCCGAGGTGAAGGCCGCCGAGGGCCGCATCCTGCTCTTCATCGACGAGCTGCACACCATCGTCGGCGCCGGCAAATCCGAGGGCGCGATGGACGCCGGCAACCTCCTCAAACCCATGCTCGCACGCGGTGAACTGCACTGCATCGGCGCCACCACGCTGGACGAGTATCGCAAACACATCGAGAAGGACGCCGCCCTCGAGCGCCGCTTCCAGCCCGTGCTGGTCGAGCCGCCGTCCACCGAGGACGCCATCTCCATCCTGCGCGGCCTGAAAGAGCGCTTCGAGCTGC
>JAIXVP010000095.1 GCA_027482905.1 Opitutaceae bacterium
GTGAAGTAGTCCGATCCAACCTACCTGCTACCCACTCCTCGCCACCCGCTCCCTTCTCCTCGCTTCCGCCATGTCTCCCCTTCCGCTCGCCGCGCTGTCCGGTCCCTTCGCCGTCTCGCTCAACGCCTACCTTTACCTCGCCGCCGTGCTCTTCGCGGTCGGCTTCTTCGGCGTGCTCCTGCGGAAGAACACCCTCGTGATTTACATGTGCCTCGAGCTGATGCTGGTCGCCAGCACCGTGGCCCTGGTCGCCTTCTCCCGCTACAACGGCGTGCTCGATGGCAACGTCTTCGTGTTTTTCATCCTCACCGTCGCCGCCGCCGAAGTCGCGGTCGGCCTGGCCATCATCGTCGCCCTCTTCCGCCGCCGCCAGACGGTGCAAGTCGAGGAACTCAACGCCCTGAAGAACTGAGCTCCCGCCCGTGATTTCCCTCGTGGCCGCCACCACCGACATCCTCCCCGCCGAGCGCATCCAGAGCCGTATCGTCGTGCTCCGGGGGCAGCGAGTGCTCTTGGACGCCGATTTGGCCGCGATCTACGAGGTCTCCACCAAGCAACTGAACCAAGCGGTGAAGCGTAATTTGGAGCGGTTTCCGGAGGACTTTATGTTCCAGCTTACTCGGGAAGAGGCGGAGCAAGTGCGTTCAAGGTCACAATCTGTGACCTTGAACGCTTCGAGGTCGCAAACGGTTACCTCGAAGCGGGGGCAGAACGTCAAGTATCTCCCCTACGCCTTCACCGAGCACGGTGCCGTTCAGTTGAGCAACATCCTCCGCAGCGAACGCGCCATCGAGATGGGCATCGCCGTCGTTCGCGCCTTCGTCCAGCTCCGTGCCCTGATGACCGACCACAAAACCCTCCGCGCCAAACTCGCCGAGCTCGACGCCCGTGTCGGTGCACACGACGAGCAACTTGCGGGCATCGTCGAGGCCATCCGCGAACTCGCCGTCCCGGTCGATTCGCCCAATAAGCGCAAAATCGGCTACCACGCTGGCAATCGCTAAATTCCCACCTTTTCCCCCCTTTCCGACCGATGTTCCAGAATCCGACCCAGCTCGCCCAACTCGTGTTCCTGCTGCCGCTCGCCTCGGCCGCCGTGATCGCGCTCACCCTCCGCCGCCAAGGCAACATCGCCGCGCTGGTCTCGACCTTCACCGCCGCGCTCATCGCCGCCGGCGGCCTCTACCTCGCCTTCTCTGGCGCGCGTTTCACCGCCTCTACCGAGTGGCTGTCCCTCGGCTCCTTCACCCTCTCCCTGGGCCTGAAGTTCGACGACCTCTCCGCTCTCATGCTCAGCATCGTCGGGGTCATCGGCCTCTGCGTCCACGTGTTCTCGCTCGGCTACATGCACGACGATGACGCCAAGGCCCGCTACTTCGGCGGTCTTTCCCTTTTCATGTTCGCCATGCTGGGCATCGTCTTCGCGGACAATTTGTTCATGATGTTCATCTTCTGGGAGCTGGTCGGCCTCGGCTCCTACGTCCTGATCAATCACTACCACTTTAAGGCCAGCGCCGCCGACGCGGCCAAGAAGGCCTTCATCGTCAACCGCGTGGGCGACTTCGGCTACCTCTGCGGCATCCTGCTCTGTTACCACTTCTACGGCACGGTGAACCTCACCGAGCTGGCCAACCATTCCGCGTCCGGCGCCATGCCGGTTCACAACCTCATCCCGCTCCTGCTCTTCTGCGGCGCGGTCGGCAAATCCGCCCAGGTGCCCCTGCACGTCTGGTTGCCCGACGCGATGGAGGGCCCGACGCCCGTCTCCGCCCTCATCCACGCCGCCACGATGGTCGCCGCCGGTATCTTCATGCTGTGCCGCATCGAGCCGCTCTTCGCTATCGCGCCCCAGGCGCTGACCATCGTCATGTGGATCGGTGCCGCCACCGCCCTCTACGCCGCGCTCTGCGCCGTCACCCAGCGCGACATCAAGAAGGTCCTGGCTTATTCGACCCTCTCCCAGCTCGGCTACATGGTCGCCGCTTTCGGGCTCGGCTCCCTCAAGGTCGCCCACGGCGAGGCCGGCGCGCCCGAAGTCCTGCTCACCGCCGGCGTCGGCGCGGCGATGTTCCACCTCACCACCCACGCCTTCTTCAAGGCCCTGATGTTCCTCGGCTCCGGCTCCGTCATCCACGGCTGCCATCACGAGCAGGACGTTTTTAAGATGGGCGGCCTGTCCAAGAAGATGCCCCTGACCTTCGCGACCTTCACCCTCGGCGTGCTCGCCATCATCGGGTTCCCCGGTCTCGCCGGTTTCTTCTCCAAGGACGCCATCCTCTACCTCGCGATGGAGAAAAACACCGCCGTCTTCGCCCTTCTCTGCCTCACCGCCGTGCTCACCGCTTTCTACATGGTGCGCATGTGGAAACTCGTTTTCCTCGGCGCCCCGCGATCCGAGGACGCCGCCCACGCCCATGAGGGCGGGATCAGCATGACCCTCCCGCTCGTAGTCCTCGCCGTCCTCTCCGTGATCGGCGGTTACGAGGCGATCTACGGCGGCCACTTCAACGGCGTCCTCTCCCAGATCGCCCACCCTCACGGCTCCGCCCACACCATCATCCTCGGCGTTTCCCTCGCCGTCATGGCGATCGGCGCGGGAACCGCCTACGTTTACTATCAGACCGCCGCCGAGGACACCTTGGCGACCAAGGCCTCCGGCGTCTTCGCCCTGCTCGTCGCCCTGCAAAAATCCTTCGATGCCGCCTACGATTACTACGTGGCCAAGGTGCAGCAGCGTTTCGCCCTGGTGCTCAATTACATCGACCTGATCGGCATCTCCGGCGTGGTCGTGCGCGGCAGCGCCGGGGTCGCCGGTCTCCTCGGCCTCGCCGCCCGCGCCCTGCACACCGGCAGCCTCCACGCCTACGTCTACTGGTTCCTCGGCGGCTCCGTCCTCCTGTGGTTCCTCGCCACCCGCTGACCGGCTCGGAAATCATCCCTCTTCCTTTCTCAATCCTAAGCCAACGTCCGCCGTGCCCGACCTCCTTCTCCTTTCCATCGCCGCGCCCCTGGCCGCCGCCCTCCTGCTGCTGGTCCCCGCGCCCCTTGCCGCGCGCAAGTTCATCGCGGGCATAGGCTTCGCCCTCCCGGCTCTGATCGCGCTCTATCTCTGGAGCCAGTTTCCTCCCAACGGCGGAGCCAGTTACCATTTTGTCAGTCGCTACGATACCGGCCTCAAAGACACCCTCGGCATCACCCTTTACCTCGGCCTCAATGGCATCGCGCTGCCCTTGTTCGTGCTCGCCGGCGTGGTCGGCCTCGCCGCCGGCCTTTTCGCCATCCAGTCGAAGGCCGAGCGCCTCCCGCTCTACCTCGGACTCCTGCTCGTCATGCAGGCCGGACTGATGGGCGTCTTCGCCAGCATGGACGTGTTTTTCTTCTACTTCTTCCACGAACTCGCACTCATCCCGACCTTCATCATGGTCGGCGTCTGGGGCGGACGCGACCGCGGTTACGCCGCGATGAAGCTCACCATCTATCTGACCCTCGGCGCGATGCTTTCGCTCATCGGCCTGATCGCGATCTACCAGCAGAGCGGCGCCGAGACCTTCGACCTGCTGTCCCTCCGCCAGGAAATCGAGCACGGCTCCCTCGCCGCCAGCGACCAGAAGACCATTTTCGGTCTGCTCATGGTCGGCTTCGGCATCCTGGTGTCGCTCTTCCCCTTCCACACCTGGGCGCCTCTCGGCTACGGCGCCGCTCCCAGCTCGGCCGCCATGTTACACGCCGGCGTGTTGAAGAAATTCGGTCTCTACGGTCTCATCCAGATCGCCCTGCCCCTGCTCCCCGAGGGCGTCGGCCACTGGGTCGGCTGGCTCGCCCTGCTCGCGGTCGGCGGCAACGTCCTCTACATCGGCTTCGTCACCATCGCCCAGCGCGACCTGAAGCAGATGATCGGCTACAGCTCGGTCATGCACATGGGTTACGCCTTTCTCGGCATCGCCGCCTACAACACCACCGGCCTCGGCGGCGTCGTCCTGATGATGGTCGCCCACGGCCTGTCGGTCGCGCTGCTGTTCCTGCTGTCGACCAGCATCTACCACCGCACCCAGACCTTCGACATGGAGGAAATGGGCGGCCTCGCGCAAAAGGCTCCCGTCCTCGCCGCCTTCTTTGTAACCGCCATCATGGCCAGCATCGGTCTGCCCGGCCTGGCCAACTTCTGGGGCGAACTCGCGATCTTTGTCGGCGCGTGGAAGTTCTCCGCCGTCTACACCACGCTCGCGGTGTCCGGCGTGATCATCTCCGCCGTCTACGGCCTGCGCTCGGTGGCGCGCATCTTCTTCGGGCCGGTCACCCCCGCCTTCGCCAAAGTCTCCACCGAAAAGGCCCCGACCGACCTCGCCTGGGGCGAGAAATTCCCGGCTCTCCTCCTGCTCGCAGCGCTGCTGGCGATCGGCTTTTGGCCGAAGAGCCTCTCCACCCCGGTTGACACCGCCATCACCGCCACCTTCCGCAAGTAACCCGGCGCCCCGCGGTCCCTTTTCCCTCCCTTCCCTTTTCGGCCCATGACCATCGACCAACTTCAAGCCGCCGCCGCCAACAATCTCTGGGCCGCGATCACGCCCGAGATCGCGCTCGGCGTGCTCGCGCTGCTGCTGCTCGTCCTCGAGATGATCCTGCCCAAGGCCCGCCACGCCGTCATCCCGGCCTGCGCCATCGCCGGCCAGCTCGGCATCCTCGCCGCCCTCGCCCTGAACTTCACCGCGACACCCTACCTCGACCGCGACACCTTCAACGGCCTTCTCCACCACTCCCGCGACGGCCAGTTCCTACGGGTCTTTTTTCTGCTGAGCTCGATCCTCGTCTCCATCCTCGGCGTGGTCGCGCTCGCAAGACAGAAGATGCCGCGCGTCGAGTTTTTCCACATCGTGCTGGTGGTCACCGCCGCGATGATGCTGCTGGCCCAGTCGGCCAACTTTGTCCTGCTCTTCGTCGCCCTCGAAACCATCACGGTCGGCTTCTACATCCTGGTCAGCTACACCCGCACCAACCCCCTCTCGCTCGAGGCCGGTCTCAAATACCTCGTCCTCGGCGCCCTCAGCTCCGCCATCCTGCTCTTCGGCATCGTCCTGCTCTACGGCGTGGCCGGCAACCCGCACTCCTTCGGCTCGACCGCCTCGCCCATGAGCTACGCCGGCGTGCGCCAGTTCCTCGAGGCCAATCCCGACAACTTCCTCGCCTCCGTGGGCATCGTCTTCGTCCTCGCCGGCATCGCCTTCAAGATCGGCGCCGTGCCCTTCCAGATCTGGATCCCCGACGTCTACCAGGGCGCTCCCACCCCCGTCACCGCCTTCCTCGCCGTCGCTTCCAAGGCCGCCGGATTCGCGGTGTTGATCGGCCTGCTCCCGGTCTTCCAACCCTATGCCGGGCTCGTCACCGCCGTGCTCTCGATCATGGCCGGCGCGACCATCCTCTTCGGCAACCTCGCCGCCCTCACCCAGCACAACGTCAAGCGCCTGCTCGGCCTCTCCGGCGTCTCTCACGCCGGCTACCTCCTCATGGGCGTGGTCGCGGCCCAGACCGTGCCCCAGGCGATCGGCGCGATCTATTTCTACCTTTTCGCCTACCTCCTGGCGTCCTTCGCCGTGTTCGCCGTCATGACCCACGTCGCCGGCGTCAACGACGCCGACCAGGACCTCGACCACTACGCCGATTTCGCGAAGAAACGCCCCTACCTCGCCGGCGTCCTCGCCATCGGTCTCGGCTCGCTGGCCGGCATCCCGCCGCTGGCCGGCTTCATGGGCAAACTCATGGTCTTCATCGCCGCCTTCAAGGCCGGTCTCTACCCGCTGCTCGCCATCGCCATCGTCGGCGTCGTGCTCTCGATCTACTACTACTTCGGCTGGATCAAAGCCGCCTTCTTCACCACCTGGCGCCCGCCGCTCGCCCCCGGCGAGATCGAGCCCGCCGAGGCCGCCGCCACCCCTGTCGGCTTCCCCGCCGGCCTCGCCCTCGGCGTTCTCGCCGCCGGCAGCGTGATCTTCGGTTTTTTCCAAGGGCCAATTGCTGCTTGGTTGCTCTTGCGTTAACAATTCGACACGCGATTTATTCGGGGAAAGGAAGAGGAATACGAGAACTGGTGGGTCCTGACGCAGTAAACATGCGGCCCGATCGACCTCTAGAGCATCTAAAATGAAATTGTAGCCAGTGTGGGTGGGTCAAAGACGATTGATAAAAAGCAATTAGATCTAAGACTGGAGCACCAAATTTCACCTGAAGAGCCATTTGGAGCATTTTAAATAAAACTATAACCGCAGTGGGTAAACCAGCCAAGGGCATCTTTGGGTGTGACGGCGTTCAAAGCGGAGGCGATGGCGGCGATTAGATCGGTATGGTTGCGAGCCCGGGCTTTGCGGAGGAGGGCCTTCACTTTGCTCCACATCATCTCGATGGGGTTGAGGTCGGGGCAGTAGGCGAGCAGAGAGTGGGCTTCGGCACCGGCCTGTTCGATTAGTGCGAGGCTGAGTTCGTTTTTGTGGGCGCCGAGGTTGTCCATGACGACGATATCGCCGGGGCGCAGCGAGGGGACGAGCACCTCGCGCACATGGGTTTGGAAGACCTCGGTGTTGGTCGCGCCCTCGATGGTCATGCATGCGGTTGAGGCGTCCAGTCGCACCGAGGAGGTCATCGTGGTGGTGCGCCAATGCCCGTGCGGAGCATGGCAGATCAGCAGTTCGCCCTTGGGCGCGCGGCCGCGCAAACGCGTCATGTTCGTCTTGGCCGCCGACTCGTCGACGAGGACCAGCCGGGCCGGGTCGAGCCCGCCTTGGCCGCGTTTCCATCGCCGCCGGGCCTTGGTGACGTCCGGCCGGTTTTGTTCGGCCGCATGGAGTGTCTTTTTTATATGTCAGCCCCAGCTTCGCAAGCACCTGATGAATCGCAGGGATCGTTCAAACCAGGCTCAGCCGCTCTTTTATCTGCGCCAAGGGCAGGTCCGGCTGCTGCGCCACCAGCGCCTTCAGCTCTTGGCCTCGCTCAGGCAACAGCCGAGCCTTCCTCCCTGAAACCCGATGTCTCGCCTCGATCTGCCCGGTCCGCCGGCGTTGCTGCAACAGCTCCTTGACCATGCCCACCGACACTCGGAAACGCTTCGCCACCTCCTCCTCTGTCCACTTGCCTTCATCATAGGTATCCACGATCCGCCGTCTCAAATTCATGGATGTCGTCTTCATCTCCTTACCATGACAACCGGCCAAAAATAGCTATAGTTTTGTTTAAAATGCTCCAGTATCGTCTGAGCGAGCGGATGCTTTCGAGGCAAGACTCGAAGCTGGCGGCGGCCATGAGGTTTGAGTTGGGGAAAGGAGGCGTATAGAAGGTAGCCGACGGCGCCGTTCGCAAGGCCGCCGAAGCGTTCGACCGGGTTAAGTTTCGGGCTGTAACAACGCAGAGACAACAATCGGATCTTGTCGGGAATGCGTGGATCGCCTTACGATAGCGAAAAGCAGTCCTGATCGGCGATGACCAGATTAAGCCTGTCCGGACCGGTCGCGCCGATCTGACCAATGAAATGCGTAAAATCGCGGATGATGGATTAGTCGAAGCGCCAGCTGCTTGTCTTTTGCCCGTTACGCCTCCAATGCTAAGTGGCAATCGAATCGCTGATTTTCAATCGCTTATGCTGTGTGCACCCGCTCCTTGAACGGGCTTCAGTAATTCCGGAGTGCGAGTAAAAGTAGTAACGCTACTCATTCAATAACCAGATTCGCACCTTCTGGAGCGGCGACATTAAAATAATCTTAATTGAGAGGATAAGTAGCTCCACCATAAAGGTCTTTGTCTTCATCGGGTTTTTCTTCACATAACTCTTGCGCGTCGCCTTAGGTTTCCACTCACGGGGCAAAGCATCTGCTGGACCTTGTTCTCGGATCGCGTCTTTTCGCACAAACTCCTGTGCGTCATACACGGAGCGGAAGCGCCCCCGGAGAGCCACTTAAGCAACTTCACCAGAATTTGCCGCCGCAACAGGTCCCGTCGTCCCCCACGATACGTCTACTGTTCGCGCATTGCGCCACGACCTCTCCGAATAAGCTGAGCACAGTCGATAGGCTTACAGTTCGGCAACTTTGTGATCATTTATACTGTAGCATTGTTCTACCTAATCAGATTCGCTGGCGATTATTGTTTCGCGCCCACTTCTTCTACGGATTCGCCACTGCACGCTCGATGTCGGAAATCATTTTTTCCTCAGTTTCGGTAGTTGACGCATCAATTAGGTGATTACTACAAGAACTCTTACATAGAATCACCATAAAGATCAGTCGTTATTGTAAAAATCAA
>JAIXVP010000212.1 GCA_027482905.1 Opitutaceae bacterium
ATTTGGCACGCCACGCGCCGAAGCTCCGCCAACGCCCGACGTGCTCTCGCGCGCCGCTTTGCTCACCTCTCATTTGATCGCTCACTTCGGCGCGCTCACCTCCACCGCCGAGGACGACGTCGACGGCAACGACGGTGGCGACGACGACGCCGCGCGCGCGACGGGCGCCGCCGACCGCTCACCCTCAGCCTCGATATCGATCTCGATCTTCTGCGCCCGGAGTCGCTTGTGGAGCTGCGTGACCGCCGCGAGGTCCGAAAGATCAACCGGCTCGATCACCACCTCCGTGCCGTGCTGCTGGTGAAGAGCCTCGGCCAAGGCCTGCAAGCGTTCGCGACGACGGGCGACGAGCACCAAGGCATGGCCCTTCTCGGCGTAGTGACGGGCGAACTCCTCGCCAAAACCGCTTGATGCCCCCGTGATTAGCACCCACGACTTGCCGGTCGTTTTCGTCGCCGCTGGCGTCGACGGGGTCGTTTGGCTCTCGCGGTTCGGGCGAGGCGGACTTGGGGCGGGACGGTTTGAATCGGAGTTGGTCATGTTGATTTGGTGGAGAAATTTTGAGTGGAGCGATCTCGAGCGCCGCTAGGCGACGCGTTGCGGGTAGAGGACGAAGGCTGAGAAGCTTGGTGGATGGATGTGCATATGCACATCTTGAGCTGAAAAACGTTACGTTCTGGCATGATTAGTTTTTCAGGGCCGCGGCCACCTGCTGGAGATCGGCGATAAGCGCAGACCACCGCTCCTCTCCCAGGACTTGAACCGCGGCGCGTTGGGCGGTTTCCCACGCGGGGGCGAGCTTTTCGAGCTGATCACGCCCTTTGTCCGTCAGGGAAATCTCCACCGGTCCGCCGTGGCCGCCACCGTCAACGGAAACCAAGCCGTCTCGCTGCAAGGGACGAAGGTTGCGCAGCAAAGTGGTGCGTTCCAACCCCAGAATCTCACCGAGATCTGCCATGGTTGCCGTGCCGGTGATTTGCAGAGCGGAAAGGAGCGTGCCCTGGGTGCTGCGAATTCCTTGGCGCCGTATTTCCTCGTCGTAGAACTGCGTCACTACCCGGGCGACCCGGCGCAGGTTAAAGCAGACACAATTTTGTCGGACGGAGAAATCTAGTTCCTTTCGCATAACTGTGTATATGCACATCTCGCCAATTCACGTCAACTTAAATTCTCACTTCTTTTGAGTATTCGAGCGTCCGCCAGCGGATGGCTTCCGGCATTTACACCACGTCAAAGCAGTTTGTTTCGCGGAATGGAACAGGGATGCAAACGCCTCGCGTAGCAGGACGACCGGGGAGGAATGAGGAAGACTGACGAGTGGGCGGTTAGGGATTAGGGGAATGGACAGAATAGAAGCGAGTTGGGCTCATCGGTGCGGAGACGGTAGGAAACGCGGAACGCGGTAAGCGGAAGTGGGGACTCGCCACGCTCAGGGTCTTTATCCGGCGCTGCTGCGCCGTCCTTATCGCCGCCCATGCGCTACGCGCTGTCCGACGCTTGGCGTCGGCCGCCAGTTTAGCTGCGCAAAACTGGCGGAGAGGGAGGATTGGCTGGCCTTAGGCCACCGCTCCGCGGCGTGCTGCGCACGGCCCATCTTCGCTGTGCTTCGTCGAACCCGGGTTCTCATCCCCCCAAAGAAAACAAGGTCATGACTTCGGCGAATGGCGGAGAGGGGGGGATTCGAAGACCCAAGAGAATTTGCCCATTAACGCTGATGGTCAATTAGTTATTGCTACTCCGAAAAACTCCAGTTCACAACTGGCTTCACAAACGGCTGTCGAGGCCTGTTCCGCCTTGGCAAAGGTCGTCGCAGCATGGCCAAAACTACCGCAGGGACTACGCGACGCCGTGCTGGCGATTGTCTCGACGGTGTAGGCGTCGGGGAGAAGCTAAAAGCGAAAACGCGTATTCATTTTCGGATACGCGCTTCTTATTTGCCGACACAGAAACGCTGATAGCGTCAGGCAATTCATGGAGGGCAAAGCCAAGGTCAATCGACCTTGCTAGGGTATAGCGCAACAAGCGTCATTCCCAAAACGGCGGTGAAGATATATTCGGGCCCGTTTTTATAGAGTCGCAGCAACCTTAGCATCAGCCCTTGCTTGGGGGATTTTTTCTAATATGCTACTTAGTTCATTTTCAAAGCGTCGATGATCCTGCTCTGCCTTCAGATTTAACGCATCAAGCTGTTTTTTATCCTCGGCGACCTTTGTTCGCTGTAGTTGATTCATACGGGCAGGATTTCTTTCTCTTAGAAGGGACTGCCACGTTTGCCAAATTTCCTTAAATCGAGCAATTAGTTCTTGTTCGGTGCGTAAAACATCTCGACGCACCTCCTGCTTTGTTTTTTCAGATACAGGCTCCTCAGGACGATACAAAAATCGTGATTCAACTCTTCGCAACCAAACTTTAAGATTATGCTCCCCTTGTCCCAATTTGGGGACGTATTTCATATGTTTTACGTCCCACGCAGTCTCAATCCCATATTGTTCCAAAATTGCCGAACGTGCGGGACCTACATGAGCAATTTTCTGCTTAGAGATAACATGTTTTCCCAGAAAATCCTCCAGCTGAGAATTATATTTCCTTTCATTTATCATATTTTGTTCCTTTGCAGGAAGCGCCCGATAATCAGAAATTAAAAGCATTAATTTTTTCCTGAGATCATCACGAACATGATCAAAAGCGTTTCTTGCAGTTACCTGATGTTCTATTAATTGCTTCTCCAAAGAAGAAACTGTTTTTGCATAAACTTCCTGGTATCTTCGGCCTGATGCATTTTGCTCATTTACCTTCATCAGATAAGATTTTTCTAGAGCCGGATAAGCATCAACCCTGCGCTTTATTTCAGCCGTAAAATCCGAATTAATCTTCCCTTTACTAATCATCAATAACGTAGTTATCCCACCGATAAACCACATTAGTGCGCCAGAAGGATATCCGGCTAAGCCAACGAGGCAGCCTAGCAAGCCTAGAATACCAAAATAGTAAGAGAAATTTGTTTTATGTATATTGTCCGGAAGTCGGCTGGGGGGTCTTTCGGGTAAAGCAGGAATCTCGTGCCTAGCAAACTTCCAAATAAAGCTCGCATGCCTGCGATACTCGGTAGATAAATCTTCAAAGCCCAAGGAAACAGTATTCGAAATTTCGCGTAGAAGTTTCTCCATCTCGACCGCAGATGAAGAACTTGTATCGAAGGTAATACTGGTAACAAAGAAATTTGGTCCTCCCGAGTTCCAAATTGAACACCAAGGGCAAGCCGTAAGCCGTCGATAGTGCAAATGCCCCCACTGGCATTTTTGAAAATCAATACTTCCAAGTTCATGAAACCATTCTGCAGCAGTGGGGCGTTCAGTGCCCACAAATGCTCGCTCAAAAAAGGATGCAACTTTTTCCGGCAAAGCATCTAGTGTAAGAGCATTTGGCGGCACTCCCAGATAACCCGTTGATTTTTTACTAAACGCGAATTGTCTACCAATTATGCATGCTTCTATAGGCGGTGGATTTTCAAGAAGGTCCTTTGTTTTGGGGACTCCGGCAAAAGGATGCCGCCCCATAAAAAGAATATGAAAGAGCATGACTGCTAATCCAAAAAGATCATGCTGCTCGGTTCTAACTACTTGCGCAAAAGACTTACCTTGTAGCTCGGGAGGAGTCCAAAGTGGAATTCCCACATTACAGATATAATACTCTCCGTTTTTTGATTTAAACTGAAAAGAGTCACAATCTATAAGCCGTGCCTCCCCCTTTTTGGTAATTAAAATATTTGTCTCATTAACATCCGCCATCAAAATGCCTCTTGAATGAAGCGTATTAAAGGCCGATGCGATATTCTGACTAACGCGAACTAAACTTTGCCAAGTTGCCGCTGGAAAATTATCGCGACGATCCACTACTCGATAAAGCATATGGACAGGGAGCCCATCCACTTTTGGCATGATTAGACCGGCCAGTTTTCCATTTCTATAGATTAACGAAGAGGGCCATGCGGCCACACTTAATAAGTCACCATCTGTAATGCCAATTTGATCATTCAGCTTCTTGAGCTTTAGTGCCCCAACATCAGTTGCTTCATGATAAATTTTTGCCACATAGCCCGGACGGTTATTAATAACAAAAACAGTTCCTTCGCCTCCACGATTGCCGAGTTGGGCGCCAAGATCAATAAGGCCACCATGCTGATCCTTAAGCATTCTCGGTAGTTTGCCCTCTCCAACCTATTACAAGGGTCTTGTCGTCATCAGTTCTTTCCTGCAGAAAGGCCGAATTAAGTAGTCCATTTATTTCTGCTTCAATCATAGAAACCTCTGGACTCAACTTCAATGCAGAGAATATTTTGCCGACAAAAGGAAGGTAAGGCTTCTTCTCCACGAAATCTAAACAGAGATGCTCTAGCCCATCAGAAAATCCCATTGCAGCAACCGCAACGGGATAATATGCTTGAACCCATTCATTCTCGGCGTTCTTGGATGTCACAAATGTTGTTTCATTAACATATTGCCCCATCACGGGCCAAGTTGCTGATTCAACATTCTGACCGGTGTCCACAATCCAAGCACCATCCCCTAATTGCCAGAAATATGCTGATTCTCCATCAAAGATAGCCAACAATAGAGTTGTAGCATAATCATCTATGCTCGATTGTGAAGCTTCTGCGGCTGCCGCAATAGAAGCTCGCACCGCAGCCAACCACTTCATAGCCAATTTCTCATCTATTTGATCGAGTGGCCCTTGATATTCAATCGTCGATGAAATAATAGAATTTACAGCTAGCTTAGCGCCTTGGTCCGCCAATCTGGCAGAACCCGCACCATCAGCTAAGGCTAAAATCTTTCTGCGACCAATTTCTGCCTTTTCACAGTGATCTTGGCAAGGAAAAGCAGACTTTATATGGCTTGTGCCTATAACGCTCTGTCCGGCGACACGCCACATATTTTAAGCAGAAACAGAACCCCAATTAACAGGAGGAAGTGGAACTTGATCCCCGGGTTTTGAGCTTGAAACTGACTTCTGAGAAGCCGAAAGCCATTGGAACAAGTCTCTAAATCTTAATCCATCTAAAGCAACAGGTGGACGTTCTAAGCAAAGCTCTTTTAACTTATCAAAATTTGCACCCTGGACACCAACTGCAAAGAATAAGAATGACTTACGTTGCTCGCCATCTCGAAGGCGATTAACCGCTTCGATCCAAGCAGGTAGCCGATCGTCGGTAGGCCCACCATCTGTAATTAGAAAAATCCAAGACCTGTATTGAGGAATTGCCTGACGCGCCAATTCTGCCTTTCGCTCTTTTAGTAAATCTAGTGCGGTATTAACGGCTTGCCCCATTGGTGTATCGCCGGATGCAACTAACGTGGGAGTTGCAAATTGGTCTGCGGGTGAAAATGCATGCGCCACTTGAACCGTCCCACCAAAAGTTATAATTGCCACTTCAACACGACGTTTAGCAAGGCTGTCCGCAGCTAATTCATCAATGTAAGTGATAATTCCATTCTGTAGTTCCTGGAGCGGTTTGCCGCTCATGGAGCCAGAGGTATCCAAAATGAGAACGGTAGGGCACCTAGGGTCGGTATTCTCTGGGAGATCATTTTTTTCAATTCCAAAGCCAAAGGCTGGGGTTTGATTGATAGGATCAGACATAGTTTTTCAGCAGGATGCTTACATTAATTTATATGGGTTTGCAGGAGTAAAAACGAGATAAATCGGCTAAGGGACAAGAGATCCGAGGTGGGCCATAACAGCCCAATATCCGGGCGCACTTCTGCTTCGGGAATCTGGCTTTGGGTCGCGGGTTTCCGGTGTGATTTTTCCTTAGAGCACCGCTAAGGAGAGATGTCTGATAGCTCCATGGATTGGGATTGGGTGTGCGGGTTTGATGGCTGAGGTGGCGAGTATCGGGTGGGTTTGGGTGAAAGATTTTTGAGAAAAATTGAACTTGGTTCGGTTTTTTTGGGGGTCTCGCGCGGATATACATATGATGGACTGTCGCTCCTCATCTTGCCGCCAAACGGATCGAACCCCCGCGCCAATCCACGCCCGGCCTAGATACACCAGCCCGCCGGGGATCGGAGCCGAAGGGCTTGGCAAGGAGGAACGCCGCAGGCGTAGTGTCCTTGCCGAGCCCGCAGGCGGCACAATCGGGCTCGGGCTGCGGCGGGAAGGGTTCGACAGGGCTTGCGGCTCTCGGATAAGGAGAATGCAAAGCCACTCAACCGACGCAGCCCATAGATGCGGATTGGTGTATTTCGCTTGGCACTACGGAGCCCGGAATTCCTCCAAGCGCCTGCGAGGTCTCATCCCTAGCTGCTGCTCCCTCACGACTGGGAAAAGAAAAGCGTATTGAAATAGCCGATACAAACCTGTATTTAACCAACAACTACAACCAACCATGATTGCACACATCTTCCGTCAACGCCGCCGCATCAACGGCAAGATCGAGCTGGCGCGCACCTATCGCGGGCGCTTTCGGCTCAAGGGTGATGTTCGCATCACCGACATCCCGCTCGACACCACCGACAAGCAGGTCGCCGAGCGCAAGCTCGCCGACATCATCAACGAAAAGGAGCGGGAACGCGCCGGGCTAATTGCCCCGCGCTTACAGCGGGACTCCGCACAACGCACGCTCAAGGAACATCTAGCGGACTTCGTCGCCGACTTGAAGACCTTGGGGCGGTCGCAGAAATACTGCTACCACATCAACGCGCGAGCGGGACGCCTCACCGATCAATGCGGGTGGAAGATGCCCGGCGATGTCTCGGTAAACAACTTCGTCGCGTGGCGCTCCAAGCAAACGAAGATGTCGCCCAAGACCGTCAACGAGCACCAAAACGCCCTCAACGCGCTCCTTAACTGGATGACGCGGCAAGGACGTATCGAGGCCAACCCGCTTCGTGAGATGCCCAAGATCGACGTGCGCGGGAAACAGCAGATGCGCCGCGCCTACACCGACGACGAACTCCGTCGCCTGCTAGCCGTCGCCGGGGATCACCGCTTAATTTACCTCACGGCGGCTTACACCGGGTTGCGCCTCGGGGAGCTGGGGCAGCTCGTGTGGGGCGATCTCCAGCTAGAGCATGAGCGGCCGCACATCCGCGCCCGTGCCTCCACCACGAAGAACCGCCGCGACGCGGTGCTGCCTCTGCATCCGATGCTCTTGGCGGAGTTGAAGGCCGCCAAGGCCAAGGCGAAACCGAAGGACAACTCCGTCCGAGTCTTCAAGCACACCCACACGGCGATTATCTCCCGCTACATGCGTGCCGACCTTGAGGCCGCAGGCATCCCCAGAATCGACGCTATGGGGCGCAGGATCGATTTTCACGCCCTGCGCTATACCTTTGCCACCAAGCTGGCCTCCAGCGGCGTCTCGCAGCGCCTAGCGCAAGAACTGATGCGCCACAGCGACCCACGGCTAACGGCGAACATCTACACCGATGTAACGTGCCTTCCGACCTTTGAAGCGGTCACAGAATTGGCGTGGACTGACGCGGAGCCGCTTCCTCAGAGGAAGGACGCCCCAAAACCATCTTCACAACTGGCTTCACAAACGGTAGTCTTTTCGGGGCAAAAGACGGCAAAGTCTGGCACGGTTGAGGTTTTGGAGGAATTACCCGCAAGCTCGCTTCCTGAGCTGGTTTGCGCCGATTTGGCGTCATCTGTCACATCCGAAAACTGGCGGAGAGGGGGGGATTCGAACCCCCGGTAGGCTGTTACACCTACGGCGCTTTAGCAAAGCGCTGCTTTCGGCCACTCAGCCACCTCTCCGGAACGAAGCGTCGAAACAAGGACGCGCCCGACAAAGCGCAAGGTCGATTTTGCGCGGACCACCCTCCGCCCCGCTTTTTACCCCGGCGCTTTTTCCCCTTGCGCACCCGCACCCCGCCGCCCTTTCTCTGACCCTTTTAACTCAACCCACGCATCACCATGTCTCGCATTTGCGCCATCACCGGCAAACGCCCCACCAAGGGTTCCATCATCCACCGCAAGGGCCAGTCCAAGAAGAGCGGCGGCATCGGCACCCACGTGACCAAGAAGACCTCCCGCACCTTCAAGCCCAATCTCCAGCGCATCCGCGTGAAGCTCGCCAACGGCGGCATCAAGCGCATGCTCGTCTCGGTCAAGGCCATCAAGGCCGGTCTGGTCGAAAAGGCCTAAGTCCCCGCGCGCCGGCTCCTTTCCCCTTGGAAAGCCGCCCGTCCCCTTCGCCCGCAGCCTCTTCCGGCTGCGGGTTTTTTGCGCCCGACATTTGCGCGCCGCCCGCCGCCGGGCCTTGTTCGCCGCTCCAGCCATGACGCCCCCGCCCCTGATCCATTGCCAGGCGCTCGCCAAACGTTTCGACACGACCGGGCCCGCCGTGCTGGGGCCGCTCAGCCTGACGGTCGCGCCGGGGGAATTTGTTTCCATCCTCGGCCCCTCCGGCTGCGGTAAATCCACCCTGCTCCGCCTTGTCTCCGGCCTGCTCGCGCCCAGCGAAGGCACCCTCCGCGTCGCGGACCGGCCGCCGGGCGAGTTGGACGACCTCGCCTACGTTTTTCAGGACGCCACCCTCCTGCCCTGGCTCCGGGTGGCAGCGAATGTCGAAACCCTGCTGCGGCTGCGCCGGGTGTCGACGGCGGAGCGGACGCGGCGGCGCGACGCCGCCCTCGGACTGGTGCGTCTGACGGAAAAGGCTCGCGCCTACCCCCGCCAGCTCTCGGGCGGTCAACGCATGCGCGTCTCCCTCGCCCGCGCCCTCGCCCTCGAGCCCCGCGTGCTTCTGCTCGACGAGCCATTCGGCGCGCTGGATGAAATGACCCGCGACCACCTCGGGGAGGAACTCCTCGCCATCCACGCGCGCCAGGCCTGGACGGCCCTGTTCGTCACCCATTCCGTCGCCGAGGCGGTGTTTCTCTCGACTCGCATACTTGTTCTCGCGCCGCATCCGGGGCGCATCGCCCACGATCTGGCGGTCGATCTGCCCTATCCGCGCAACCACGAAACCCGGCGCGCTCCTGATTACCTTCGCCTCGTGGCCGACGTTTCCGCGCGGCTCCGCGCGGTCGAACCGGCGGAGGATTTCGCCGCATGAGCTCGCGCCTGCTCCGTCGGCTCCCGCCCTTCGTGCTCGCGGCGCTCTTCCTCGCCGGCTGGCAGGCGCTGCACCACTCGCTGCCGCCGGGACGGCGGTTTCTGTTCCCGAGCCTGCCGCAGTTGGGGGAGGCTTTTCAGGTGCATGGTCCGGCCTTGCTCGGCGCGGCCGGCCACACCGCGCTCGCCTCGCTCGGCGGCTTCGCCCTCGCGGCGCTGGTGGCGGCGGGGGCCTCGCTCCTGCTGGCCAGTTCGACCCTCGTGCGGCAGGCGCTTTATCCCTACCTGATGGGCCTGCAAATGGTGCCGGTCATCATCGTGGCGCCCATCCTCATCCTCTGGGTCGGGCCGGGGGCGCCGAGCGTGATCATCGTGACGTTTTTAATCACGTTTTTCCCGCTGGTGGTGAACACCACCCAGGGCCTGCTCTCGGTCGAGCAGGCGCACCTCGACCTCTTTCGCATGGGCCGGGCGGCGCGCTGGCAGGAACTGCTGTTGCTGCGCGCGCCGGCCGCGCTGCCGTATTTTTTCACCGGCTTGCGCATCGCCGCCATCCTCGCGCCCATCGGCGCGCTGACCGCCGACTACCTGGTGGGCAGCACCTCAGGCGGGCGCTCGGGGCTGGGTATCACGGCGCTGCTCTTCAGCGCGCGCAACGAGATCCCCGGGCTCTACGCCACGGCGGTGGTCGGGTGCGCGCTGGGCTTCGTCCTCGTCTCGGCCGTCTCGGGTCTCGCCTGGCTCGCCCTGCACCGCTGGCACGACAGCTACTCCGCCGAGCAGATCGAACGCTAGGCGCGGGGCGGCGTAACGTTTCGCCGTGCTTTCCGAAGAATACGGGTGAACGCCACCATGCACCCGCCCACCTCGAATGCCTCCGGCTCCGCGTGTCCCCGCTGCGGCCGCTCCCTCCCGCCGGCCGCGCCCCTCGGCGCCTGCCCGCATTGCCTGCTCGCCGCCGGCTTCGTCACCCAGCCCGCCGCCCCGTCAGACACCCCGCCGCCGACCCCCGCCGAACTCGCGCCCGAGTTTCCCCGACTCGAGATCCTCGAATTGCTCGGCCGCGGCGGCATGGGTGCGGTCTACAAGGCCCGCCAGCGGGACCTCGACCGTCACGTCGCCCTCAAAATCCTCCGCCCCGGACTCGACGCCGATCCGTCCTTCGCCGAGCGCTTCGCCCGCGAGGCCCGCGCGCTCGCCCAGCTAAACCACCCCGGCATCGTCATCCTGCACGAGTTCGGCCGCACCGCCGCCGGCCGCTACTTCATCCTCATGGAGTTCGTGGACGGCGTGAATCTCCGTCAGCTTCTCGCCGCCGGCCGCCTCGCCCCTCGCGAGGCCCTCGCCATCGTTCCGCCGCTTTGCGACGCGCTTCAATACGCGCATGACCACGGACTCGTCCATCGCGACATCAAGCCCGAGAACATCCTCATCGACCGACTCGGCCGGGTGAAAATCGCCGACTTCGGCCTCGCCAAGCTCGCCGCGTCCGCCGACCCGGCAAACCCGGCGGCCGGCGAATCGTTCGCCTCCGGTTCGTCGAACACGGCCGATCCCGGCGCCACCGGGCTCACCGAGGCCGGCGGCGTCATGGGCACTCCCCGCTACATGGCGCCCGAACAGCGTGAGCGCCCGGCCGAGGTCGATCACCGGTCCGACATCTATGCGCTGGGCGTCGTGCTCTACCAGATGCTGACCGGCGAGCTGCCGGACGAAAAACAACTCCAGCCGCCCTCGCACCGCGTGCACATCGACGTCCGGCTCGACGCGATCGTCCTGCGCGCCCTGGAGAAAAATCCCGCCCTTCGCTACGCCGCCGCCGGCGAGCTGAAGACGCGCATCGAGACCCTCGGAGTCGCCGGCAACCCCAGTTTACCAGCGCCCCCGGCTCCGGCGCCGACCCCGCCCGCCCGCCACCCGCGTCGCCGTTTCCCCGTTCTCCGGCTCACCCTGTTTGTCCTCTACGCGCTTTACCTTGGCTGGCTCGCCGCCACCGCCCGCTTCCTTCCCGTCCGGACCGCCTCCCATTTCAACGCCGCCGGCCTGCCCGACGGTTGGATGAGCCCGGCCGACTACCTCGTCGGCGCGGCGCTGCTCCCCGCCGGCATGATCGCGTCGCTCCTCGGCGTGGCCGCCCTTCTCCGACGTCTGCCCGCGCGCCTGCTCAACCTGCCTGATCGGGAACATTGGCTCTCGCCCGAGAACCGCTCCGCCACCGTCGCCCTGCTCGGTCGCTGGTTCACCGGCCTGGCCTGCCTTCTCGTCCTTTTCTTCGCCGAGCTCCACGCGCTCGTGGTCCTGGCCAACCGCTCGCCGGAGCCCCGCCTCGTTCCGGCCGCGAGCACCGCGCTGATCATCGCGGTCTTGTCCGCCACGATGCTCTGGCTCGTCGGCTTCATTCTGCGTTTCGCCGCGCCCGCCGCGCCCGCCGCCCGTCTGCGCCGCCAGAATCTCATCCTCGCCATCCTGGCCGTCCTCGCGGTCGTCGCGCCGGCCGCTCTGCTGATCGACGAATGGCACGACCTGCCGGCCAAAATCCGCCGCCAACACGCCGAACTCACCCCCGCGTCCGCAACCGCGTTTCCGCCTCCGCTCGCCCCGGATTTCGCCGTTCGCCTGCCCGGAGGAGGATACATCGAGTTGATGGGCATCGCCCTCCAGCCCTCGGATCAGGCCGGCTGGTGGGCGCCCGACGGCACGCCGCTCGCGCACGTTGACTGGAGCGCGCGTTACAGCGCCGCGTGGCCCGTGACCTTCGACAACGGCACGGTCCACGCCGACGGTCGCCAATTCGTTTTCCACACCGAGGGACCGGGCGAGGTCCCGAGCGTTCTGGAGTTTGGCTTTTTCGATCCCGAGGGACGCCCTTCGGCCTTCACCGCTTCGCTCGACGTCCGCCCCGCCACCTTTCCCCTCTCCGACGCCAATCTGGCCACGGCGCGTCTCATGGCGACGCGAAGCCCGGCTTTTCCCAACAACACCCGCTGGCCGGGAGCCCTCCTGCCCGTCCGACCGGGGCAAACCGCCACGCGCATCCGCCTCCTCGTGGCGGATGGCCCGTTGCAACGCCATACCCATGCGTTCGACGGCCCGGCCCGTAGCATCGATACCAGGATCGACGGAAAGACGATCATCCTGGGCCCGGTCTTCGAACGCGGCGACGGAAGCGCGGTCGCCGTCACCGCCGAAATCGGCGGTAAAACCGAATGGCGCCTGCGCGCGCTTGATGCCGAAGGACTCTGGCACATCGCAAACCTGGCGGAGGCGCGCAGCACGGGCACGCTTCAGCACTGCACTTTGGCATTCGACGGCCTCCGCCCCGCCGACGTCGTCGAACTCGCGCTCTGGACCCGCCCCGCCCGTTGGATAGAGTTCGACGACGTCTCGCTCGTCAGGGGCAAGATCACCGCTCCCGTCGCCAAAATCGCGTCGGCAATCGCGTCGGCCGACGCGGCGGAGATCCAGACCGAGGTGCGTTTCATCCGTTTGGCTCGGGACCAGTATTTCCATCCCGATCAGATCAGCGCCGCCGAGCTGGCCACCCTACCCGGCTCCGAGGTTCTCTCCGCCCCGCGCGTCACGGTGCGCAGCGGCGCCGAATGCGAGATCACCGTTGCGGAGAA
Organism: Opitutaceae bacterium; assembly: GCA_027482905.1. Lineage (GTDB taxonomy): Bacteria > Verrucomicrobiota > Verrucomicrobiia > Opitutales > Opitutaceae > IMCC26134_A. The sequence goes on from JAIXVP010000212.1 coordinate 12,687, forward strand.
AACCACCGAAGACTCTCCCGCCGACCAACGATTCCAGTCCACGCCCGTCGGCGTTTCGGTCCGACTTCGCCCGATCCTAAAGGACGGAGAAGTCTCCTTCGACGCCCTCTTCACCATCACCACGCGCGAGGCGGCCGCGTCGAGCCTCGTCACGACCACGGAGCGGAAAGTGCAACGCGTCTGCCCGCTCGACGCGCCCCTGGCGCTCGACCTCGGGCTCGACGCCCACGGCCGCCGCCAGATCGCCGTCCTGCGATTCAGCCTGCCCGCCAATCCTCCCCCGACGTCGATTCCCGCCACCGCTTCCGCCTCCGTCCCGCCTTCGACATCGGCGGTCCAGACACGCCTCTTGGAACTCACGTTGGAACTCGCCGGCGCGCGCGTCCGCTATGGCCAGACGCACCCCATCTTGATCGCGCTCGAGACCGAGTTCGCCGCGCTCGATAAGCAGACGCCCGCCTGGCGCGACGCCAGATTGCGCGAACAGGCGACGGAGAAAAGACAGTTGCTCGTGGGCGAGCGCGAACACCTTTCCATGCGTTATCTCGCGAGTCACCCGGCGATGATCGAAAATCACCAGAAACTCGCCGCACTCGACGCTTTGCTCGCACCCGCCCCGTGAGCGCCTCCTTCGCCACCACCCGCTGGACGCTGGTCCTCGACGCCGCCCGTCAGGGGGAAACCGATACGACCGCGGCCGGCCGCGCTCTCGCCGGACTCTGCGCCCAATACCGTCCGCCCCTCCTCACCCACGCCCTGCGTCGCGGCCTCGCGCCGCCCGACGCCGAGGACGCGGTGCAAGGTTTTTTCGCCCGCCTGCTCCGGCCCGAGTCGCTCGCCGCCGTCCGACGCGAAGGCGGACGTTTCCGCTCCTGGCTTCTGGCGGGTTTCGAACATCATCTGGCCGACCGGCGCGACCACGACGGCGCGCTGAAACGCGGCGCGCACCTTCGTCCTGCGCTCGACGCCGACGCCCACGCCGCCGCCCTGGCCGGCGCCGCCGACCCCGGGCTCGCGCCCGATCGCGCCTTTGATCGTGCCTGGGCGCTGGCCTTGCTCCGGACCGTCGCCGACCGGCTCCGCGCCGAACAGGCCGCCGCCGGCCGCGCCGAACACTTCGACGCGCTCGCGCCCTGCCTCGGCGGCCGGACCGTCGAGGCTCCGCACATGGCGATAGCCGCCCGTCTCGGTCTCTCCGAACCCGCCGTCCGGGTCGCCTTGCACCGTCTCCGCCAACGCTACCGCCAGCTCCTGCGCGAAGAGATCGGCCACACCGTGGCCCGGCCCGAGGACATCGACGACGAGCTGCGCCAACTGCTGACCGCCCTGTCCGACTGAACCCGACCCGATGCTCCCCGGCGCGGGCGTTGCAAGGCTCCGGAAGTATGCTTTGTTCGTGGACCATGTCCTCCCGCTTCACCGCTTCCGCCCTCCTCGCCGGATGCGTCGCCCTTCTCGCCCTGGGCGGCTGCGCAAAGTCCGATACGACCAATGCGCCCGGCGCCGCCGCCCCGGACGCGCCCGCGCTCACCAAGATCACGGTGCAACTCGATTGGGTGCCCGAGCCCGAGCACGGCGGGCTTTTCCAGGCCCAGGGGCGCGGCTGGTTCCGCGAGGCCGGCCTCGACGTCACCCTCGTGCCCGGCGGACCCAACGCCCTCGTGAACCAACGCATCGCCACCGGCCAGGCGGACATCGGCCAGGGCGAGAGCGTCACCACCCTGCTCGACGTGCAAAAGGGCCTGCCCCTGCTCCAGGTCGCGGCCGTGTTCCAGAACGACCCCTCGGTCTTCCTGCTCCACGCCGACAACCCGGTGCGCGATTTCAAGGACCTGAACGGCCGCAAGATCATGGCCCGCCCGGCCTGGATTTTTCTCGATTACCTGCGCCAGAAATACGCCATCGATTTCACCATCATCCCGTTCAATTTCTCCGTGGCCAACTTCATCGCGGACAAGGACTTTATCCAGCAGGGTTACTACATCGCCGAGCCCTTCTTTATCACCCAGGGCGGCGCGCCCGCCCCGCGCTACCTCTACGCCTGGGACGCCGGCTACGATTCCTATGGCGTGCTGATCGCGAACCGCGACTGGGCCCGGAAAAACCCCGCCGCTCTTCGCGCCTTCCTCGCCGCCTACGTCCGCGGCTGGCGGGACTACATCGAGGGCGACCCGGCCCCTGCTCATGCCGCGATGAAGGCGGCCAACGACAAAAACACCGACGCTTTCCTGGATTTCTCCCGCGGCATGATCGTGAAGGAAAAGCTCGTGGTCGGCCGCGACGCCCCCGACTCCGCCCGCATCGGCCGGCTCGATCCCGCGCGTTACGCCGCCCAGCTGAAGATCGTCGAGGACCTGAAACTCCTGCCGGCCGGCGCCCTTAAAGTGTCGGACGTCATGACCACGGAGTATTTGCCCGCGCCCTGAGGCCGACCGGCCGTCGCTCGGACCAACGCTCGTCCCGCTCCGCCTTCCGCCGCCCGTGTCCGCCGCGCCCCTGATTCTGTGTTGCCGCGAGTTGTCGCTCGACCTCGGGACGCCGCGGATCATGGGCATCCTGAACGTCACCGACGACTCGTTCTTCGACGGCGGGCAGCACCTCGCGCCCGCCGCCGCTCTGGTGCGCGCCCGGCGCATGATCGAGGAAGGGGCCGACATCCTGGACGTCGGCGGTCAGTCCACCCGGCCCGGCCATGTTGAGGTCCCGGAAGCGGAGGAACTCTCCCGCGTGGCGCCGGTTCTGCGCGCGCTCGCGGCCGAGTTTCCCGGCCGGCCGCTTTCGATCGACACGTATCGCCCGGCCGTGGCCGCCGCCGCGCTCGCTGCCGGGGCACACATCTTAAACGACATCCACGGTCTGCAAGGCCCGGGCGGCGCCGCGCTCGCCCGGCTGGCGGCGCAGACGGGCGCGGCGGTGGTGGTGATGCACCACGACCCCACGCTCCGCGATCACCCCGCCGACGCCGATCCGCTGCCGTCCGTGCTGGCCTGGTTGGAACGCAGCCTCGCCCTCGCCGCCGCCGCCGGACTGACGGCCGACCGCGTGGTGGTGGACCCGGGAATCGGCTTCGGCAAAACCCAGGCGCAGAACCTCGCCCTGCTCGGCCGGCTCGGCGAACTGCATGCGCTGGGTCGCCCGGTGCTCCTCGGCGTCTCGCGCAAAAGCGTGATCGGCCACGCCCTGCCCGAGCTGGCGACGCCGGCCGACCGGCTGGAGCCGACCCTCGCGCTCACCGCGCTGGCCGTTCGCCAGGGCGTGCAACTGCACCGCGTGCACGACGTCCTCGCCAACCTTCGCGCCGCCCGCATGGCGGCCGCGCTGGAGGCGGCGGGCGGGCGTTTTTTTAACGTGTAATCGCTTCCGGGCCCCGCACTGTGGGACCCATGAAAATCGTCCATGCGGCGAGCGAGTTGTTCCCTTATGTAAAGACCGGTGGACTGGCGGACGCGGTGGCCTCGCTGGCCGGGGCCTTGGTGGATCGCGGGCACAAGGTGGCGGTCTTCGTGCCCGGCTACCGCAGCGTGGTGGATCACCCCGACGCCGCCGACGCCGAGACCGTGCTAAGGCCGCGCATCGAGATGGGCGACGTGTTCATGAGCGGCGAGATCCGGCGTTTTTCCCCGCGCGAGGGCCTGACCGTCTACCTCGTCTGCCGCGACGAGTTCTTCGACCGGCGCAACCCCTACGGCACGGCCGAGCGGGATTACGAGGACAACCACCACCGTTTCATCTTCTTCTGCAAAGGCGTGGTCGAGGCCATGCGCCTGCTGCGCATGAACGCCGACGCGGTCCACTGCCACGACTGGCAGACTGGTTTGCTGCCGCTGCTGCTCCGCCACGCCGAGCAGCGCCACGGCGACATCCTCGCCATGCGGACGGTTTTTACCGTGCACAACCTGGCCTTCCAGGGGGTGTTCCCGATGCGCTCCTTCTACCGCACCAACCTCCCCGAGGAGCTCATGGGCATCGACGGGGTCGAGTTCTACGGGCAGATGAATTTCCTCAAGGGTGGCCTGCTCTTCGCCGATCGCGTGAGCACGGTCAGCCCGACCTACGCCCGCGAGATCCAGACCCCGGAATTCGGTTGCGGCCTGGAAGGTGTGGTGGCGTCGCGCGCGGACGAGTTTGTCGGCCTGCTCAACGGCATCGACTTCTCGATCTGGAACCCGGCGACGGACTCCCTGCTGCCCGCGAACTACGGCATCGGCGACCTCCAGGGCAAATGGACCTGCCGGGCCGAGTTGCTGCGGCGGCACGGTTTCGACCCGGATTATCCGGGCCCGGTTTTTGGCATGGTCTGCCGGCTTACCACCCAGAAGGGCGTCGATCTCGTTCTGGCCAACCGCGAGTTTTTCAAACGCGAGGACTGTCGCCTGATCGTGCTCGGCAAGGGCGACCCGGAGCTGACGCGCGGCCTGCGCGAGCTGGCCCAGGCCCTGCCCAAACGCGTCGCGCTCAGCACCGTGCTCGACGAGGGCATGAGCCACCTCGTGACCGCCGGGGCCGACTTTTTCCTCATGCCCTCGCGCTTCGAACCGTGCGGCCTCAGCCAGATGTATTCCCAGGTCTACGGCACCATCCCGGTGGTGACCGGCGTCGGCGGGCTGGCCGATACGGTGGTGGATTGCGACGCGAACCCGCCCGCCGGCACGGGCATCCAAGTGGCGGTCTCGGCCGAGGGCCTGCTGGACGGGTTGGATCGCGCGCTGCGGTTGCACCGCG
>JAIXVP010000438.1 GCA_027482905.1 Opitutaceae bacterium
AAGGAGCTCGAGTGGCAAGTCAAAGGGTTGCCCGCGAGTCTCACGGTCGACCCGAAAAGCCGCACCTTGTCCGGAACCCTCAGCCAAGCGGGCGCCTACGTGATCGAGTTCACCGCCCGCAATGGGGGCGGCTACGTCACCCATACCGTTTCGCTTCGTGCATTCAACACCAGCTCCGCCCTGGCCTCGGCCCGCTACACCGGCCTGATGGAATTGAATGGCGGGCCGCTGACGGGCAGCTGGCAGGCGACCAGGACCGGCAAGAAAATCACCGGCACCTATCGCTCCCCTTTGTTTACCCGCTCTTTCAGCGCGACCTTTGGTGAACCGGTGATTGTGGACTCGCCATCTTACTCTTTGCGCCGCATTGCTAATACAAAGGTAACCTACGACGGAGTGCCCATATATCTGACTCTCTCGTGGGATCTGGATACCGACCGGCTCTTCTTTACCGTCGCCACCGAGGATTTGGTGCAAAATTATTACGTCGTTACCACCTCCGAGACCGGCCTAGTTTCCCATTGGAACGCAAAGACCCGCCCGCATCCGGCGGCCGCCCGCTACACGGGTGTCCTTCTCCCCGGCGAAGGCGAGGGCCCTTCGCTTCCCGACGGCGCCGGTTTTTTCACATTGAACCTTACCTCCGATGGCTCGACCAGCTTCACCGGCGAAACCGCGCTTGGTCAAAAACTCACCCAGTCGATGCCTTTATCTAATCGGCATGATGCTCCTTTCTTTTGGATTTCCGGCATCACCTTGGCGCTTGGCAATTTCGGGCTGATCGACGCCACCACCGCCGCTCCTCGCTTCGCGGGCGAGCTCGTTTGGGCCAAGGATGTCGACAAAAAGGCCAAATCCTACCGCGACGGGTTCGAGCAACAACTGCTCCTCGTCGGCGCGCCGCTCCCGGCCACCGGCAAAAAACTGCCGCCCCTCGCCCCGCTCGCCAATTCCGCCAACCGCGCCGAGTTTGGGTTGAGCGGCGGCGGGCTCGGGCGCCTCTCCAAACCCATCGCCCAGACCCTCACGCCGACCGCCACCGGGTTCACCGCGCCCAAGGCCGGCACGGTCGACAACCCCAACCGCGTCGCGGTGAAGCTCGATCCCAAAACCGGCGTCGTCACCGGCTCCGCCGCCATCCTTGATCCCCTCGGCAAAAAAGTCGTTCGCACCCAGAGCTTCCGGGGCATGTTGGTGAAAGACCCGCTCGGGGACGGCCAGGACGTCGTCGGCGGCTATTTCCTGCTCCCCGACGCCAAGGGCCTGCTCCAATCCGGCTTTTTCGAGATCACCGAGCCGGAGGTCGAGCCCGCGCCGGCTCCGTGATCATTCATCTATCGGCTCTTTTGGCTCACCACGCCGGGGCCTCGTAGGCGCCCAGGTCGGGCGCGGCGCCGAGCCAGGTGTCGCCCGGGATGGCGACGCCGCGGTCGATGAAACGGCTGGCGAAGACCGGGCGCATAAACAAGTCCTCGGGCAGGCCGCCGTCCGCCCGGCGGGGCGCGTTCATCGCGGCGGTCGCGTCGGTGTCGATGAAATCGGTCAGCTTGGCGACGCTCGTGCCGGTGAAGAGCTGCCAGGCGTTGTTTTGCACCACGGGCGCGGTGCCGCCGATGGACACCGTCGTGGAGCCGGTGCCGGCGATGCCCACGTTGTTTCGGACCGTGTGTTTCCCGACCAGCGTCACGCCGACGTGATTGAGGTTAAGCACACCGCTCGCGTTGTCCCAGCACACGTTCTGTTCGACGGTCAGGCCGGTGGGGTTGTTGTTCTGGTCGATGCCGTAAGAGCGGTTGCCCCAGGCCAGGCTGCGCACGAGGCGGTGGGGGGCGCCGACGTTGTTGCCGCCGAGTTTAAAACCCTGGCCGTTGCCGTCGAACGTGGGGCTGGCCCAGACGTTGATGCCGTTGCGGATGGCCCGGCAGTTTTCGATCAGCACGCTGCCGTCGCCCATCCAGAGGTCCCAGCCGTCGTCGGAATTTTCGATCGCGCGGCAGCCGCGGAACACGTTGCCGGGGCCGAGATTCCACTTGGCGCTGAAGCCGTCGGCGTTGCCGCCGATGGGCGCGTCGAAGCTGCGGATCGAGTCGCAGTTCAGGTAGAGGTTACGGGCTGGGTAGGTGGTGGTGGCGGTGCCGCCGGTGATGTGGAAACCGGTGTTGCGGGCGGCGCGGCTGACGCAGTTTTCGATGGTGTTGTCGTTGCCGGAGATTTTCACCGAGTTGTGCGCGGCGCCGACGATTTCGAGGCCGTAGACATGGTAAAACGAGCCGCTGATCGAGAGGGCGTCCTGGCTGGTCCCGGCGGTGGCGGAGACGTCCAACACCGGGCGTTCGCCGGGGTAGGCGCGGATGCGGATGGGGGTCGCGGCGGTGCCGGCGCGGGTGAGGCCGATCTTGGTCGTGGCGAGGTAGGTGCCGCCACGGAGGTAGACGAGTTGGCCGGGCTGGGCGAGTTCGGCGGCTTTCTTGATGGTGGCGAAGGGGGCGGCCTTGGTGCCGGCGGCGGCATCGTCCCCGGTGGGCGCGACGTAATAGGCGGCGGTTTCGAGCGCGAGATCGACGGCCGTGACCTTGGCCCGGGCGAACCAGATGCCGCGGGCGGGCGGGCGGGTGTAGAACTGAGTGCGGACCGAACCGGCCGGATCGCCGGCGCGCCCCGTCAGCACAGTCCGGCGCCACGGTGGGCGGACCCAGGTGGTGAGATCGGCCGACAGTTCGAGGTCGATCTGCACGCCACCGCGGGGGCCGGCGCGTTCGAGCAGTTCAAAGGTGATTTCGCCGGTAGCGGTCGGCGCGGAGGGCGGCGAAAGCGTCGGCGTGTCGGCGGAGGGCGCGAGGGGATTCAGGCCGAAGGCGTATTCCTCCAGGTTGCTCAGGCCGTCGCCGTCCGGGTCGGCCATGGGGGCGCGGGTGGCCGCGTCGCCGGGGAGGGCGACGGCGGACCAGTCGGCGTAGCTCTCGGCGCGGAGGGCGGGCGCGAGGAAACAAAGGAGCGCGCCGGCGAACCAGGCGGGCGGGAGGCGAGGGAACATGGGGTAAGGCTGGCTTACCCGACGTCCGGAAGGAGTCCAGTCTACCGCCGGCGCATTGTTGCGCGTAGGGTCCGGCGACACCCGGCGAATCAGCGGCCGCGGCCGTCGACCAGCGGCTCGCCGGTGTCGCCGGGTTGGAAGGCGGACACCATGGGGTCGATGGGGCGGATGGAGCCGTCGGGGTTGAACTCCATGCGGGCGAGGCAGGTTTCGCGTTTGTAGCCGCTGCCGTCGGGAATGGCGTGGCGGTGGTAGGCGACATACCAGCGGTCGGTGCCGGGCACGTTGACCACGCTGTGGTGGCCGGTGCCTTTCGCCGGGCCGTTTTTGGCGAGCACAAGCGAGCCCTCGGCGGGGATCTCGACGGGGCCTAGCGGCGAGGCGGCGGTGCCGTAGGCGACGCGGTAGTCGTCGCTGCGGGCGTCGTCCACCGACCACATGAAGTAGTAACGACCGGCGCGCTTGAAGACCACGATGCCCTCGCGGAAATCGACGACCACGCCCGAGCTGCGGCCCTTGATCGGGATGTCGATCAGGTCGCCCTCGACCGCGAGCATGTCGCGGGACAGGCGGAGGGCGTTGGCGCGCTCGGCGCCGTTGCCCCAGTAAAGATAGGCCTGGCCGTCGTCGTCGATGAACGGATACGGGTCGATGGTGTTGGTGGTGAAGCGGGCGTCGGCCTTGCGGTCGAGCAGGGGTTTGCCGAGGGCGTCGACGAAGGGGCCGGCGGGGGATCGGCCGGTGGCGACGCCGACTTTGCCCTCCGCGCAGAAGTAGAAGAAGTAGGTGCCGTCGCGCTCGATGCAGTCGGGGGCCCAGGCGCGGAGGCTGGCCCATTTCAGGTCGTTGGCGACGTCGAGGATCATGCGTTCCTTTTTCCAGGTCACGAGGTCCTTGGAGGACCAGACGGAAAAGTCGGTGGTCAACCAGTTGGGTTTATCCGAAGTTGGGTAGACGTAATAGGCGTCACCGAAGACACGGATGGAGGGGTCGGCGGTGAAGCCGTCGAGGATGGGGGTGGGCGGAGTGGCGGCGGGCATGACGACGGGAAGCAGGGAGGCAAGAGACGCGGCGGCAAGGGGTAGGAAACGCATGACTCAGATTGGGAGGATCGCGCCTGCGGCGCCAAGTCATGCGGTCACTTCCGGGAGCTTAAGACAAGGCTTCCGGACTCGTCGCCGGAAGCGCCGGACGCGCACCGATGGCTCGACGATCCGGAACTTGAGCGCGGGTGACGAACGCGGCCGCCCGCTCACCGACTTAAACGGCCGGTTTGTGCCCGCAGCCGCGCAGTCCCGTGTCGATCTTCAGGATGTGAGCCTTCACCCAGTCGCAAAGCGACTCGTGGAGTTTTCGCAGCTCCTGGATCGAGGCGCCGGTGCCGACGCGCAATTTGGCCGCGACGAACATCTGGATGAACTGGCCGTGGGCGGCCTTGTTCGCCGCCGCCACCGGGCAGCGCGCCTCGTGCATGCACTTCTCCTCGTGCGCGAAATGCCGCGCGGTGTAGGTGCCGAGAAAGCCCATGAAGGCCTGGGTCGCGGCCACGTCTACCGCGTTGGCCTGGAGCATGACCCCGAGCTTGTTGAGTTCGCCAATGAGCACCTGGTGCTCGTCATCCACCTGCTTGACCCCGGTCTCCAAGGCACGCGACCACATGAGATTCATGGGTTGGATATCGGCACGAAGGACGCCCGACCTTAACGCCGGTCCATCCGTGCAAAATCCATACGCGAGGCGCGGCGGCCGCGCTCCGCGTCGCCTACTCCGCCGAAGACGAGCCGAGATCGAGCGCCAGGGTCTCGATGAACTTCCGCATCGCGGGGGTCAAAACGCGCCCCTTCCGATGCAGGATGGCGAGGGGCCGGGTGAACTCCTTGCCCTTGAGGGAAAGCTGGGCGAGCGTCCCCGCCCTGACTTCCTGCTGCACCGTGGCCTGCGGCACGATGGCGATGCCGTGGTCGATCTCGACCGCGCGCTTCACCGTCTCGATGTTGTCGAACTCCATCACCGGCTCGCAGTTCTCGAGCTTGTGCTCGCGGAAGATCTGATCGACCGCCTTGCGCGTCGGGATGTCGGGATCGAAGCCGATGAACTTGTGCCCAGCCAGCTCCGCCACCGACACCGTGGTCTTCTTCGCCAGCGGGTGCTGCGGAGGGGTGATCAGGACCAGCCGGTCGTTGCGAAAAGGCAGGATCTCGATCTGGCGCTGCTTCTGGGGGAAGGCCACCAGGCCGAAGTCGACCGAGTTGTGCAGGATGTCCTCGTAGACGAGGTTGCTGCGCCGATATTCGACCCGCACGTTGACCGACGGGAAGTCGTGCAGGAATTTTTTGATGTAGGGCGGCAGCTCGTGCAGGCCGATCGAGTAGATGGTCGAGATGCGGATCGTCCCGCTGATGACCTTCTTCATCTCCTGCAGATCGCTCTCCAGCTTGTCGTAGGTGTGCAGGATCTCCTTCGCCGACTCGTAGACCTGGTAGCCCTCGCGGGTGAGTTGAAACTGCTTCTGGCTGCGATCGATCAGGAGCGCCTTGAAGTGCTTCTCCATCGCGCGCGCCTGCTGGCTGACCGCCGACTGGGTGATGCCGTTGATCTTGGCGGCCTTGGAAAAACTCTTCGTCTCGACCAAGTCGGCGAAGATTTTGAAGTTGTCGATTTGCATGGGGTGGACGCGCCCGAAAGGGTAGGGTATCTATAACCACGGCTAATTCGCCTGCAACCGAGAAAACACCGCTTTCCCATGCTCACCTATGAAGAATTCTGTTTGCGCGCCGACGAGGTCGAGGCGCGTATCGCCGCCGCCTGCCGCGCCGCCGGCCGCCCCGCCGAATCGGTCCGGCTCCTGCCCGTGACCAAGACCCACCCCGCCGAGGCCGCCGCCCACGCCGCCCGCCGGGGCTTCGCCGCGGTCGCGGAGAACCGGGTCCAGGAGGCCGCCGCCAAACGCCCCCTCGCCCCGGCCGACCTGCGCTGGGAACTGATCGGCCATCTTCAGAGCAACAAATCCCGCCTCGCCGCCGAGACCTTCGACCGTATCCAAAGCGTCGATTCGGAGAAACTCGTCCGCCACCTCGACCGCGCCGCAGCGGAACTCGGTCGCCCCCTCGCCGTCCTGCTCCAGATCAACGCCGGGCGCGACCCGGCCAAATTCGGCGCCGAGCTCGAGGACGCCCCCCGCCTGCTCGAAACCGCCCTAGCCTGCCCCGCGCTGCGCGTCGAGGGCCTCATGACCATCGCCCCGCTCGGCGCCAGCCCGGCCGAAACCGCCGAACACGCCCGCCGCACCTTCGCCGCCCTGCGCGACCTGCGCGACACCCTTGCCGCCCGCGCCGGCGTCGCCCTGCCCGAGCTGTCCATGGGCATGAGCGGCGATCTCGAACTCGCGGTCGCCGCCGGCAGCACCTGCGTGCGGGTCGGCACCGCTTTGTTCGGCGCCCGCTGAACGGTCGGCCGGAATCCGGGAAGCGCGGCCGCCGCGCCCAAAAATCTTACTGTTCGAATCCAGCGCCCTCCCGGCGGCTCGCGAAGCGCGCCATACAGACGCCATCGATTGTCGAGACCGACACCCCGCCCGCTCCGGTCCCGAACCTTGTTCGCTTTTACCCGCCCCACCCTTCCCTTACTCCGTGCTCCGCCTCCGCCCACTCCTGTCGGCCTGCGTCCTCGCGGCTTGCATGCTGCCCGCAGCCGGCCGGGCCCACCAGGCCCTGGAGAGCTCCGCGCAAATCGAGTCCACGGCGGAGAACCTGGAGATCACGGTCACCCTCGCCCAGACTTACGCCGCCGCCCTGCTCGATCCGGCCCCGGCCATGCCCTTGACGGCGGGCAACTTCGACGTCCTCCGCCCCGCCTTGCTCGTGGTGGCCCCGAAAGTCGGCTCCGCCACCGACGCCGCCGGCGAGACCGTCCCTCCCGCCCGCGTGCTGCTGTCGCTAACCACCGAGGGCGAGATCCGTTACCTTTTTCTCTACCCCGCCGAACTCCGCCCCGCCGGCTTCGGCATGCCCGCCCTCGCCACCCTGCCGCGAGGATATTTTTGCACCCTGTCCGACCAACGCAGCACCCCACCCGGCCGGGCCATCCTGCATAAGGAGCACCCGTTTCACGCCTTCCCCGCCCCGCCCTGACCATGCCTGCCCCGCTCGTTCGCCTCCTCCGCCTGCTGCTCGTCGCCGTGTTCGCCGGCGCCGTCGCTCTCCACGCGCAGCGTCAGATGGAGCCCCTCGGCCGGGGCGTGGTCGCCATGCGCACAAGTTCCACCCAAGTCTACGTCGGCTGGCGTCTGCTCGGTTCCGACCCCGCCGATCTCGGCTTCAACGTCTACCGCTCCATCGGGGGCGCCGCCGCGACCAAACTCAACGCCTCCGTCCTCACCGCCTCGACCAACTACCTCGACACCCCCGGCTCCACCGCGCTCGCCGGCTCCATATCCTATCATGTCGTGCCGGTTCGCAACGGCGTCGAGCAGACCGCGAGCTCCGCCTACACCCTCGCCGCCAACGCCACCAGCGGCCAGCAGTTCATCCGCCTTCCCTTCGCCTCCGCCTACCCCAACCCGGCGTCGACCTACCCCTACACCGTCAAGTTCTGTTGGGTGGGCGACTTCGACGGCGACGGCGAATACGACTTCCTCGTCGACCGCCTCTCCACCAACCCCACCGCCGAGAAACAGTTCCTCGAGGCCTACAAACGCGACGGCACCTTCCTCTGGCGCATGGATATGGGCGTGAATTCGGTGAACCAATACGCCTACGAGCCCGGCTCCTCCGCCATCTCCATCGGCGACACCGACAACGTGACCGTCTACGACCTCGACGGCGACGGCCGCGCCGAGGTCGCCGTTCGCACCGCCAACGGCGTCACCGTGACCAACGCCGCCGGCGCCGTCGTCGCCACCATCTCCGCCGCCAACGACACCACCCAGTTCATATCGATCGTGAACGGCCTCACCGGCGCCGAGCTCGCCCGCGCCACCCTGCCCAACCCCTGGGCGCAGTTCGGCACCCTCACCAGCAAGTGCGCCGTCGGCTACTTCGACGGCCAGCGCCCCAGCGTGCTGTTCTACGGCTACAACCGCGACGGCTCCGGCCCCTTTTACCGGGTCTTCAGCGCCTTCGACTACCGCAACGGCCAGTTGACCCAGCGCTGGTCCACCGCCCAGACCTTCCACGGCTCCGAAGGCCACCAGATCCGTATCGCCGACGTGGACAACGACGGCAAGGACGAGGTCTGCGAGATCGGCCACGTAATCGACGACAACGGCACCCAGCTCTTCGACATCGCCGAGATCACCCACGGCGACCGCTTCCACGTCGCCGACATCAACCCCGACCGCCCCGGCCTCGAAAACTACATCATCCAGCAAAACAACCCCAGCTTCCTTGCCACCGCCTACTACGATGCCGGCACCGGCCAGATGTTGAAAAAATGGTATGTCACCGACGTCGTGGACGTGGGCCGCGGCATCGCCCAAGACCTCAACTCAACGCACAAGGGCTACGAGATGTATTCGACCCAGCCCGGCATCTTCAACGCCAAGGGCGTCCAGATCTACACCAATAACGTCTGGGCCCCCGAGGGCCTCTGGTGGGACACCGACCTCCTCCGCGAATTCATCGACGGCGCCGGCAACGGCGCGCTCAACCCCGTCATCAACAAGTTCAACCAGTCCACCGGCGTCTCCGACCGCTTGTGGACGATCTACAGCGACGCCGGCAGCTTCAGCATCACCCAGGCCTACGGCGGCCGCCCCGCCTTCTGGGGCGACCTGCTCGGCGACTGGCGCGAGGAACTCGTGTTCGTGACCACCGATTACACCGCCCTGCGCATCTACACCCCGACCAGCGTCGCGACCAACCGGCTCTACACCTTGATGCACAACCCGGCCTACCGCTGCCAGGCCACCACCAAGGGCTACGTGCAGTCGTCCAACGTCGACTACTACCTCGGCTTCGGCATGACCACCCCGCCGCCTCCGCCCATGGTCCCCGCCACCCTCGCCTGGGCCGGCGGCGCCGGCGCGTCCACCTGGAACACCGGCACCACCTCCGCGTGGAAAAACACCGCCACCTCCGCCGCTTCGACCTTCGCCGCCGGCCAGTCCGTTCGCTTCGACCTCGCCGGCGACAACTCCGCCGCCGTCGTCCTCTCCGGCACGCTCCAACCCGGGGACGTGACGGTGTATTCCCCGGTTGACTACAGCTTCGACGGCGCCGCCGGCTCGCTCGCCGGCTCCATGAAGCTCGTCAAGGCCGGCAAGGGCTCCCTCCGCCTCACCGGCGCCCACGCCTTCACCGGCGCGACCACCGTCTGGGACGGCGCCCTCCGCGTCGACGGCACCCTCTCCGCCACCCCCGTCACCGTTTGGGGCGGCACCTGGGGCGGCCCCCTCGCCAAGGGCCTGACCGGCGGCCGCCTCGCCGGCTCCGGCACCGTCACCCAAGCCGTCTCGGTCCAATACCGCGGCTCCCTCACCCCCGGCGCCGGCATGAACGCCGCCGGCACGCTCACCCTCGGCGGCGGCCTGACCGCCGCCGACGGCGCCACCCTCGCCTTCGACCTCTCGACCGACCCCACCGGTCTCGTCACGCCCAACGACCGCCTCGCCATCACCGGCAACCTCGCCCTCTCCGGCGTCGTGTCCGTGGTCATCAACCCCCTCTCCGGCCAACTCGCCTCCGGCACCTACACCCTCGCCACCTACACCGGTTCGCTCACCGGCTCGACGTCCAACCTCGCCGTCGTCGTCCCCGAAGGCACCCCCTACTCCGTCTCGCTCGCCTCCGGCGCCCTCACCCTCACCGTGCCCGTCACCCGCCCCGCCGGCGCCGTCACCTGGGCCGGCTCCACCTCCGGCGCGTGGGATATAGCGACGACCCAAAACTGGCGGCTCGCCGGCTCTCCCGCCGTCTTCGTCACCGGCGACACCGTCGCGTTCGACGACTCCGACTCCACCCGCCCCGCCGTCACCCTGAACGTCTCCGCCCCGCTCGCCGGCCTGACTTTCTCCGGCTCGACCAACTACACTCTGTCCGGCACCGGCTCGATCGCCGGCGCAGGCGGGCTCTCCAAATCCGGCGCCTCCACCGTGACGGTCAACACCACCAATTCCTTCACCGGCCCCGTCGCCATCAGCGGCGGCGTGCTCGCCATCGACAACCTCGCCGACGGCGGCGAACCCAGCTCGATCGGCGCCTCCCCGGCCGACGCCGCCAATTTCACCCTGAACGGCGGCACGCTCCGCCTGATCGGCGCCCAGACCAACACCAACCGCGCCCTCACCCTCGGCGCGGGCGGCGGCGTGATCGATATCCCCACGTCGTCCGTCAACCTCCAGATCAGCGGCGGCATCACCGGCGCGGGCGCGCTCACCAAAGCCGGCGCCGGCACCCTCATCCTCGCCGCCGCCAACACCCACTCCGGTGGCACCGTCCTCCAGGCCGGCACCCTCGTGCTCGCCTCCGACACCGCCAACACCTCCGGCCTCGGCTCCGGCGGCATCACCCTTCAGGGCGGCACCCTGCGGATGTATGACAACACCGGTTCGTCGAACACCTCCAGCTGGCCGATCAACGTCCCCGCCGGCGCCTCCGCCCGCTTCGAGGCCGACGGCCGCAGCACCCTCGCCGGCGCGCTGACCGGCGCGGGCACCCTCGAATTCTACACCTCCTTCGTCCGCACCGACCTCACCGGCAACTGGTCGGCGTTCACCGGAACGCTGAACGTCACCACCGACGCGGACGGCGGCGACCTCCGCCTCATGCAGTCCGCCGGCCTGCCGGCCGCCCTGCTCAACGTCGCCGCCTCGACCTACACCTATTACAACAACACGCTGTCCTCGAATTTCACCTACCCGATCGGCGCCCTTGCCGGTTCCGGCACCCTCACCGGCACCATCACCGCCGGCCGCACCCTCACCTGGCAGATCGGCGCGCGCGGCACCGACACCACCTTCGCCGGCGTCATCGCCAACGGCACCGGCACCACCGCCCTGACCAAGGTCGGCGCCGGCGCCCTCACCTTGTCCGGGGCCAGCACCTACACCGGCGCCACCACCGTCTCCGCCGGCAAACTCGTGCTGTCCGGCGGCTCACTCACCGGCTCCGCCGTCACCGTGCAATCCGGCGGCGCCTTCGGCGGCAACGGCGCCGTCACGGGCAACGTGACCTTCAATTCCGGCTCCACCCTGCTCGCCCGCCCCGCCGCCCCGCTCGCCATCACCGGCAACCTCGCCTTTGGCGGCCCCGTGACCGTCGCCCCCGCGCCGGGCGTGACCCTCGCCGCCGGCACCTACACCCTCTGCACCTACACCGGCACGCTCACCGGCACCCCGACCTTCGCGTGGAGCGGCGCCGGGTTCACCGCGACCTTCAACACGGCGACCGCCGGCACCGTTTCCTTCACCCTCGCGGTCGACGCCGTCCGCCCGCCCGGCCCCGTCACCTGGACCGGCGCGGCCTCCGCGATCTGGGATTCCGCCGCCCTGAATTGGAACGCTTCCGGCGGCGCCACCTTCTTCAAGGACGGCGACACCGCGCAGTTCGACGACACCGCCACCGTCAACACCATCACCCTCGCCGGGACGCTGAGCCCCGCCGCCGTTTCCGTAAACGCGACCAAACCCTACGTCCTCTCCGGCACCGGCGTCCTCGCCGGCTCCGGCTCGCTCGTCAAATCCGGCTCCGGCTCGCTTACCCTCTCGGGCGCCCACACCTACTCCGGCGGCACCACCCTCAACGCCGGCACCCTCGCCCTCGGCGCCGCCACCGCCCTCGGCACCGGGCCCGTGACCCTAGCCGGCGGCACGCTGGACACCGGAGCGCTCACCGTCGCCAATCCGCTCGTCGCCACCGCCGCGTCCACCATCAGCGGCGGCCACTCCGGCGGCGGCCACGGCCTCACCGGCGCCCTCACCGGCTCCGGCAACCTCACCCTCTCCGCGTCCAGCGTGTTCGATCTGGAGGGTTCGCTCACCGGCTACACCGGCCGCCTCTCCCTCGCCGGCGCCGGTTCTTTCCGCCTCTTCGGCAGCGCCGGCTCCGCCGCCGCCGAGTGGGACCTCGGCACCCGCGGCCTCAGCGCCCGCTCCGGCGGCGCCTTCGCCCTCGGCTCCCTGATCGGCGCCGCCGGCTCCACCCTGGGCAACAACAGCAGCAACAACTCCACGCCCGCGATCTTCACCGTCGGCGCCCTCGGCCGCGACACCACCTACGCCGGTAGCGTCACCGACGGCGGCACCAGACTCACCGCCCTGGTCAAAACCGGCGCGGGCTCGCTCGTCCTCTCCGGCGCGAACACCCACACCGGCGCCACCACCGTCTCGGCCGGCGGCCTTTTTGTCACTGGTTCGCTCGGGAACACCGCGGTCTCGGTCGCCTCGGGCGCGACCCTCGGCGGCTCCGGCTCGCTCGCCGGCAACCTCGCCCTGGCCTCTGGCGCCACCCTCGGCTTCGACGTCTCCACCACGGGCGTCCAGGGCCTCACCGTCGCCGGCGCCACCACGCTCAACGGCGCCATCACGATCCGGCCGCGCGTGCTCTCCGGCGCCCTCGCCCCCGGCACCTACCCGGTCTTGACCTACGCCGGCACCCTCGCCGGCTCCCCCGCCCTCACCTGGTCCGATCCCACCGGCTCCGGTCTGGTCGCCACCTTGAGCACCGCCACCCCCGGCCAGATCCGCCTGACCCTCGTCGCCCCGCCCGCCCAGGTGTTCGCCGACTACCTCGTGGCCAAGGGCGTGCCCGCCAACCAGCGCACCACCACCGCCGATCCCGACTCCGACGGCGTGGCCAACCTGCTCGAATTCGCCCTCGGCGCCGAACCCATGCTGCCCGACGCCGCCGCGAGCCTCCCCACCGTATCCGCCAACGCGTCCGCGCTCTCGTTGACCTACAAACGCGTCCGCCCCGTCGAGATCATCTACAGCGTGCAGACCACGACCGACCTCGCCGGCACTCCCGTCTGGACGCCCGACGGCGTCGATCAGGGCACCCCCGCCGGCGACGGCACCACCACCGCGACCGTTCCCCTGTCCACCGACCGCCGCTTCCTCCGTCTCGGCGTGTCGCTCGCCCCCTGAGCGCCCGCCACGCCCACCGCCTCTCCCCTACCCCATGCGTTTCCCGTTCCTCACCCTCGCCCTGCTCGCCCTCACGCCAAACCTCACCCTCCGCGCTGCGGAATCCGAACTCGGACGCCGCTCCCCGTCCGAGCTCCGCACCCTCGTCGACCGCGTCACCGGCCGCCCTCTGACCGTCCTCACCACCGGTCCCTCGAACGACCAGAAAAACTACCAAACCCACCCGCAGTGGGCCTACGACGGGGTGCATATCATTTTCCGCTCCATCGACCGCAACCCGGCCAAGACGCCCCAGGCCTACGCGGTGAACGAGGTCACCGGCGCCATCACCCAGCTCACCGACGGACCGGACGTGGACACCTATTCGCTCAATGTGTCCCGGCGTGCCATGCGGCTCTACTACCTGCGCGGAAAACCCGCCGACGGCCCGCAACGCCTCGTGGTGCTCGACGTCGCCGCCCTCCTCGCCGACAGCGCCGCCGGCGCGGTGAAGGAACGCGCCGCCTACGAGCGACTCCTCGCCACGCTGCCGGCCGAGCACAAGGGCGCGGGCGGCTTCGATATCGACGCGGACGAGAGCGCCGCTTACTTCGGCGTGCGTTTCCAGGACGGCCCCCCGCGCGAGCCGGGCAAGCCCATCCCCCAGGTGCCGAGCGGCATCGCCGCCGTCGACCTCGCCACCGGCGCCTACCGCATCGTGCACCGCACGCCGTTTCTGATGGGCCACGTGCAGGTGAACCCGTGGGTGCCGGGCGAGATCATCTACTGCAACGAGACCGGGGGCGACGCCCCGCAACGCATCTGGACGGTGCGCGCCGACGGCACTGGCGACCGCCCGCTGTTTCCCGAACAGACCGGGGACTGGGTGACCCATGAGGTGGTGGTCGACCGCGACACGCTGATTTTTAACCTGATGGGCCACACCCCCGCGCTCCGCCAACGCCCCACCGGCATCATGGCCCTCGATCTGCGGACCGGCGCGGTGACGCCCTTGGGCCAGATCACCCGCGGCCAGGGTTTCTGGCACAGCCACGGCACGCCCGACGGCCGCTGGGCGCTGGGCGACAACTTCGACGGCGAAGTTTTCCTGCTCGACCGCCGCACCGGCGAAATCCGCCTCATATCGACCGGCCATGTGATGAAACCCGACCACACCCACCCCAACTTCAGCCCCGACGGCACGCGCATCCTGGTGCAATCGGGCATGCTCACCGGCGGCACGAGCCTCGACCTGATGCTCATACCGGTGCCCGAAACGGCCGCGCCCTGAGCCGGGGAATGGTTCCGCCGCCAGGGCCGATGCGCCGCCTTGACACCGCCGCGCGTCGCGGGCTTCCTCCCCAGCCCAAGGCAAACGCCAGAGTAGCTCAGTGGTAGAGCAGAGGACTCATAAGCCTTTGGTCGCCGGTTCAATCCCGGCCTCTGGCACCATTCTTGGACAAAGACTTGGGAGATTTGGAATAGAGGGAAAAAACCCACCGATTTAGTTCTGACTTAGCTTTGGGTTTATGGCTTCGGGTTCCCTAAGTCGACGCCTTCACCGGTGGCGCCCTTGGGCTCGACAGCAACGCCGGTCCAAAAACTGTTAGTTACGTCCCAGCGATGCCATGACGAAGATGGGGGCCAAGGGAGGCTTCCCTTAGCCAAGATGACGCGCTTAAACGGCTCTCGGTGCGCCCTCGGCTCCAGCAGGTCCCGCAGCAAGAATTCCGCATCCTTTCCCCTCAGGTCAAAGACCAGCAAATCGGCCTCTGGGCAACCTTCGTGGTAGCTCGTCACCCCTTCCAGCCAATCACCGCCCTGATCTCCGCCGCCGTGACAGGCAAGATCGACGTCCGCCACTGGCGGCCGCCCGTGGTTTCAGCCGTCGCCGAAGCTTAAAGGCCAATCTTGCCAATTTAGCCAAAATAGAAACCTTCAAGCCATGGCCAACCCCGCTCCCGCTCCTCATGCCTTTGGTTTCTCCTCGGTGGCAGATATGTCCGAGGTCACCGCCAGCGTCCTGAAAAACAAGTTCAGCGAGGTCGCCCG
>JAIXVP010000162.1 GCA_027482905.1 Opitutaceae bacterium
CCTTGCGGTTGGCCAGGTTCTGCATGATGGAGCCGACGCACTCGTCGGGCACTTCGATCCAGACGGTCTCATAGGGCTCGAGGCGCTCGCCGTTCGGGCCGGTCTTTTCGATCACGGTCGGGCGGGAGACGAGGAGCTCGTAGCCCTCGCGGCGCATGGTCTCGACGAGAACGGCGACCTGCATGGAGCCGCGGGCCTTTACGTTGAAAACGCCGGCGCGCTCGGAGTCCTCGATGTAGATGGAGACGTTGGTCTTGAGCTCGCGCATGAGGCGCTCGCGGATCTGGCGCGAGGTGACGAGCTTGCCTTCCTGGCCGACGAGCGGGCCGTCGTTGACCGAGAACTGCATCTCGAGCGTCGGCGGATCGATCTGGGTGAAGGGCAGGGCGTGTGCGTCCTCGCGGACGTCGAGCGTGTCGCCGATGTCAACGTCCTCGAAGCCGGAGATGCCGACAATGTTGCCGGCGTGGGCCTCGGCGACCTCGCGTTGGCCGAGACCGGTGAACTCGAAGATCTTGGTGACCTTGGCGCGCAGCTTCTTGCCGCCTTCGGCGTGGCGGAGGACGAATAGCGGGTCGCCGACCTTGATCGTGCCGCCGAGGATCTTGCCGACGGCGATACGGCCGACGTAGTCGCTCCAGTCGATGTTCGACACGAGCATGTGAAAGGGGTCGGCCGGCTTGGCGAAGGGCGGCGGGACGTGGTCGATGATGGTCTGGAAGAGCGGGGTCATGTCCTTCTTTTCCTCGCCGAGCTTATACATCATGTAGCCGTCGCGGCCGGAGCCGTAAACCACGGGGGCGTCGAACTGTTCCTCGGTGGCGTTGAGCTCCATGAGAAGTTCGAGGACCTTGTCATACATCTTCACCGGGTCGGCGTTCTCGCGGTCGATCTTGTTGATCACGATCACGACCTTGAGGCCGAGGGCGAGGGCCTTGCGGAGCACGAAGCGGGTCTGGGCCTGGGGACCATCGTAGGCGTCGACCACGAGCAGCACGCCGTCGACCATGCGCATGGCGCGTTCGACCTCGCCGCCGAAGTCGGCGTGGCCGGGGGTGTCGAGGATGTTGACGATCTTGCCCTTCCAGTGGACGGAGGTGTTCTTGGCCTTGATCGTGATGCCCTTTTCTTTCTCGAGGTCCATGGAGTCCATGGCGCGGACTTGGACGGCCTGGTTGGCGCGGTAGACACCGCCCTCTTGGAGCAGTTTGTCGACGAGGGTCGTCTTGCCATGGTCGACGTGGGCGATGATGGCGATGTTACGGATGTTTTGGTTCATGTGGATGACGTGGCGCGCGAGGCGGACGGAGTCGGGTGTTCTGGGAAAACGGTGAGCCTGCCGGGCGGGCGCGGGCGGATGCAAGGGCGAAGACGAGACTTCGCACGAAGGTGACGAAAGGCCTTTCCGGGACCTGCCGGGGCCGGAAAACACCGGGCGGCGCGGTCAGGGCGCGGTCAAGAAGCCCCGTTCGCGCAGCCAATACTCGCAGTCGGCGTCCCAGGTCGGGGCGTTTTTGCCGTGCTCCGGCAGGCCGAGACCGTGGCCGCCCTTTTCGTATACGTGCAGGGCAAAGGGCACGCCGGCGCGGCGCAGGGCGGAGGCGAAGAGCAGGCTGTTTTCCACCGGGACGGCCTTGTCCTCGACGGTGTGCCAGAGGAAGCAGGGCGGGGTGGCGGCCGTCACCTGGGTTTCGTTGGACAGGAAGCCGAGCAGGTCGGCGGAGGGGTTGTTCCCGAGCAGGTTCTTCCGCGAACCGGCGTGGGCGAACTCGCCGAGCGTGATGACCGGGTAACACAGGATGCCTAGGTCGGGGCGGGAGCTTTCGTGTTCGATCGGATCGGTGGCGTCGGCCTGGCCGGCTTCAAAATGGGTGAGCAGGGTCGAGGCGAGGTGTCCGCCGGCCGACGAGCCGATGATGCCGATGCGGGCGGGATCGAGGCCGTCGCGGCGGGCGAAGGCGCGCACGGTGCGCAGGGCGCGGGCGGCGTCCTGCAGCATGACGGGGTGGCGGTAGCCGTTGGAGCCGAGGCGGTATTTCAGGACGTAGCAGGTGACGCCGAGGCGATTGAGCCAGACGGCGTAACCGGCGCCTTCGTGGACGGCGAGTTTGCCGTAGCCGCCGCCCGGCAGAATCAGCATGGACGCGCCGTTGGCGGTGCCGGCGGCGGGTAGGAAGGCCGTGAGGTCGGGGCGGTCCGTGTCGGCGTTGCCCAAGGCGCCGGGGGCGGCGTCGGGCCAAAGAGGCAGGGGGGCGGCGTGGGAGTGAGACATGGCGGGGAAAAACGCGCAGAGGAGAGCCAGGAAACGGAAAGAGGATGGAAGGCGCATGGGGTGACCCGGACTCTGGGGGCGGGCGGTGCGAGATAAAGCCGGAAGCGCGCGCGGCTGAGGCGAACGGGTTTTCGGTGTTGCGCGCCGGGCGGGGCGGGCGACTAACTCCGCGTTTCCCCGCGCATGGCGTTCAATCTCAAACTGGTGCTGAAGGCGTTGCTCTTTTCCTCGAGCCAGCCGCTTACGATCAAGGAGATCCAGGCGGTCTTCGGGCGCTACCACGACCAGGCGCAGCCGCCGGCCGCGAGCCCCGACGTCGCGGCCGAGGAGGTCGTGGCCGAGCCCGGCGCGGGCGCGGCGGAGGCTTTGACCTCGACGGCGGAGGAGATCGATCCGCTCGGCCTGGCGCCGGTGGACGAGGAGCTTTACGTCGAGGTGCCTTCCCTCGTCACGGCCGCCCAGATCCGCGAGGCGATGGACGCGCTCGCCGAGGAGCTGAAGGTGCAGAACGATATCTACCTGCTTATCGATGGCGCGCAGGGTTACCGCCTGGTTACCCATCCGCGTTTCGCGAAATGGATCCGCATCCTGCGCGACGAACCGCCGCCGGTGAAGCTTACCCAGTCGGCCTTGGAAACGCTCGCGGTCGTGGCCTACCGCCAGCCGGTCACGCGTTCTGAATTGGAGGCCGTGCGCGGCGTGTCGGCCGAGGCGGGTCTGGGCAAACTGCTCGAACGCGAACTGGTTTACGTAGTGGGCCGCGCCGACCTGCCGGGGCGTCCGTTGCAATACGGGACGACCGACCGGTTCCTCGAATTCGTCGGCGTGAAGTCGCTGGTCGAGCTGCCCGCCTCGGATGTGTTGTCGCCGCGCCAGATCGACGAGTGGCTCAATCGCGCCGCCCAGACCACCCCGCCGGCCGACGCCGAGATGGGGCTGCCGCTCGAGGACGGCGAAGGCGAGTCGCCTTCGTTCGCGCCGGTGGAGATCCAGGCGGTGTTCTCTGAGGCCGAACCAAATCCTTCCGAGCCGGCCGCGGAAGATGCGCCCTCCCCGCAGGCGCCCGAGCCATCCGCCTGAACTTTCCCCACGCATGTCCGAAGACCCGCTCCTCCCCATCCGCGAAGGCATCGACCGGCTCGACCGCGAGCTGGTGCGCATCCTTAACGAACGCCTGACCCTCGCCTGCGAGATCGGGCGCCTCAAGCGCAGCGCCGGCGGCCAGATCTATGTGCCGGAGCGCGAGGACGCCGTTTTCCGCAAGGTCACCGGCCTCAACACCGGCCCGATCCAGAACGAGGCCCTCCAGGCCATCTACCGCGAGATCATGTCGGCCGCGATCGCGTTGGAAAAGCCCCTGCAAATCGCCTACCTCGGGCCGGAGGCCACCTACACCCACGCGGCGGCGATCAAAAAATTCGGTGCGAGCGTGGACTACCAGCCCATCGCGACCATCGCGGATATCTTCACGGCGGTGGAGAAGGGCGAGGCGGACTACGGTATCATCCCGATCGAGAACTCGACCGAGGGCTCGGTGCGGGAGGCGTTGGACGGCTTCGTGGAGAGCGACCTGAAGGCGGTCGCGCAGGTGTATCTGGAAATCAATCACGCGCTCATCTCGGCCACGCCGCTGGAAAAGATCGAAAAGGTCTGCTCGAAGGACCAGGCGCTCGCGCAGTGCCGGGCCTGGCTGCAACGCCATCTGCCGCACGCCCAACTGGTGGAGACCGCGAGCACGGCCAAGGCGGTCGAACTCGCGCGCACCGAGCCCGGCGCGGCGGCGATCGCGGCGGAGCTGGCGGCGCAGGCCCGCGGCGTGCCGGTGCTGGCGCGCAACATCCAGGACCGAAACGACAACACCACGCGCTTCTTCGTCATCGGGAAAAAGGCTTCCGGCGCGGTCGGCGGCGGGCGCGACATGACCAGCCTGGTGGTCTCGCTCGGCGAGGCGGCGGCGGCGAATTCCGGCGCGCTCATGCGCATGCTCACCCCCTTCGGCGCGCGCGGGCTCAACCTATCCAAGGTCGAGTCGCGCCCGAGCAAGCGCCGTCCCTGGGACTATCTGTTCTTCATCGACGTGAGCGGCCACTACGAGGACCCCGCGATGAAGGAGGCCCTGGCCGAGCTGCGCGCGTTTTGCCCGCTGGTGAAGTGGCTCGGCAGTTATCCGGGCGTGACTTGAGCCGAGCGCTAGGGCTTACGGCTCCAGCCGCACCGCCTTGAGCGGGTGGCGGTCGAGGCGGGTGGGGGACCAGCCGCGCACGGCGGGGTGGAGCAGGAAAACGTGGGTGTTGACGTAGACGGGCAGGATTGGCGCGGCCTCCAAGAGGCGAGTCTCGGCGGTGAACAACAGGGCATGGCGCGCGGCGCGGTCGGGCGTGCGCGAGGCCGCGTAGAGCGCCTGGTCGTAGGCGGGGTCGCCCCAGCCGGTGAAGTTTTGCGCGCTGGTCGCGGTGAACAGCGCGAGGAAACTCACGGGGTCGTCGTAGTCGGCGACCCAGCTGGAGCGGAGCAGTTGGAAATCACCGCTGCGGCGGGCGTCGAGCAGGGTGGCGTTGTCCTGGTTGACGAGGCGGGTCTGGACCCCGAGCGCGGCGAGCCATTGTTGCTGGAGCACCTCGGCGATGCGGCGGTGGTTTTCGGAGGTGTTGTAGAGCAGGTCGAGGACGGGCAGGCCGGCGCCACCGGGGTAGCCGGCCTCGGTCAGCAGGGCGCGGGCGGCGTCGGCGTCGTGCCGCAGGACTACAGGCGGAGTGTAGCCGCCGGCGCCGGGCGGGACGAAGCCGGTGGCGAGGCGCTGGCCGCCGCGCAGGAGGGCGCCGACGAGGGCGTCGCGGTCGAGGGCGAGCGAGAGCGCGCGACGCACGCGGACGTCGTTGAGGAAGGGGCGGGTGGTGTTGATCCGATAAAAGTAGACGTCGAGGAATGGGTCGGTGCGCAGTTGTTCCGGGTGCTCGGCGCGCCAGGCCTCGACCCGGCCGGCGGGGAGCGAATCGGTGACGTGGAGCTGACCGGCGCGGTAGGCGCGTTCCTCGGCGTCGACGCTGTCGAAGGCGTGGAAAAATACGCTGCGCAGCGCGAGGGCCTTGGCGTCCCAGTAGGTGGGAGAGGCATCGGCCACTATGGCTTGGCCACGACGCCATTCACGCAGGACGAAGGGGCCGTTGCCGACAAAGGTGGTCGGGGCGGTGGCCCAGCGGTTGCCCCGGATGTCGGTCGGGCCGGCGGCCGCGATGGCGTGGAGCGGGACAGGGAACCAGATCGGGTGGCTGAGCAGGGCGAGGAAGTGGGCGGCGGGGTATTCGAGGGCGATGCGCAGGGTGTGCGCGTCGGGCGCGGACACGCCCACGGCGGCGAAGTCGGCGAGGCGGGCTTTGTGATAGGCCTCGGCGTTCAGGACGGGATAGAGCAACTCGGCGTTGGGCGCGGCGAGGGCGGGAGAGAGGGCGCGGCGGACGGAGGCGACGAAGTCGGCGGCGACGAGCGGGCGGCCGTCGGACCAGCGGGCCTCGGGGCGGAGGCGAAAGGTGTAGACCAGGCCGTCGGCGGAGACGTCCCACGAGGCGGCGACCCCGGGCACGGGCGAGAGGTCGACCGGGTTTTCCGCGACCAAGCCCTCGAACAGGGCGGAGAGCACGTGGATGTCGCCGAGGGAGGAGGCGAGGTGCGGATCGAGGTCGGCGAGGTCGGGCCCGATGCCGCGGTGGAGCGTTTGCGTGTGGATGCCCTGCTCGACCGGCGTTTCGCGCGGGGTGCAGGCCGGGGCGCCGAGGAGGAGCAGGGCGCCCACGAAACACACGAAAAGGCGCGAAAGGAGACGGGACACGGAGGGGAACTGCGAACGTTCAGGCTTTTCGGATGAGGGCCACCGCGTGGGCGGCGATGGCGAGGCCGCGGCCGATTTCGTCCACGCCTTCGTTGGTGGTGGCTTTGAGGCCGATTTGGTCCACGGACACGCCGGCGCTGGCGGCGAGGCGGGCGCGCATTTCGGCCAGGCGCGGGGCGATCTTGGGGCGCTCGGCGATGAGGGAGGCGTCGAGGTTCACGATCTCGTAACCGCGTTCGCGGAGGGCGGCGCAGACCCGGGCGAGGAGGAGTTGCGAGTCGATGTTTTTGTAGGCCGGATCGCTGTTCGGGAAAAAGTGACCGATGTCGGGCAGGGCGGCCGCGCCGAGGAGGGCGTCGCAGATCGCGTGGGTGAGGGCGTCGGCGTCGGAGTGTCCGTCGAGACCGACCGGGCTCTCGGCGAAATGCACGCCGCCGAGGATCATCGGGCGGCCGGCGACGGTGCGGTGGATGTCGTAGCCGTGGCCGATGCGGAAGCCGATCATTTGGAGGCGGAGGTTGGGCCCACGGAAGGCACGGAAAACCCGGAAGAAGAAGAGTTATTGCCCACTAAACACACGAAACGACACGAAAAGGCGGAGACCCGGGGGATCAGGTTTGGGGCTGGGCCAACAGGAACTCGGCGTAGGCGAGGTCGGCGGGAGTGGTCAGCTTCGGGTTGGGGTGGGTGTTTTCCAGAAGGGCGATCGGGTGTTTCAGGAGTTCGACGGCGGCGGCGTCGTCAGTCACGCGGAGTTCTTTTTTCGCGACCTTGGCGTAGGCTTCGACGATGAGGGCGCGGGCGAAGACCTGGGGGGTTTCCATGGCCCAGAGGCGGGAGCGGTCGAGGGTCTTGAGGTGGGCGTCGTCGGAGTGGACCTTGATCGTGTCGGTCACGCGGTGGGCGAGCACAACGGCGTCCTCTTTGCGGACGATTTTGTGGAGGGCGGCGAGTTGTTCGGGGCGGACGAGGGGGCGGGCGCAGTCGTGGATGAAGACGTAGGCGATGTCGGCAGGGAGGACGGCGAGGGCGTTTTGCACCGAGTCCTGGCGCTCCTTGCCACCGATGACGAACTGGGCGGGGGTGGGGGCGTAGGCGGAGAGGGCGATGGACTGGGCCTGGTCGCGGACCACGATCACGTAGAAATCGGCGACATTGCTTTCGAGGAAGGCGGCGGCGGAGCGGGCGAAGACGGGCAGGCCGGCGAGGGGGGCGAGGATCTTGTCGGCGACGGCGCCCTGCATGCGGCGGCCGCTGCCGGCGGCGAGGAGGATGGCGGCGGTGCGGGACATGGTTGGGGGAACGGGGAAGAAGTCAGGAGTCGGAGGAAAGAGTTCAGGAGTCAGAATTCAGGAGTCAGAAGTCGAAAAACAGGAGTTGAAACTTGGATTCGGAGGTCGCGAGGGTTGGGGGATGGGTCTTCTGAGTTCTGACTACTGAATTCTGACTTCTTTTCCTATCGCCAGGTCGGCGAGGATGGCGCGGGCGGCGGCGGCGGGGTCTGGGGCCTGGAGGATGGGGCGGCCGACCACGATGTAACTGGAGCCGGCGCGGGCAGCGTCGGCGGGGGAGAGCACGCGTTTCTGGTCGTCGCCGCCGGACTCGCCGGCGGGGCGGATGCCGGGGGTGACGAGCTTGATGTCGGCGGGCAACAGACGACGGAGGAGGCCGACTTCGAGGGGCGAGCAGACGAGGCCCTTCATGCCAGCGGAGGCGGCGAGGGAGCCGAGGCGGGCGACCTGCATCTCGGGGGTGCCGCCGACGCCGATGTTGGCCAACTCGGTCGCGTCCATCGAGGTGAGCACGGTCACGCCGAGGAGAAGGAGGTCGGGGCGGGTCGCCTGCTGGGCCTTCACGGCGGCGGCCATCATCTCGCGACCGCCGCCGGTGTGCAGGGTGAGCATGCCGATGGGCAGCGGGGCGAGGGACTCGACGGCCTTGGCGACGGTGTTCGGGATGTCGTGCAGTTTCAGGTCGAGAAAGATGTCAAAACCCTCGTCGGCGACGGCGCGCACGTAGTCGGGGCCGTAGGCGGTGAACATCTGGAGGCCGATTTTCACCCAGCGGAGTTGTCCGCGGAGTTGGCGGAGAATCGGGGCGGCTTGTTCGCGGGTGGGGACGTCGAGGGCGAGGATCAGGTCGCAGGACATTGGGCGGAGTGTCGGCGGGTCGGGGGGCGAGCGGAAGAAAAATTACCGGGCGGACGGCGAAAAGCGTCGGGCGAGGTTCGGGCCGGGTGGGGAGATAAAAAAGCCCGCTCCGCCAAAGATGGCGGGGCGGGCCGGGAAGGGCGCGATGCGCAGCGGGGCGCGGCTGCGGGCTCAGGCGATGGCGGCGAGGTAGTTGGCCTCGGCGGCGTCCCAGTTCACCACGTTCCAGAAGGCGGCGATGTAGTCGGGGCGGCGGTTCTGGTAGTTCAGGTAGTAGGCGTGTTCCCAGACGTCGAGGCCGAGGACGGGTTTGCCCTCGATGCCGGCGACGGCCTTGCCCATGAGGGGACTGTCCTGGTTGGCGGTGGAGCCGACGGCGAGTTTCTTGTCGGCGGTGACGACGAGCCAGGCCCAGCCGGAGCCGAAGCGGGTGGCGCCGGCCTTGGCGAAGGCTTCCTTGAACGCGGCGAAACCGCCGAGCTCGGCCTCGATGGCGGCGGCGAGGGCGCCGACGGGGGCGCCGCCCTTACCGGGGGCGATGACGGTCCAGAAGAAGGAGTGGTTCACGTGGCCGCCGGCGTTGTTGCGCAGGCCGGCGCGGATGGCCTCGGGCACGGTGGCGAGGTTGGCGATCAGGGCCTCGGCGGAGTGCGCGGCGAGGGCGGCGTGGTCCTTGAGGAGGTTGTTGGCGTTGGTGATGTAGGCCTGGTGATGCTTGGAGTGATGGATCTCCATCGTCTTGGCGTCGATGTGCGGGACGAGGGCGTCGTAGGCGTAGGGCAGGGCGGGCAGTTCGTAGGCCATGGTGATGTGGGTTTGGATTAGGTGGAGGAAAGGATTCCGGAGGGAAAACTACGGTGCGCGGCGGAATGGTGGCGTCAATCGCCGGAGCGGTTTCGATCGAGGCTCTCCGATTACTTCAAGGCGAGCAGGGCCGCCCCGGCGGCGATCAGGCCGGCGCCGAGGAGGCCGCGGGCGGTCAGGGTCTCGCCGAGAAAAACGGCGGCGAACAACACCACGAAAACGACGCTGAGTTTGTCGATCGGGGCGACGCGGGAGGCCTCGCCGAGCTGTAGGGCGCGAAAGTAGCAAAGCCAGGACAGGCCGGTGGCGAGGCCGGAGAGGATCAGCCAGAGCCAGGTCCGGCGCGATACGGCGGCGAGAGCCCCGGACGGCGCGAACGCCAGGGCCACGCCCCAGGCGAACACCAGCACCACGGTGGTGCGGATGGCGGTGGCGAGGTGTGAGTCGATGTTTTCCACCCCGCGTTTGGCGAGGAGCGCGGTGGCGGCGGCGAAGACGGCCGAGAGGAGGGACCAGCCGAGCCAGTTCATGGCGCGTTCGGGGGCGGGGGCGACGCCGACGTCGGGGCCGGAGAAAGGGCTTCGTCGGAGGCGGCGCGCTTCAGGCGGAAGAAGGCCTGAAGCAGTGCGCGGCACTCGTCTTCCAGCACGCCCCCGGCGGTGAGTTCGAGGTGATGGTTGACGCGGGCGAGGTCGTTCAGGTTGGTCGCGCCGCCGAGGCAACCCATCTTCGGGTCGGGCACGGCGTAGCAAACGCGTTTCAGCCGCGACATCAGGGTGGCGCCGCTGCACATCGGGCAGGGCTCCTTGGTCACGTAAAGGGTGCAGTTTTCCAGGCGCCAATCGCCGATGGCAGCGGCGGCCTGCGTGATCGCCAGCATCTCGGCGTGGGCGGTGGGGTCGTTCGCGGCCTCGACGGTGTTGTGGGCGAGGGCAAGGACTTCGCCGTCCCGCTCGATCACGCAGCCGATGGGCACCTCGTCGCGGCGCCAGGCGTCGATCGCCTGGTTGTAGGCGAGGGCCATGAAGAACGCGTCGTCGCGCACGAGTTGCGAAGGGAAGCGCTTCTCGAAGGGACAGGGCGGGGGTTCGGGGGCGGACTGGACCATGCGGGGCGGGGCGCGGATTGGAGGAAAGCCTTGACTAGGAGAGGGTCCTTAAGACTTACAAGTGTCCTTTACGAATCCACCACGCATGACCCAACTCTCCCTCTCCGGCGCACGCGCCCCCCGCCATGTCTGACGATAAATCCGACGGCAAAGTCATCGAGGTGGAGGGCAAGATCGTCACGGTGCTGCCGGGCACGATGTTCAAGGTGGAGCTGGCCAACGGCCACGTGGTCCTCGCCCACATCTCGGGCAAGCTGCGCAAGAACTTCATCCGCATCTCGACTGGCGATCGCGTGAAAATGGAGATGAGCCCCTACGATCTGGAAAAGGCCCGCATCACCTTCCGCATCCGCGAACAGAATCCCGGACCGCGCCCGCCTCCGCCGCGCCGCCGTTACTGAGCACGCCGTAAACAAGGCGATTGCGGCATCGACGCCCCGGGCTCCGGGGCGTTTTTTCATGTCCCGATGCCGCGCCCCCGCAAATCACCCGTGCCCGCCTCCGCCGTCCCGGCCCCGGACGACGCGGAGGGTGAGACGCCGTCGGGCGCTCCGCCGGAGGCGACCGTCGCGCCCGTGCCCCCGGCGATGGCCGGGGCGATCGAGGACTTCGGCAACGTGCTGACCTTGGAGCGTGGGCGCTCCGACCACACGCTCGCCGGCTACGAGAGCGACCTGCGGCAATGCGCGGCCTGGCTGGCGGCGCACCGGGGAGCGCGGGACTGGCGCGAGGTCACCGCCGCGCAGGCGATGGACTGGCTGTATTCGCTCGGTGGTGACCGTTTCGCGGTGTCGAGCCTGGCGCGCAAACTCTCGGCGCTGCGGGGTTTCGCACGTCACCTCGTGCGCGAGGAGATCCGGCCGGACGATTTTACCGCGTTGCTCCAGGGGCCCAAGCGGGTGCGACGCGTGCCGGGCACGCTCACCGGCACGGAGATCGGCCGGCTGCTCGCGGCGCCGCAGGGCGGGGACGCCTTCGCGCTGCGCGACCGGGCGCTGCTGGAGTTGTTTTATTCCAGCGGGCTGCGCGTCTCGGAGATGGGCGGGCTGGCGCTCCAGCAGGTCGATTTGGAGAACGGGTTTTTGCGGGTCTTTGGCAAAGGCGCGAAGGAGCGGGTGGTGCCGGTGGGCGGGCGGGCGGTGGAGGCCTTGCGCACCTACCTCGCGGCCGGGCGGCCGGCCTTCGTGAAAGCGCGCACGGGGAGCGCGTTGTTCTTGAGCGAGCGGGGGGGGGCGCTCTCGCGGAAAACCCTCTGGGTGATCGTGCAGAAATACGCTGCCAAGGCAGGGATCGAGCGCGGGGTGAAACCGCACCAGTTGCGGCACAGTTTTGCGTCGCACCTGCTCGGGGGCGGGGCGGACCTGCGTTCGATCCAGGAAATGCTGGGGCACGCCAATCTGGCCACGACCCAGATCTACACGGCGGTGGAGGATAAGCGGCTGGTCGAGCAGCACGCGAAGTTCCATCCGCGCAACCGCGAGTAGGCCGACGCGGGGTGTCGGGCCGACGTGCCGTTCAGACCTGCGCGGCGCGGCGGAGGTCGAGGGTGTGGCGGCTCTCGGGGGTCGAGACGACCTTGGGAATGAAGCGCGGCTGGCCGACGGTGTGCGGCCAGATTTCCCAGCGTTCGGCACGGCGCGCGGCGGCCTCGTCGGCGTCGACCGGCAGCGCGGGGTAGGAATCGTGGCGCGGATTCCAGACGTGCCAGCGCGCGGCGGCGACCACGGTGAGCGTGGCGAGGTCGATCCATTCGAGGGTGAGCGGGGCATCCACCGCGCGGTGCGGTTGCAGGGCGGGGTTCAGGTAAAACGCGCGGTAGCGGATGCCGGCGGCGGCGCCGACCCCGTCGGCGGCGGGGCGAAACGCGCAGGGGTAACCGTTGACGAGGAGCAGGCCCGATTCGAGGGCG
>JAIXVP010000043.1 GCA_027482905.1 Opitutaceae bacterium
GACCCCGGTGGCGATTTGGACCGGACTCGGACGGCTGATGAAGGAGCCGTCACCGAGTTGGCCGAAGGTGTTGGAACCGGCGGCCCAAAGTGAGCCGTCGGACTTTAGGGTGAGTGAGTGCGACCCGAAGGGTGATTGCGCTCCGCCCGCCGAGACAGAGGTCACGCCAGTGGCGAACACGCCGAAGGCGGTTCGGCCGGTGGTGGAGCCATCGCCGAGCTGGCCCGAGGCGTTGGAACCGACCGCACCGGCGGTCAAGGACGGGACGGAGGCCACGGTTAGGGTCGCCGCCGGGCTGTCGGTGAATGCCCCGGCGTTGTTTACCCTCACCCAAACCCGCGTCGTTGCGCTCAGAGGGGGCGTCACGAGCTGCGGCCCGGTCGCGCCTGCCACGGGAGAAGCGGTGTCACCCGATTCGCCGCGATACCACTGGTAGGTCAAGGGACCGTTCGCGGTGGCGGCGACGGTGAGGGTGGTGGAGCCTCGCCAAGGCACGTTTTTGGGCGTGGGGACCACGACCAGGAGCGGCGGGGTGGGCGCCTCGTAACGCGCCGTGATTGTGCGGGTCGTTGTGACGGAGTCGAAGGCGCCGTCCCAGCCGGTGAAAAGCCAGCCGGCGGCTGCGGCGACGGTCGGCGCCACTGCCGAACTTTTGGTGAATACGGATTGCACCAGCTCGCCGCCGCCGGTTCGTGTGCCGTAGGCTCCAAGATCAAAGGTGACCGTCTGGGTTGTGCCCAGAACCATCGTATGGGCGCCGCCGGCAGATACGGATACGGCGCTGGCGATTGGAACGGGCGATCTGCGGGTGATGGTTGATCCGTCGCCTAGCTGTCCGTTCGAGTTCTGCCCCATGGCGAAGAGGCTGCCATCGGTCTTGACGAAGACGGAGTGGTTGCTGCCGGCGGAGACCGAGGCTACATCCGCGGCGACTTGAACCGGGGTCGCGCGATTCGTAAAGGTGCCGTCACCCAGCTGACCGGAGGCGTTGTTACCTGCGGCCCAGAGGGAGGCGTCGGTTTTTAGAAAGAGGGTGTGGTAAATTCCGGCGGAGACGGCGGCGACCCCGGTCGCGACTTGGACGGGGGTGGAGCTGCTAAGCGTGGAGCCGTTGGCGAGTTGACCGCTGGAGCCAAAGCCCATCGCCCAAAGAGAACCATCGGTTTTTAGAAACACGGTGTGATAGCCACCGGCGGCAACAGTGGCGACCCCGGTAGCGACCTGGACGGGCAAGGACCGATTGGCGGTGGTGCCATCGCCAAGCTGGCCGGCGGAACTGTAACCCATGGCCCATAGCGAACCGTCGGTCTTGACGAAAAGGGTATGACTGCCGCCGGCGGAAACGGAGGCGACGCCGGTGGCTATCTGGACATAGGCGGTGCGGCCGGTGGTCGTGCCGTCGCCGAGCTGGCCGAAAGAATTGGCCCCCGCAGCCCACAGGGAGCCGTCCGTTTTGATGTAGAGCGAATGGGAAGCGCCGGCGGATACGGAGGCGACCCCGCTGGCAACTTGGACGGGGGCGACGCGGTTGGTGGTGGTGCCATCGCCGAGTTGACCGGATGAATTCAAACCCGTGGCCCAGAGTGAACCGTCGGCGCTCAGGTAGAGGGTGTGGGAAACGCCGGCGGAGATGGACGCCACGCCGGTGGCGATCACGATTGGGTAAGTGCGGTTGGCGGGGGAGGAATCTCCGAGCTGGCCGGAGGCGTTTGAACCCATCGCGCCCAAATCCAGGGAAAGGGTCGGGGCGACTGTGACGGTCGCCGCAGGGCTATCCGTGACCACTCCGGAGTTGGTTATCCGCACCCAAAAACGCGTCGTGGCGACGAGGGAAGGCGTGACGAGCAGCGGCCCGGTCGCACCCGGCACGGGGGACGCCGTATCGCCCGATTCGCCGCGATACCACTGGTAGATCAGGGGGCCGTTCGCGGTGGCGTCGACGGTGAGGGTGGCGGAGCTTCGCGAAGCGACGTTTTTCGCAGCGGGAGGCGTGACGAGGACGGGCACGGTCGCGGTCTCATACCGGGCCGTGATCGTGCGAGTTGATGTCACGGAGCCGAAGACGCCATCCCAGCCGGTGAACACCGAACCGGCGGCGACGGCGAAAGTCGGTTCGGTCGCGGCGGTGTTCGCGAGCAGTTGTTGAACGAGGGCGCCCCCGCCGATTCTGGTGCCCGAGGCGCCGAGATCGAAGGTTACGGTGTAAGCGGCGCCGACGAAAAGCGTGTGCGAAACACCTGTGAAGACGTTGGCGACGGCTGAAGCGACCTTCACCGGAGTCGAGCGGTTCGTGGTGGAGCCGTCTCCCAGTCGCCCGTTGGAGTTAAGTCCGGTGGCCCAAAGGGAACCGTCGGTCTTCGTGAAAAGGGAGTGGGAACCGCCGGCCGATACAGAGACGACGCCGGCGGCGATTTGGACCGGGGTGTCGCGGTTGGTGGTGGAGCCGTCGCCGAGCTGACCGGAAGAATTCGCCCCCGCCGCCCAGAGGGAGCCGTCCGTTTTGATGAAGAGGGTATGATAACCGCCGGCGGATATGGAGGTGACGCCGACGTCGATCTGAACGGGCGTGGCGCTGGAGTAAGAGAGTGAGCTCTTGCCCAGCTGACCATTGTTGTTGTCGCCCATGCTCCAAAGGGTGCCGTTGGTCTTTACGAACAGAGTGTGGCTTTGGCCGGCGGAAACCGAGGCGACCCCGGTCGCGATTTGGACAGGCGAGCGGCGGTTGGTGGTGGAGCCGTCGCCGAGCTGGCCGGAAGAATTCGCCCCCGCCGCCCAGAGGGAACCGTTCGTTTTGAGAAATAGAGAGTGGGAGCCGCCGGCGGCGACGGAGATCACGCCGGTGGCGATTTGGACCGGGCTGGTGCGGTTAATGGCCGATCCGTCGCCAAGCTGGCCACTTCCGTTAAGTCCTGTAGACCATAGGGATCCATCTGTTTTAATG
This sequence comes from Opitutaceae bacterium, assembly GCA_027482905.1. GTDB lineage: Bacteria > Verrucomicrobiota > Verrucomicrobiia > Opitutales > Opitutaceae > IMCC26134_A. The sequence goes on from JAIXVP010000043.1 coordinate 2,942, forward strand.
AAATGTGAATGGGATGTGCCGACTGAGACAAAAGCGACGCCGGTGGCCACTTGGACGGGGGTCTTGCGGTCGGTGGTGGAGCCGTCGCCGAGTTGGCCATAAGAATTTGAGCCGGTGGCCCAGAGTGAGCCGTCCGTTTTAACAAACAGGGTGTGGCTTTCGCCGCCGGCGGCGGCGACGACGTCGATGGCGGCTAAAGTGAAGGTGGAGCGGTTGGTGGTGGAGCCGTCGCCCAACTGGCCGAAACGGTTGTCGCCCGCCGCCGCCAAACCCAAATCCAAGGGGGGAGCCATGCTGACGGTTACCGCCGGGCTGTCGGTGAAGAGTCCACCATTGGTAACCCGCACCCAAAAGCGCGTCGTGGCGTCGAGGGGCGGAGTCACGAGTAGCGGCCCCGTTGCGCCCGGCACCGGCGCGGCAGTATCGCCGGATTCACCGCGATACCACTGGTAACTCAACGGGCCGTTCGCGCTGGCGGCGACCGTGAGCGCGGCCGATCCTCGCCAAGGTGCGTCAATAGGTGATGGAGACGCTACAATGAGGGGAACGGTGGCCGCCGTGTATTGGGCCCTGACCGTGCGGGCCGAGGTAACGGAGTCGAAGGCGGCATCCCACCCTGTGAAGAGCCAGCCGGCGGCGACGTTGAAGGTCGGCGCGACGGCGGCGGCGGTATTTGCCACTTCCTGAACGAGCCCACCTCCGCCGTTTCTGGTGCCGTAGGGGCCAAGATCAAAAGTGACGGTGTGAATCGAGCGGACGAAGAGGCTGCTGTCCCCTCCGGCAGAGACAGAGCTCACCCCGGCGGCGAGCTGCACCGGGGTGATATAGCCGCGGATGTAGTCAGAGTTCGCGCCGTCGCCGAGCTGGCCGAAACCGTTAAATCCCGTGCCCCAGAGAGAGCCGTCGGTCTTGACGAACAGGGAGTGGAGGCTGGCGGCGGAAATGGAGACAACGCCCGTGGCGATCTGGACGGGAGTAGCGGCTCCGTAAGGAGCGGGAGTAATGCCGAGTTGGCCTATAGAGCCATCGCCCATACCCCAGAGGGCGCCATTGGTCTTGAGAAAGAGAGAGTGCTTGTTGCCGGCGGATACGGAAATCACGCCGGTGGCGACTTGGACGGGGGACGAGCGGTCGGTGGTGGAGCCGTCGCCAAGCTGGCCGTAATAGTTGAAGCCCATGTTCCAGAGCGAACCATCGGTCTTGAGA
>JAIXVP010000013.1 GCA_027482905.1 Opitutaceae bacterium
CAGGGACGCGAGGTGTTTCACCGTCTGGGCCCACATGCGCGAGGTCTGGACGAGGGCGAGGTTGGTGCGGGTGGCGAGCGGGATGAAGTAGCGGGCGCGGTCGAGGGCGTAGTTTTTCCGGATGCGGGCGACCACGGCGGGTTTGGCGCCGGCGGGCACGCGCACTCGTTCGGGCTCGGCGACGGCGAGGGCGTCGAGGCGGGCGTATTCGGCCTGGTAGGCGGCGAAGGCGCGGCCCATCACCTCGCGCCAGCGCGGGGCGAGTTCCTCGGGCACGCCGAGGTCGGCGGGATCGGGCAGGGCGGAGGGGGCGAGGGTGATGTAGCGGGTGGACGACTCCTGGCCGTCGGCCATCTGGGCGATCTCGAAAACCTTGTAGGCAAGCCACATCGACACGTCGTCGAGGGCTATGGCGAGGCCGCCGGTCAGCCCGCCGATGGAGGCGTGGCCGTAGTCGACGAACTTCAGGATGCGGTCGATGGACGCGTCGGGGTCGGCCGGGTCGACTTTCTCCAGGATGGCGTGGATGCCCTCGTTGCTGCGCGAATAGCGGGCGAGGACGGAAGCGAGCAACTCGGGCGTGACGCGGGGCAGATCGGCGGCGGACGGCGGGGGGACGAGGGCGAGACCGGTGATGCGCATCGCGCGTTAGGCAAGCGGCGGGGTTGGGAGGGGCGAGCCGAAAGACGGCGCGGGCCTCCGATGCCGGCGGGAGGGTGAGGGAGGGATAGGCGAGGGGGCGGGCGGCTCAGACCTTGGGGAACTTCACCCAAGCGGCGCCTTGGCGGGCGCTGGCGACCACGGTTTCGATGAAGGCCATGCCCTCGACGCCGTCGTCGATGGTGGGGAAATCGAGGTCTTTGGGCGCGGGGAGGCCGGCGACCTCGGCGCGGATGGCGCGGAAGGCCTCGCGGTAGAGGTTGCCGAAGGCCTCGAGGTAGCCCTCCGGGTGGCCGGCGGGGATGCGGGTGGCGGCCTGGGCGGCGGGGGCGGTGACGTAGCCGTTGCCGCGGCCCCAGATCTCGGTCGGGCGGTCGGGGTATTTCACGACGAGCTGGTTGGGGTGTTCCTGGCGCCACTCCAGGCCGCCCTTTTCGCCGTAGACGCGCAGACTGAGGTTGTTCTCCTCCCCGACGCTGATCTGCGAGCTGTGGAGCACGCCCTTGGCGCCGCCCTTGAAGCGGAGCAGGACGTTGCCGTCGTCGTCGAGTTTGCGGCCCTTCACGAAGGTGGTGAGGTCGGCGCAGAGTTCGACGATGGGCAGGCCGGTGACGTAGCGGGCGAGGTTTTCGGCGTGGGTGCCGATGTCGCCCATGCAGCCGGCCGCGCCGGAGCGTTTCGGGTCGGTGCGCCAGGCGGCCTGCTTTTGCTGGGTCTTCTCAAGCGCGGTCGAGAGCCAGCCCTGGGGGTATTCGACGACGACCTTGCGGACGGCGCCGAGGCGGCCGGAGCGGACCAGCTCGCGGGCCTGTTTCACCATGACGTTGCCGGTGTAGTTGTGGGTCAGCGCGAAGACCTTGCCGGACTTTTTGACGATTTTGCGCAGGGCGAGGGCCTCGGCGAGGTCGAAGGTGACGGGCTTGTCGCACACGACGTTGAAGCCGGCCTCGAGGAACAGTTTCGCGGGCGGGAAATGTTGGTGGTTGGGCGTGACGATCACGACGAAGTCGAGCCGGTCCTCGGCGGGGCGGGCGGCCTCGGCGCGGGCCATCTCGGTGTATGAGCCGTAGACGCGGGCGGGGTCGAGATAGAGATCGGCGCCGGACGCGGCGGAGCGATCGGGGTCGGAGGAGAAGGCGCCGGCGACGAGTTCGGCCTGGCCGTCCATCTGGGCGGCGATGCGGTGGACGGCGCCGATGAAGGCGCCGCGCCCGCCGCCGATCATGCCGAAGCGGAGTTTGCGGTTCATGGGGAGTGGCGTTGGGGGGCGGAAGTAGCGAGTAGTTAGTAGCGGGTAGGGCGGAGGTGTCGGGACAGGAATGCCCGCTACTCGCTACCCACTACCCGCTACTTCGAGCGTTTACTGGTTTTTCTTGTCGAAGGCGGCGTCGAAGGCGACCGCGCTCGGGGTGAAATCCAACCGGCGCACGAAGGCGGCGGCTTCGGTGGCGCCGTGGACGCGGTCCATGCGGACGTCCTCCCACTCGACCGAGAGCGGTCCGCGGTAGCCGACGTCGTTCAAGGCGACGACGATGTCCTCGAAGCGGATGTCGCCGCGGCCGGGGGAGCGGAAATCCCACTGGCGGCGGGCGTCGCCGAAGTTGGTGTGGCCGCCGAAGACGCCGACGGTGCCGTCTCCGTGTCCCCACCACACGTCCTTCACGTGGGCGTGGAAGATGCGGTCACCGAACTCGCGGATGAACTTCACATAATCGACGCCCTGGTAGCCGAGGTGGGAGGGGTCGTAGTTGAAGCCGAAGCGCGGATGGTTTTTCACGGCGGCCAGCGCGCGGCGGGCGGAGGCGATGTCGAAGGCGATCTCGGTCGGGTGGACCTCGAGGGCGAAGTTGACCCCGGCCTTGTCGAACGCGTCCAGGATGGGGAGCCAGCGTTTGGCGAAGTCGGCGTATCCGGCTTCGTAATACGACTGCGGGGTGGGCGGGAAGGCGTAGAGCGCGTGCCAGACGGACGAGCCGGTGAAGCCGTTGACCACGGCGGGGAGCGCCTCCTGCCGGGCGGCGGCGCCCGGGCGGGCGTCAAAGAAGGCCCGCGCGGCCCGCGCGGTGGCGATCATGCGCCGGGCGGCGCGGCGGCGCACGCCCTCGGGGTCGCCGTCGCCCCAGACCTCGGGCGGAAGAATGGCGCGGTGGCGTTCGTCGATCCGGTCGCACACGGCCTGGCCGACCAGGTGGGCCGACACCGCGTGGCAGGAGAGCCCGTGGTCCTTCAGCAGCTCCCATTTGCGGTGGACGTATTTCTTGCCCTCGACGGCGGCCTCGACGTCGAAGTGGTCGCCCCAACAGGCGAGCTCGAGTCCGTCGTAGCCCATTTTTTTCGCCAGGGGGGCGAGTTGCTCGAGGGGTAGGTCGGCCCATTGGCCGGTGAACAGGGTGACGGGTCTTGGCATGGGGTTTGGGGTGAAAGCGGAGCGGTTCGAGTTGGTCGCGGACGAGGGTCCGGGCGCAAGCGCTTTTGCACGTGCGCAAGCGGGTGCCGAAAGGCGAAGGCCCGGCTTGTGCGGGCGCCTCGGCGGGTCCATGCTCGGGACAACCCCGCCTCATCATGATGCCCCACACGTTTTCCACGCTCGGGTGCCCCGAGTTGGACCTCGACCACGCCATCGCCATCGCCGCGCGCCATGGTTTCCACTCGCTCGAACTGCGCACCCTGGATGGAACCACCGATCTGCCGGCCTGGTTCCAGGCCCATTACGGCTCTCCCGCCGGCCTGGCGGCGCACCTGAGACAGCGTCATTTCAAGATCTGCGCCCTCGGCACCTCGTTCAAGCTCGTCGGTCACGACGACATCGATCGCGCCCGGCTCTCGCAGTTCGTGCGCTGGGCGGACGAGGCCGACGTGCCTTGGTTGCGGGTGTTCGACGGCGGCAAGACCGGCGGCCCGCCCGAGGCGGCGGAGGCGGCGGCGGCCCTCGATTGGTGGCGCCGGGAACGCATCCGTAACAACTGGGCGGTCGAGCTGATGGTGGAGACCCACGATGGGTTCGTTACCTCGGACTCCCTGCGCGGACTGATCGCCCAGTGCCCCCGCATCAACCTGCTCTGGGACGCGCACCACACCTGGAAAAAAGGCGGGGAGGCGCCGACCGAGACCTGGCGGACGATCCGCAACCACGTGGTCCACCTGCATGTGAAGGACAGCGTCAGCCGGCCCGCGCCGACCGGCAAGCATCCCTACACCTACGTGTTACCGGGCGATGGCGAGTTTCCCATGGCCGAGCTGCGCGAGATCCTGCGCGTCGATAGATACGAGGGCGCCATGAGTCTGGAATGGGAACGCATGTGGCACCCTTATCTGCCCGAGATCGACGAGGCGCTCCACCACGCGGCGCTCAATCGCTGGTGGTGAGGCGCGACGCCCCGCGGAACTTGCTTCGCGCGCTAGAAGTCGACGCACACCGGCTTTGGCGTGGCCAGGTCGGCGCCGACCTGGGTCAGCCCGCCGGTTTCGGCACCCACCGCGTAAACGCGCACCGTATCCGCGTCCTGCCCGGCGGAGAGCAGCCAGCGGCCGTCCGGGCTGAGCGCGAAGTGGCGCGGGTTGGCCGGCACCGCGACGTGGCCGCGCGGGGTCAGGCGGCCGGTGTTGGCGTCGCGGGCGAAGACCGCGAGGGAATCGTGGCCGCGGTTCGAGGCGTAGACGAAGCGGCCATCGGGGCGCACCGCGATCTCGGCGGTCTTGGTGAAGCCGGCGAATCCTCCGGCGGGCAGCGTCGAGACCGTTTCGATCACGGTGAACGTGGCCGCGGCCGGATCGTAGGCGACGACGGCGACGGTGTTGTCCAGTTCGTTGATGACGTAAAGGTGCCGGCCGTCGGGCGAGAATTGCGCGTGGCGCGGACCGGCGGCCGGGGCGAGGGCGAGCCAGGGCTGGGCGGGGTTTGGCGCGAGGGTGTCGTCGGCGTTTCGCGCGTAAAGATACACGCGGTCGCCGCCGAGGTCGGGAACGAGTAGCAGGCGGCCCTCGGGCGACCAGGTGACGCCGTGGGCGTGCGGGTTTTTCTGCCGGTCGGGGTGGGCGTTGGCGGCGTGGGTGTGCTGGAAAAACGCGGCCTTTTCGCCCAGCGAGCCGTCGGCCGCGACGCGATGGACGATCACGCTGCCGCCGCCGTAGTTGGCGGCCGCGACCAGCCGGCCGTCGGGCGAGAGCGCGATGTCGCAGGGGCCGGAGCCCTCGCTGGTCCGGGTGTTCAACGCGGTGAGCGCGCCCTCGGCGCCGATTGAGTAGGCGGCGAGCAGTCCCGGTTTGCCCTCGGCCACGGCGTAGAGGAAGCGGCCGTCCGCCGACCGGTCGAGGAAGGAGGCGCGGGCGAGCGGAGCGACCGCGCGGTCCGGGCCCAGGACGCCGCTCGCGGGATCGAAATCAACCGCACGGATGGCGTCGGCGTAGTTCCCGAGGAAGATGGTGTGGGCGACGGCGGGCATGGCGGTGAGCAGCAGGGCGGGGAGGGATCGGAGGAAGCGCATGGGGCGGGGCGTGCGGGTGATTGGGATGGTCTGCGGGGTTGCATGCAAGCGAGGGGATTCCGCAGGCTAGGCGATCCATGGCCCTTTTTAGTCTTCTCGACCTCTCGCACGCCTTCGGCGGCGCCCCCGTCCTTGATCACGTGAATTTCCAGGTCGATCCCGGCGAACGCGTCTGCCTCGTGGGCCGCAACGGCGCGGGCAAATCCACCCTGATGAAGCTCATCGCGGGCGACATGAAGCCCGACTCCGGCCAGGTTTTCCGCCAGCCCGGCGCGCATTTCGCCCGTCTCGTGCAGGAAGTGCCGAAGGACCTTGCCGGCACGGTGCACGACGTGGTGGCGAGCGGGGTGCGGCGCGACGCCGGCGGCCACGAGGAGGACTGGGAAATCGACGTGCGCGTCGAGGACCTCATCGCGCGGCTCCAGCTCGATCCGCACGCTGAGGTGGCAACGCTCTCGGGCGGTCTCAAGCGCCGCGTGCTCCTCGGTCGCGCCATCGCCAGCAAGCCCGACCTGCTCCTGCTCGACGAGCCGACCAACCATCTCGACATCGAGAGTATCCTGTGGCTCGAGGAGTTTTTGCTCAGCGAAAAGGTGGCCCTGTTTTTCGTGACCCACGACCGGGCCTTTTTGCAAAAGCTCGCCACCCGCATCGTCGAACTCGACCGCGGGGTGCTGACCAACTGGGC
>JAIXVP010000334.1 GCA_027482905.1 Opitutaceae bacterium
CAACCCGGGCGCGAGCGCGGCGTTGCGCCCTTCGAAGAAAAAAAGAAAGGCGCGAATCGACCCCTCCGGCGCAAGCACGGTGGCGCCACGGATGATAAAATCGAGACGACTGCTCATGGGAAAGCGGCGGCGTGGCGGACGACCGCGTCGGCCAGGACGGCAAGCCCGAGCTCGGCGTCGGCCGGCTCGACGTATTCGTCCGGATGGTGGCTGAGGCCGTCACGGTTGCGCACAAACAACATCGCGACCGGGCAAACCCGGCTGATCACCGCCGCGTCATGCCCCGCGCCGCTCACCAGCACCGGCGCGGCCCCCTGGCGGGCGAGCGCGGCCGCGCGGAGATGTCCGGAGAGCCCCGCGTCCATCGGCACCGCCCGGCCCTTCTGCAAAAACTCCCAGCGCAATCCGATCCCGCGCGCGTCGGCGAGCGCGGCGGTTTCGACCTCCAGCGCGGCCACCGCCGCGCCCAGCGCCGCATCCTCCGGGTGGCGGATGTCGAGGGTGAGCGTGGCGCCGGCCGGGATGACGTTGCTTGCACCAGGAGACACCGCGATCTGCCCGACGGTCGCGCGCAGACCGGGCGTGGCGCGGGCGCGGGCCTCGACGGCGAGCACGACCTCGGCGGCGGCGCAAAGCGCATCCTGGCGCAGGTCCATCGGCGTGGTGCCGGCGTGCCCGGCTTTGCCGGTGAAAACCAGCCGAGCGCGGGTCTGCGCGGCGATGGCCGAAACCACCCCGACCGCGCAGGCGTCGGCCTCGAGTTGCGGCCCTTGCTCGATATGCAGCTCGAGGTAGCCGCACAGCCCCGCCGGCGCGCGTTGGGCGGCGAGCACCTCGGCGGCGGGCGTGCCCCGGCTGGACAACACCTCCCCGAGCGTCGCCCCGGCCGCGTCGCGCAGCGCCAGCCAGGCCTCGGGAAAAACCCCAGCGTAGTAGGCGCTACCCAGATACGCGGTCTGGAAGCGCAGGCCCTCCTCGTCGGAAAACCCCACGACCTCCACGTCGAAGGGCGGCGCCTCGCCCCAGGCCCGGAGTTGCTCCACGCAGGCCAGGCCGGTCAACACGCCAAGCGGCCCGTCGTAGCGGCCGGCGTCGCGCACGGTGTCGAGGTGCGAACCGATCACCAGCAAGGGGCGCGGCGTGTTTTCATTTGCCGCCGTCACTCCCGAGGAGGTCCAGCGCAGGCGCAGGTTGTCGGCCGGATCGACCGCGCAGGACAAACCGGCCGCCTCCGCCCACTCGGCGAAACGCGCGTGCACCCGCGTCATAGCCGCGGAGAAAAACGACCGCGTGAGCCGACCGGGCTCCTCGCTGATCGTCCCGAGCTCGGCGACGCGCGCATGCAGGCGGGCGACGATGGCGGGATCGAGGGGACGCATGGGGGCGAGCGAGGGGCGAGGGGCTGGGAGCGAGGAGACGAAACGGAAAAAGGCTTAACTGCCGCGGTAGGTGCCGTAGCTCCAGGGCGTGGCGAGCAGGGGCACATGGTAGCCGGCGGAGGGATCGGCCACGCCGAAGCGGATCGGCACCTCGTCGAGGAAGGCCGGCTCGCCGGCCGCCACACCGAGTGCGGCGAAATACGCGCCGATGCGGAAACGGATCTCATAGACGCCCGCCGTCAGCGCGTCGCCCGCCAGCAGCGGCGCGTCGGTGCGGCCGTCCGCGTTGGTCGCGGTCTCCACGAGTAGCGTCCAGGTCGCGGAGTCGGCTTCGCGCCGCCAGAGGCTGATCGCGACGCCGGCGGCGGGCCGGCCGTGCATGGTGTCGAGGACGTGGGTGCTGAGCTTGGCGGGCACGGATTGAAGGGGTTGGGCGGAGAGGGAAAACGGTTAAGCGGCGCCGACCAGCGCCCGGAGGCGATGCCAGCCGATGCGCGCGATCTGGGCGAGCGCAGTCTCGATCTCGGTCGCGCGGTCGCTGGCGACGCGGCGCTCGAAGGCCTCGAAGATCCCCGCCTGGGTGTGGTCGCGCACGCAGATCACGAACGGAAACCCGAACTTCGCCCGGTAGGCGTCGTTCAGCGCCGTGATGCGCGCGAAATCTTCCGGTGAGAGCCGGTCCAGCCGCGCCGTCTTCTGCTCGGCCGTGCTGTCGGCGGTCAGCCCGCCGGCCAGCGCGAGTTTGCCCGCCAGATCGGGATGCGCCGCGATCAAGCCCACCTGCTCCGCCGGCGCCGCGCGCGCCACCACCGAGACGAGTTCCCGGTGCATCGCCTCGACCGACGCGAAGGGCCGCGCCGCCGCCGCCCGCTCCGCAATCCAGGGCGAGTGTTCGTAGAGCGGACCAGCCGCGCCGGTGAAGTCGGCGACGCTCAGCTTGTTCAGGGCGGGGAGATCGAAAGACATGGATAAAACGGCCCGAGACTTGCAGACCGGACCCGCCGCCAAGCGAGTTTCATTCCAACCCCCTCAGCCACCCTTTTCATCCATGCAGCTCGTCCACAGCCAATACGGAAAATCCGCCGTCGGTTTACTCAAAGTCTTCCGTGAAGGCGACATCCATACCGTGAAGGAGATCGAGGTCTCCGCCCTCGCCACCGGCGACTTCGCCTGCGCCTTCCTGGAGGGCGACAACCGCACCACGGTGCCGACCGACACGATCAAGAACACCATCTACGCCCTCGCCCGCGACCAGTTGACCGACGCCGGCATCGAGACCTTCGGCCTGCGCCTTGCCCGCTATTTTCTGGACAAATATCCCAGCTTCGAGGGCGTGGTCATCGAGTTGCAGGAAAAGCCCTGGGGCCGCCTCGACGTGAACGGCGCCGCCCATGCGCACTCATTCCAGCGCACCGGCGATGGCATTTCGCTCGCCACCGTGCGCGCCTCGCGGGGCGCCCCGACCGAGGTCGTCTCGGGCCTGAAGGACTTCGAGATCCTGAAATCCACCGGTTCCGGTTTCGTCGGTTTCCCGAAGTGCGAATTCACCACCCTGCCCGAGGTCACCGACCGCATCATGGCCACCCGCATGAGCGCGAGTTGGCGCTACGCCGGCGTCGCCGAGGGCTACGATTTCAACGCCGCCAACGCCAAGGTGCGCGCCGCCTTCCTCGAGATCTTCGCCACCCGCTACAGCCGCGCGGTGCAGGAAACGATCTTCCAAATGGCGACCCTCGCGCTGGAAACCGTGCCGGAACTGGACAGCGTCACCATGCGCCTGCCCAACCTCCACTACTTCACCTACGACCTGAAACGCTTCGGCCAGGACAACGCCAACGTCATCTTCTACCCCGCCCCCAACCCCCACGGCGACATCTCCGCCACCGTCAAACGCTAAGCCCGCACCGGGCCCTTCGCCCTCCGGACTCCAGCCCTCCCGCCTCCTAGCTCCTAGCTTCTCGCTCCTAGCTCCTTTTCCCCGCCCATGCCCGTCCCGCCCGTCACCTTCGCCCCGATCAACCCCCCGCCGCGCCTGCTCATGGGCCCCGGCCCGATCAACGCCGACCCGCGCGTGCTGCGCGCCATGTCCGCCCAGCTCCTCGGCCAATACGACCCGGCCTTCCGCGAAAACATGCGCGAGACGCAGGTGCTCTACCGCCAGATTTTCGTCACCGAAAACAAGTGGACCCTGCTCATCGACGGCACCTCCCGCGCCGGCATCGAGGCCATCCTGGTTTCCCTGATCGAACCCGGCGATATCGTGCTCGTGCCCGTCTTCGGCCGCTTCGGCCACCTGCTCTGCGAGATCGCCTCCCGCTGCGGCGCCGACGTGCGCACCATCGAGACCGAGTGGGGCACCGTCTTCACGCCCGAAGCCATCGAGGCCGCCATCCTCGCGCACAAACCCAAGCTCCTCGCCATCTGCCAGGGCGACACGTCCACCACGATGTGCCAGCCCCTCGACCACATCGGCGAAATCTGCCGCGCCCACGGCGTGATTTCCTACGTCGACGCCACCGCCTCGATCTGCGGCAACGCCCTCCCGGTCGACGCCTGGCAACTCGACGCCGTCTCCGTCGGCCTGCAAAAATGCCTCGGCGGCCCCTCCGGCGTCTCGCCCATCACTTTCACCGACGCCGTCGCCGCACTGATCAAGCGTCGCTGGCACATCGAGGCCGGCATCCAGCCCAAGGGCTTCGTCCCCGGCGCCGGCCCGCGCATCCCGAGCAACTACTTCGATCTCGCCATGATCATGGCCTACTGGGAGCAGGGCCTGAACCACCACACCGAGGCCACCTCCATGCTCTACTGCGCCCGCGAATGCGCCCGCATCGTGCTCGAGGAGGGCCTGGTGGAGTCCATCGCCCGCCACCGTCTCGGCAGCGAGGCCATGATGGCCGGCCTGTCCGCCATGGGCCTGCGCCTTTTCGGCGACCTGCCGCACAAGATGCTCAACGTCACCGGCGTCTACATCCCCAAGGAAGTCGACGGCGAGGCCGTGCGCCGCACCCTGCTGCTCGATTTCGGCATCGAGATCGGCACCTCCTTCGGCCCCCTCGTGGGCGTGATCTGGCGCATCGGCAACATGGGCTACAATTCCCGCAAGGAATACATCCTGCAAACCCTCGCCTGCCTCGCCGCCACCCTCCGCCTCCACGGCATGACCCTCCCCTCCGACGGCGTC
>JAIXVP010000278.1 GCA_027482905.1 Opitutaceae bacterium
AACTTCGAGAAGTCCACGATCGTCGAGGTCACGGAGGCGCGCGCCTCGGTCGGCCAGGTCAAGCTGCCCGCCGGCGGCGCGCCGACCGATCCGGCGCAGTTGGCGGAGTTTGAGCGGGCGCAGACCCAGCTGGGCGGCGCCCTTTCGCGCCTGCTGGTGGTGGCGGAACGGTATCCCGATTTGAAGGCGACGACCAATTTTCGCGACCTGCAGGCCCAGCTCGAGGGGACGGAGAATCGCATCGCGGTGGAGCGCGACCGCTTCAACGACGTGGTGCGCGACTACAACACCGCGATCAAACGCTTTCCGGCGGCGCTCTTCGCCGGGGCCTTCGGGCACGCGGCCAAGGCCTACTTCGCGGCGACGAGCGGGGCCGAGACGCCGCCCAAGGTGGAGTTCAACTTTGGCGACCAACCCGCCGCCGTCCGCCCGTGAGCGTCGTTCTGCAACGCGCGGCGTGGGTTTGGGGCCCGGTCCGGCTCTGGCTGCTGGCGCTCTGGTTCGCGGGCGGGGCGTGGGCGGCGGAGACGATCCCGTCCGCGCCTCGGAATCATTTTAACGACTATGCGGGCGCGGTCACGACGATGACGCAGCGGGAGTTGAACGCGTTGCTGGTCGAGCACGAGCGGGCGACCTCCAGCCAGATCGTCGTCGCGATTTATCCGCGTATGCTGTCCGAATCCTCCATCGAGGATTACACCGTGCGGGTGGCGCAGGCCTGGAAGGTGGGGCGGGCGGATCGCGACAACGGCGCGGTGTTGTTCGCCTTCATGCAGGACCGGGCGCTGTATTTGCAGGTTGGTTACGGACTGGAGGGGGCGGTGCCGGACGCCATCGCCAAGCGCATCATCGAGGACGAGATCGTGCCGCGGCTCCGCGCGGGCGACGTGGACGGAGGCTTTCGCGCCGGCGTTACGGCGCTGCTGGCCGCGACCCGCGGCGAGTATGTCGGCACCGGGCGGAGCGTGGCGGAGCGGGCCGGCGGCCGGGGCGGCGGAATGCCGGGCTGGTTGGTGTTCCTCCTTTTCGTGGTGATCGCGATCAGCTCGTTTTTTCAGCGGAAGGGAACGGTCTACACCTCGCGCGGCCACCGTTCGTTGTTCGGCCCCGGAGGAGGGTGGGGCGGCGGGGGCTTCGGAAGCGGCGGGGGAGGGGGCTCGTTTTCCGGTGGCGGCGGAAGTTTTGGCGGTGGCGGCGCCGGAGGCCGGTGGTGATCATGAACATTCCATTCAAAACCCCCGTCTTGAAAATTGACCACGCGCGGGTGGAGGCGGCGATCGCGGCGGCGGAGCGACGCACCTCGGGCGAGATCCGGGTGGTGGTGTCGAGTCGCGCGGCGGCGGACCCGGTGGCGGAGGCCGCGCGGCAGTTCGGGCGGCTGGGCATGGCGCGGACGGCGGCGCGCAACGGCGTGTTGATTTTCCTCGCGCCGCGCTCGCGGACCTTCGCGGTGATCGGCGACGCCGCGGTGCACGCGCGGTGCGGCGAGGGCTTCTGGCGGGAGTTGGCGACCGCGATGGAAAAGGAATTTCGCGCCGGGGATTTCACCGCCGGTCTGGTGTCGGGCATAGCTCGGGCGGGGGACTTGCTCGCAACGCATTTTCCCCGGACGGGGGACGACCGGAACGAGTTGCCCGACAAGGTCGAGCGGGCGGAGTAGTCGGGGGCGGGCGGCGGGCGCGGAGATTTTTCGCGGGCGGCTTGGACAAACATCCGGCGAGAGCCAAGCTGCGTCGTGCCTCCGCTTCTCATCGCCGCCGTCGCCCTGGTTGTGTGCTGCGTGGTTTTCGCCGGATTTTTCCGGGTGGCGCGGCGTTTGGACAACTATGGCATTGTCGACATCGTCTGGAGCTACGCTTTTGGGTTGGTCGCGCTGGTCTACGCTGCGCTCGCCGGCGGGTGGGCGCCGCGGCGGTGGTTGGTCGCCACGTTGGCCGTATTCTGGAGTCTACGGTTGGGCACCTACCTATATCGCCGCGTGATGGGGCACCATCCGGTCGAGGATGGGCGCTATCAGGAGATGCGGGTGCGGTGGGCGGCCAACTTCGCCCGGGAGATGGCGCGGTTTTATCAGTTTCAGGCCGTGTCGGTGGTGATCCTCGCGACCCCCTTTCTGCTCGCGCTCGGTCGGACCGAGACGGGGTTCACGGTTTTGGACGGCGCGGCCACCGCGCTCTTTGTTCTTTCGCTGGCCGGTGAGGCGCTGGCGGACGGGCAACTGGCGGCGTTTAAACGCGACGCGGCCAACAATGGGCGCGTTTGCGAGGCCGGGTTGTGGGGATGGAGCCGGCACCCGAACTACTTTTTCGTCTGGTTGAGTTGGGTGAGTTTCGCGGTCTTCGCCTGGCCGGCGGCCTGGGGCTGGCTCGGGTTGATTGCGCCGGGCTGCATCCTTTACCTGCTGCTCTTCGTCACCGGCATTCCGATGACCGAGGAGCAGGCGGTGCGGACCAAGGGCGACGCCTACCGCGATTACCAGCGGAGAGTGTCGGCCTTCGTGCCATGGTTTCCGAGAAAAAGAAGGCAGAATTCAGGAGTCTAGAACTCAGTAGCCAACTCCCAAAACCCGTCACCCGGTCTCCGGTTTTTTCCCTCCGCACCCATGATCGACTCTCTCCTCGAAAAAAACCTGCTGCCCGACTGGCTCGTGCGTGTCGGTATTCGGCGTCTTTTGGCGCAGCGCATCCGCGAGGAGGAAGCCCGCTACGATCGCAAGGCCTACGTGGCCGACCTCAAGACCCGCGCGCTCGCCGAGCAGACCGCCGCAGCCAACGAGCAGCATTACGAGGTGCCGACTCCGTTTTACCAATACTGCCTGGGCAAACGGCTCAAATACTCCGGTTGCCTCTACCCGACCGGCCGCGAGACGCTCGACGAGGCCGAGGAGCTCATGCTCGCGCTCTACGCCCAGCGGGCGCAGTTGGAGGACGGGCAGGACATCCTGGAACTTGGCTGCGGGTGGGGCTCGCTTTGCCTCTACAACGCGGAGCGGTTTCCGAATGCGCGCATCACCGCCATCTCCAACTCCCGCACCCAAAAGGAGCACATCGACACCGAGGCGCGGCGGCGCGGGCTGGGCAACCTCCGCATCATCACGTCCGACATCAACGCCTTCGACATCGCGCCGGCGCAATTCGATCGGGTGGTGTCTGTCGAGATGTTCGAGCACCTCAAGAACTACGAACTCCTCTTCCGGAACGTCGCCCGCTGGCTCAAGCCCGGCGGTCTGCTCTTCACCCACATTTTCACCCACAGTCGCTTCAGTTATCACTTCGTGGCGCGCGACGAGACCGACTGGATGAGCCGTTATTTTTTCACCGGCGGCCAGATGCCGGCGCACGATTTGTTCCTGCAGTTCCAGGGTGACCTGAAGTTCGTGCAGGACTGGAAGGTGAACGGCCGCCACTACCAGCAGACCGCCGAACATTGGCTAAAAAACATGGATGCGCACCGGGATGAAATCCTGCCGCTTTTCCGCGACACCTACGGGCCCGACCAGGCCGAGAAATGGTGGGCCTACTGGCGGGTCTTCTACATGGCCTGCGCAGAACTCTGGGGCTACAAACGCGGTGAAGAGTGGCTCGTCAGCCATTACGTCTTTCGCAAACCCTGAGCCGCCTTCGATTCTGCCGCCTATGCCCTCGCACCTTGGCGCCGTCACCTACCTCGTTCGCGACTACGATGAGGCCATCGCGTGGTTCACGCGGTGCCTCGGGTTCAAGCTGATCGAGGACAGTGCGCTGGAGCCCGCGAAGGCGGACGCGCCGGCCAAACGCTGGGTGGTGGTCGCTCCGCCGGGTGCGCCGCAAACGCGCCTCTTGCTCGCCCAGGCCAGCACGCCAGCCCAGCGGGCGGCCGTCGGGGCGCAGGGCGGCGGGCGGGTGATGTTTTTTCTCCACACGGACGACTTCGCCCGCGACCACGCCGCGTTCAGCGCCGCGGGGGTGGTTTTCCGGGAGACGCCGCGACGGGAGGTCTATGGCACGGTCGCGGTCTTCGAGGACCTTTACGGCCAGCCCTGGGATTTATTGGAGCCTAGGCGTTGAACGGAACACCGGACGCGGTGCTCGTCCCGCTTCGCCCGTGTTTCCTGGTCGCCGGAGCGTCGGCAACCGCGTTTACTTGGCGGCGGCCTCGCGGGCTTGGAGTTCCTCGAGGCGGCGGGTGGTGAGGAGTTGGAAAGTGCCGCCGTTGCGTTTGGCGGTGGCGGTGAGGTTTTGCACCGCCTTTTCCGCCTTTTCGTTCGGGCCGACGAAGAGGAACAGGTTCAAGGCGGGTCGTTTTGACACCAAGGCGCCTTGGAGGCGGGAGTAGTAGGCGAGGAATTCCGACCACTCGGCGCTCTCGATGGTGGACACGCGGAATTGCGCCGGGCGGATGCGACTGCCGTCGCGGCGGGTCCAGCCGGTGCCGTCGAAACGGAGGGCCTCGCCCTCCTTGGCCAGGTAGGCCTGCACGTCCTTGTCCTCCAGGCTGCTGATGGTGCGGAGGATGATGGGGTCCTTGCCCTCGCGCTGGCGGCGCTGGTTGATCGTTCTAAGTTCGGCGGAAGCCTTGTCGCGGGCGCGGTTGTAAGCGGCGGTCACCTGGGCGGGGTCGAGGCCTTCTTTTTGCATGGCCCGGTCGAAGTCGGCCTTTTCCTTCTCCTCGGCCAGGCGGCGCTTTTCCAGGGTGGCCTCGTCGACGCGGCGGCGGACCACGCCCTGGCTGGCGGTGATGACGTAGATGACGTCGGGTTTTTGCTCCAGGGCCGGTTGGACGGCGCGGGACCAGACGGGCGGCAGGAGCAGCGGGTCGAGGCCGGCGGCGTCGGGCACGGGGCGGGGCTTCCAATCGAGCCGGCCGCCGGCGGAGCGGGGGCCGAACTCGCCCAGGCGGGTGTTCACCGGGGACATCCAGTCGAAGAAGGCCTTTTTGTTCTCGCTGGTGGCGGCGGCGAGTTCGGAGCGGAACAGGTTCACCGCGATGTTGTTGGTGTCGTCGCCCGAGTCGTATCCAAAAAGCACGACGTTAAAGCGGGCGGAGGGCGGCAGGCGGCCGACCAGGCGCATGATCTCCTCGCGGATGATGCCGAAGGCGCGGAAGCCGCCCTTGCGGGGCTCCATGATCTCGAGGCTGGTATCGACCACGAAGACGATGTTGTTCACCGCCTGGCTGGTGGCGCCGAGGAAGCTCAGCGACATGAAACCGCGCCCGCCCAGGCCGACCCCGCCGCCGAGCGAGGTGGACATGCCGGTGCCGGCGCCGAGGCCCACGCCGGAGCCGGCCGCCCCGAAACCGCCGAAGCCGCCGTTCATCGACGGCAGGTCGGGCAGGGAGGGCAGGGCGAGGGCGTCGGGCGAGGTGGAGAAGATGCGGTTGGCGGAGACGGGCGAGGCGGCGGCGGCCGAGGCGCCGCCGCGGCGGGCGACCTGGAGGCGGTGCTCGACCTGCTTCGCGGCGGCGGACTCGGTCGCGGCGGCGGCCTCGAAGGTGCGTTTTTTGGTCGCGGTGGTTTGCTGCACGATCACGGCGGCGGCGATCAGGCCGAGCGCGACGTGCACGCCGACGGTGATGAGCAGCGGGACGTTGCGGGCGGCGCGTAGCAGGCGCACCGGGAGAGGGGTTCGGGGTTCGGGAGCGGACATGGCGCGGGGTCGGTCGGGCTCAGGGCTCCTCTTCCGTGGCGGTGAAGGTGACGTTGGTGACCCCGGCGGCGGCGAGGGCGTTGAGCACCTCGATGGTCCGCTCGTAGGCGGAGTCGGGGTGGCTGATCAGGGTGACGACGAGCTTGGTCTTGGCGGCGTCGCTGGAGGCCTTGAGCTGGCCGAGGGTGTTGGTCAGCTGAGGCAGGTCGTGCGCGTCGGGCGTATCGTAGATCTCGTCGTTGAGGGTGACCTCGCCGTCCTCGGCGACCTGGAGGATCTGTTCGTCAAAAAACTCGGTCGAGGTGGAGGCGACGGCGACGCCGGGCAGCTTGGTCTGGAGGATCTGCTCGATGCGGATCTGCGCGGCCAGGGCCATGAAAAAGACCAGGATCACGAACACCACGTCGATCATCGGCGCGATCTGGAAGCCGACGTCGGGGTTCTGGGACTGGATGGGCAATTTCATCGGAAAAGGCGGAGTGTCTTAAGGTCACAGTGTCGAAGGCCGAAGGTCGGCATCTGCGCGCAGGGCTCGCCGCACTCGACTTTGGACTTTGAGACTTTGGACATGGGACTGCTTGGATCGCGCCGTCAGCGTGCCACGGTGGCGAAGGTGACGTCGTTGATGCCGGCCTTGGCGGCGGCCTCGACGACGGCTTGGACGTGGCGGACGGGGGTGCCGGCGTCGGCGCGGATCAGCACGCGGGCCTGGGGGTTGGCTTTTTTTCGCGCCATCAGGGTGGGCACGGTGTCGGCGGGGACGACGACCTGTTCCTCGTAGGTGGTGGTGGCGGCGCGGTCGTCGGCTCGCCAGGCGATGTTGAAGACCAGTTCGCCTTCGGAGTCGTCCTTCTTGTTCGCGTCGGGCGCGACCGGGACCTGGATGGACGGGTCGTAGCGCGCGACGGAGGAGGTCGCGATGCTCATGAAAAAGATGAGCAGCACGAGCAACACGTCGATCATCGGCGCGATTTGGAATTCCGGCTCGCCGTCGCCACCGCCGCCTCCGCTTGCCATGGGATTTTGAGTTCGAGGGGGAAGATTGAGGTGAAGGGGCGGGCCGGCGGCTCAGCCTTGGGACTGGGTTTGGCGGCCGGCGGCGACCCAGTCGGGCGTGGCGGCGATTTGTTCGCCGCCCTCGAACGCGACGTTTTCGAGGTGGGCGTAGGGGAAGCCGCGGAAGAAGTCGTTCAACACCAGCGAAAGTTCGTGGATCTGGTGGCCGACGCGGTTGCGTAACAGGTAATAGAATACGAAGGCGGGGATGGCGACGGCGAGGCCGGAGGCGGTGGCGTGGAGCACGTGGCCGATGGCGCCGGAGAGTTTGGAGGGGTCGGCCGCGCCGGCCTGGCCCATGGCGGCGAAGGCCTGGATCATGCCGACGACGGTGCCGGTGAGGCCGACCATAGGGGCGATGACGCCGATGACGGACAGGTAGGCGATCTTCGATTGGAAGCGGGCGTTTTCGCCGACGATCACGGCGGCCATGGCGTCCTCGGCGGCGGCCTTGCCGGAGGGGGCGTGTTTCAGGCCGGCGTGGAGG
>JAIXVP010000094.1 GCA_027482905.1 Opitutaceae bacterium
AGAGCGCAAAAAGCCCGGCCAGCCCGGCGCCCGCAAGCGCTTCCCGTTCTCCAAGCGCTAAGTCGCCGCGAGACCGGAACTCTCTCACCGAAACCGCCTTCCACTTGGAGGCGGTTTTTTTGCGTCGCCGCACCCCTGATTTTTCGCGTTTGCGCCGCATCCCCGGCAAAATGGCTTGAACGGTTTTAGATATGCCGGACTTTCTACGGCTTGCCCACTTCCACCGCTCTTTCCCCATGAACCCCCTCAATCCCCTTCGTCCCTCGCTTGGTCTCGCGCTGGTTTCCTTGTGCGCCCTGCTTTCCGGCTGCGGTAAATCGCCCGAAGCCGCGCCTTCCGCCGGATCGGCTGCCCCGGCCGCGCCCCAGCAGCTCCGCATCGCCGCCATTCCGAAGGCCACCACCCACTCCTATTGGAAGGCCGCCGAGGCCGGCGCCCGCCGCGCCGCCGCAGAGTTCAATGTCGCCCTCGAGTGGCAGGGCCCCCTCGACGACTCCAAGGTCGCCGACCAGATCGGTATTTTCAACAATCTCGCCGCCTCCGGCCTCCAGGCCATCCTCCTCTCGCCCTGCGACGATAAGGCCCTCGCCCCCCACGTGCGCACCGCCGCAAAACGCGGCCTGCCCGTCGCCATCTTCGACTCGCCCCTCGACGGCAAACAAGGCGTCGATTTCGTCAACTTCGTCGCCACCGACAACAAGGCCGCCGGCGCGACCGCCGCGAAGACCCTCGCCGGGCTGATCGGCGCCAGCCCCGTGCACGAAGGACGCGTGCTCGTGATTCGCTTCACCGAGGGCTCCGCCAGCACCCGCCTGCGCGAGGAGGGCTTCACCGCCCAGCTCGCCCAGTCCCCCGGCCTCCAGATCACCGCCCAGCAATTCACCGATGGTTCCATGGCCGGCGCCCAACGCGTGGCCGAGACCCTCCTCGGCAACTACGTGAAAAACAACAAATTGGAACTCGCGGGCATCTTCGCCTCGAACCAACCCACCGCCGAGGGCACCTACAACGCCGTCCGCGCCCTGCGCGAAAAAGGCGTGGAGATTTCCTCCAAGTTCGTCGGCTTCGATGATTCCACCCTCCTCACCCAAGGTCTGCAGAACGGCGTGATCGACGCCCTCGTGGTCCAGGATCCCGAGAAAATGGGCTACCTGGGCATCAAATCCCTCGTCGACCACCTCAACGGCAAGCCGGTCGAGGCCTACGTCGACACCGGCGTGACCGTGAAGACCAAGGCCGACGCGAAGTAAGTCGCCCGCCCACTCCCCGATGACCGATTCCGCCGCCGCCCCGCTCCTGACCGTGCACGGGGTGCGGAAGGCCTTTGGCGCCACCCAGGCGCTCAAGGGCGTCGACCTCACCCTGGCGCGCGGCGAAGTCCTCGCCCTGATCGGCGAAAACGGCGCCGGCAAGAGCACCTTGATGAAGGTGTTGTCCGGAGCGCACGCGGCCGACGACGGCGAGATGAGCCTCGAAGGCGCACCCTACCGCCCCGCCGGCCCGCTCCACGCCCGCTCCCTCGGCGTCTGCATGATCTACCAGGAGCTGGCCCTCGCGCCCCATCTCAGCGCGATGGAGAACATCCTCCTCGGCATCGAGCCCACCCGCGGTCCCTTCATGGACTGGGGTCGTGCGCGGGAAATCGCCCGCCGCGCCCTCGACGAGGTCGGCCTGACCGCGCTCGATCCCGCCACCCTGGTCGAAGATCTCTCCATCGCCGAGCGCCAGCTGGTGGAGATCGCCCGCGCCGTCGCCGTGGGTTGCAAGGTCCTCGTCCTCGACGAGCCCACCAGCTCGCTCACCCAGCGCGACGTGCAGGCTCTTTTCGCCCTCGTCCGGCGCCTCAAGGCCCGCGGGGTCGCCATCGTATACATCAGCCACGCCCTGGAAGAGATCGAGGCGCTGTGCGACCGTTTCACCGTCATGCGCGACGGGGAAACCGTCGGCGCGGGCGTGGTCGGCCAGGTGCCGGTGCATCGCATCATCGCCCTGATGGTCGGCCGCGAGGTCGCCGATCTTTACCCGCGTTCGCCGCGTGTCGCCGGCGAGCCCATCCTCGAGCTAAAAACGCTCGCCGGCGCCAAATTCCCCCGCGCGGCCTCGCTCACGCTCCGTCGCGGCGAGGTGGTGGGCATCGCCGGCCTGATCGGCTCCGGGCGCACCGAGACGCTGCGCGCCCTCTTCGGCCTCGACCCCGTGGGCGGCGGCGAAATCCACGTTCGGGGCCGCCTCGCCCCCCCCGCCGGGCCCGGCGCACGCTGGGCGCAGGGGATCGGGCTGGTGAGCGAGGACCGCAAGACCGAGGGCCTCGCCCAAAACCTTTCCATCGCGGAAAACCTCACCTTGTCCCACCTCGATGGCCTCGGGCCCTGGGGCCTGGTGCGCCCCTCGCGCCAGAACGCCGCCGCCGAGCCCTGGATCAAGGCGTTTCCCATCAAGTGTCAGGGTGGCGAACAGCCGGTCGAGGCGCTCTCCGGCGGCAACCAGCAGAAAGTCGCCATCGCGCGCCTCCTCCACCACGACTGCGACGTGCTCCTGCTCGACGAGCCCACCCGCGGCATCGACGTCGGGTCGAAGGCCCAGATCTACGCCTGGATCGACAAGCTCGCGGTCGGCGATCCCGCCGCCGGCAAGGCCCCAAAGGCCGTTCTGGTCGTTTCCAGCTACCTGCCGGAGCTGCTCGGCATCTGCGACCGAATCGCCGTGATGACGCGCGGCGTCCTCGGCGAGGCCCGTCCCGTCGCCGGGTGGACCGAACACTCCCTCATGCTCGCCGCCACCGGCCAGGACCAGGCCGCCTGAAATCCTCCGGCGCCTCGTATTCCCTAATCTTTGATCATGTCCGCGCTCCCGAAAAAATCCTCCCGCGTCCTCACCCTGCTGGGCCGGCTCGCCGCCCTCGCGGCGGTGTATGCCTTTTTCGCCATCCTCACCCCGGCGGGCAAGGGCTTCACCTCCGACGCCAACACCCAGTTGATGTTGCAGGACATCTCCGTGGTAGCGATGGCCGCCATCGGGATGACCATCGTCATCATCGCCGGCGGCATCGACCTCTCGGCCGGCTCCGCGATCGCCCTCGCGATGATCACCACCGCCTACGTGCTCGATCTCGGGCCGGAGGGAAACAAGTTGGTGACCGCGCATCCGGTGCTGCTGCCGCTCGGCGCGGTGGCGGCCGCCATCGGGGTGTCCGTGTTCATCGGTTTCCTGAACGGCGCGCTCGTCACCTGGCTGCGCATCGTGCCCTTCATCATCACGCTGGGTTCGATGCAGATGGCCCGCGGCTTCGCCAAGCTGGTCGCCAACGAGCAGAACATCTACCCGCCCGCCGAGGTGCAGGACCTGTGGATCGCCCGCCTGCTCGACCCCTCGAAAAACCTCTACACCTGGCCCTTCCTGCCCGTGGCGGTCTGGCTGGTGATCGGGGCCGCGTTGTTCACCGCATTGTTCCTGCGCTACACCCGGCTCGGGCGGCACATCTTCGCCCTCGGCTCCAACGAGAAGACGGCCGTGCTCTGCGGCGTGCCGGTCGCCCGCACCAAGATTCTGGTCTACATGATCGGCGGCCTGTTCTCGGGTCTCGCCGGCGTGCTGTTTTTCGCCCGCTTGGGCGCCATCGGCCAGCCCACCGAGGCCATCGGCTATGAACTGTTCGTGATCGCCGCCGCCGTGATCGGCGGCGCCAGCCTGCTCGGCGGCCGAGGCACCATCCTCGGCACCATGATCGGCGCGCTCATCATCACCATCCTGCGCAACGGCGGGGTGAAGATGGGCTGGCCGCAATACACCCAGGAAATCGTGATGGGTGCCGTCATCGTCGTGGCGGTGGCGATCGACAATCTGCGCCAACGCGGCCGCACTTGAGCCGGGCCGGGAAAAAATGGTGGACGCCACAGGACTCGAACCTGTGACCCCATCCGTGTGAAGGATGTGCTCTAACCAACTGAGCTAGGCGTCCGACTGAAAAGCAGGAAGATGTGCCGGTCGCCGGAGAGCGAATCAACCTTAAAACCTATACTCGGACATGGATTTCGTTCCCTGAAAACGAAGACGGTCCGCGTCCGCCCCGGAGTTTTTAAAGCGAATCATCCCCTATGCATTTGCTTTGCTCGCACCGTGACCAACGCGGACCGAAACTCGGGAAAATAAGAACGCGAGTCTGGGCGTTTTTCGGTATGGGGCCGGCTGAGCGGCTCCTACCGGGATACGCGGGCAACTCGCTTGCGGTTACAGCGATTTTGTTTGGTGATGTCGAGCTTGCGCTGCATCCGCGCCGGAAAGCCTCTCTAAGCTTATTAGGATCAAAGTAATGTGTTTATCGATTTGGTCCGGATTGTATACGGTTGTCTGACTGCATGGTCTGACTCGTCTTTTGCGTCGGCTTGTGCGCCAGTGGGTATGAATTCGCGTCGTTCCGACCGGATCCCGCATGAACTACGACCTCGCCGCCTTCGCCGCCGATTTTCCCTGGTTTTTTCCGCTCTGCGCGGCGCTTTTCGGCGCCATCGTGGGCAGCTTCTTGAACGTGGTCATCTACCGGATGCCGCTGGATAAATCGATCGTCACACCGGGGTCGCATTGCGGCTGCGGCCGGCCGATCGCGTGGTTCGACAACATCCCGGTCTTTTCGTGGTTCATTCTGAGGGGCAAGGCTCGCTGCTGCGGGCGCGCCTACTCGTTTCGCTACGCCTTTGTCGAGTTGCTCACGGCGGCCTTGTTCTGGGTTTGCGCGGTGCAGTTCGGGCCGGCGAAGGCTCTGCTGGGCATGCTCTTCCTGGCCTGTCTGGTGTGCGCGACCTTCATCGATCTGGATCACATGATCATCCCGGACGTCTTCACCATCGGCCTCGGGGTGGTCGGGGTGGTGGCGTCCCTGGCTTGGCCGGCACTGCACGGGATGGAGGCGGAGTTTCCGCTGCTGGCGCATCTACGCTCCGGCGGCGTCGGGCTGGTGGGCTTGTTGATCGGCTCGGCACTGGTTTTGTGGATCGCGCTGCTGGCGGAGGCGGTGCTGAAGAAGGAGGCGATGGGTTTCGGCGACGTGAAGTTTGTCGGCGCCATCGGAGCCTTCTGCGGTTGGCAGGGCGCGGTCTTCAGCATTTTTGGCGGGGCCATCGTTGGCACGGCCTGGGTCGCGGTGGCTTGGCTCTGGCAACGCATCTCGGGCAAGAAGGCCCTGATCGCGCCTCGGGCGGAGAGCTCCGAGGGCGTGGTGGCGGAGGAGCTTGCCTTGGGGGTGCAGGTGCCCTTCGGCCCGATGCTGGCGGTGGCGGGCGCGATTTATTTTCTCGGCGCGGACCGTTGGTTCGACGCCTACCTGGGAACTTTGGCGGAGTTGTTCTAGTCTGGAGGGACCATGCGCGCGACCCGACTCCTCGCGGTGGTCCTTTTGCTTCTCGTCTCTGCTTGGGCGGGGTGGGCTGCGGATGGCGCGCCGGAGGTTCTGGAGCGGGCGCGGGCGGCGGAGGCTCGTTTCGCCGTGGCGGAGGCGCTCGAGCTTTACCGCGAGGCGGACCGGCTCCAGCCGGACAACCCCGTCATCCTCCAGAAAATCGCCCAGCAGCTCTCCGATCTCAGTCTCGACGCCGCGAGCGACGCCGAACGCAAGGTCCAGGCGGAGCAGGCCCTGGCCTACGCCCGGCGCGCGGTCGAACTCGCGCCCGACAACGCCGTCAACGTGCTCTCGCTCGCGATTTGCTACGGCAAGATGGGCGTCTATGGCGACACCCGCGCCAAGATAGACTACTCGCGCCAGGTGAAGATCGAGGCCGAGCGCGCCCTCGTCCTCGACCCGAACTACGACTGGGCCCACCATGTGCTCGGGCGCTGGCACTACGAGGTCGCCGACCTCGGCGCGACCAAGCGCTTTTTTGTGCGTTTGATCTACGGCGGTCTGCCGGCCGCGTCCTTCGCCGAGGCGATCCGGCGCTTGGAGTGTGCCGTCGAACTCGCGCCCAAACGCGTGCCGCACCACCTCGAACTCGGCTTCGCCTACCTGGCGGCCGGACGCGAGGCCGACGCGCGGGCGAGCTTCGCCCGCGGCCTGGCCCTGCCTTCGACCGAGCTCTACGACGACTCGTCCAAGGAGCGCGCCCGCGAGGCCCTCGCGCGGCTCTAGGGAAGCACCGCGACTTCCGCCGCCGGACCGCCGATGCGCGGCGTTGACGATTGGCGCGTCTTCGTGCCTTTCGGCCTGCAAACGCCGACTCCGCCGACTCCCCTCTCCCTTTTCCAGCGATGCCCAAAGGCAAAAAACCGTCCGACGACCAACCCGAACTTCCGCTCGCCGGCTCCGCCGCCTCCGCCACCGGTCCCGCCGAGCCCGCGCCGCCCCCTGAAACCCCGGTTTCGTCCGAACCCGACTCCGTCGCGCCGCCGCCCGCCGAGATCGCGCTCCCGGTCGCCCCGCAGAACAACGACAACGCCCCGCTCGCCCATTCCTATCGCAACTGGTTCCTCGACTACGCCAGCTACGTCATCCTCGACCGCGCCGTCCCCCACCTCGACGACGGCCTGAAGCCCGTCCAGCGCCGCATCCTCCACACCCTCTGGGAAAAGGACGACGGCCGCTTCCACAAGGTCGCCAACATCGTCGGCGCCACCATGGCCTACCACCCGCACGGCGACGCCTCCATCGGCGCCGCCCTCGTCGGCATGGGCCAGCGCGGCTGGTTGATCGAGCCCCAGGGCAACTACGGCAACACCCTCACCGGCGACGACGCGGCCGCGCCCCGCTACATCGAATGCCGCCTGACCGTCTTCGCCCGCGAGGTGATGTTCAACCCGAAGACCACGAACTGGCAGAAGTCCTACGACGGCCGCAACCAGGAGCCCGTCGCCCTGCCGGCCAAGTTCCCCATCACCCTGCTCGAGGGCTGCGAGGGCATCGCGGTGGGCCTGACCACCAAGATCCTGCCGCACAATTTCAACGACCTCTGCCGCGCCGCGATCAACCACCTCCAGGGAAAAACCTTCCGCATCCGGCCGGACTTCCCCTCGGGCGGCATCGCCGACTTCTCCGCCTACCACGACGGCGAGCGCGGGGCCAAGGTGAAGGTCCGCGCGAAGGTCGAGCAGCGCTCGCGTTCCCAGTTCGCCATCACCGAGCTGCCCTACGGCGCCACCACCGAGTCGCTCAAGGCCTCGATCGAGGCCGCCATCGCCAAGGGCAAGCTGAAGGTGAAGCGCATCGAGGACATGACCTCCGAGACGGTCGAGATCCTGATCGAGCTCGGTTCCGCCGCCGAACCGGAGAAGTTCATCGACCAGCTCTACGTCTTCACCGACTGCGAGCTCACGCTCTCCCCCGCCGCCTGCGTCATCATCGACGACAAGCCCTCCTTCATGGGCGTATCCGAGATCCTGCGACGCTCGGTCGACCGCGCCCGCGCGCTCATCGGCCGCGAGCTGGAGATCCGCCTCGGCGAGCTCGACGACCAGTGGCACGCCGACTCGCTGGAGCGCATCTTTATCGAGGAGCGCGTCTACCGCCGCATCGAGGGCGCGAAAACCTGGGAGGCCGTGCTCGCCGAGATCCGCGAGGGCCTGAAACCCCACGTGAAAAAACTCCGCCGCGCGGTGACGGACGATGACGTCGCGCGCCTCACCGAGATCCGCATCAAGCGCATCTCGGCCTACAACCGTTTTCAGGCCGACGAGGCCATGAAGAAGACCGAGGCCGAGATGAAAGAGGTG
>JAIXVP010000042.1 GCA_027482905.1 Opitutaceae bacterium
CGCCTGGTCGAGATCTTCGAAAAGGCCGACTACCGCTACAACTCCGGCCTCTTCCACTTCGCCCAGGACGCCGACTGCGCCGAGACGCCCGACACCCTCACCCCCGGCCTCGCCATCGACGACGCCGTGCTAAAGGACATCCTCGGCTCCCTCTACTACCCGCAGAGCCCCTACGTCTTCACCGTCCTCCCCGCCTACATCCTCGGCCACGTCTACGAGCAATTCCTCGGCAAAGTCATCCGCCTGACCGAGGGCCATCAGGCCAAGGTCGAGGAGAAACCGGAGGTCCGCAAAGCCGGCGGCGTCTACTACACGCCCCAATACATCGTGGACTACATCGTCCAAAAAACCGTCGGCCCCCTCGTGCAGGACGCCACGCCGAAACGCATCGAGACTCTCGCCGTCCTCGACCCCGCCTGCGGCTCCGGCACCTTCCTCCTCGGCGCCTACGATTATCTGCTCGGCTGGTATCTCCGCCACTACTCCGAAAACGCCCCCGAAAAATGGGCCAAACAAGGCCGCATCTACGAGACCGCCCCAAACGCCCATCTAGCCCTGGGAGCGCCGAGCTCCAGCTCGGCTTTGGAGCAAGGAACGCCGCTTGCCCAAGCGGCGACTCCGCCCGCAGCGCGGTCCTGGGCGCTGACGACCGCCGAGCGCAAACGCATCCTGCTCGCCCACATCCACGGGGTGGACATCGACGCCGCCGCCGTCGAGGTGACCAAACTCTCCCTCCTCCTCAAAGTCTTGGAAGGCGAACGCCGCGAGTTCCAGGGCCGCACCCGCGAGATGGCCGCCGTGCTCCCCGACCTGAGCCGAAACATCCAATGCGGCAACAGCCTCATCGGCCACGACTTTTACGCCCAGCCCGACCTGCCGGCCCTCGACGCCGAGGCCAAATACAAACTCAATACCTTCGAGTGGAAGGACGGCTTCCCCGCGGTAATGAAGCGCGGCGGCTTCGACGCGGTGATCGGGAATCCTCCGTATATTCGTATACAAACCATGACGGAAACCTCGCCGGAAAGCGTGGGCTACCTGTCGAGCCGTTATAAATCCGCCGCCGCCGGAAATTACGATATCTACGTCTGCTTCGTGGAGCGCGCGTTAGAGCTACTCAACAAAGACGGCCTCTCCGGCTACATCCTCCCGCATAAGTTCTTTAACGCGGAGTATGGAGACCCGGTGCGCCGCTTGATCGCCCAGAACTCCGCATTGTCCGACGTGGTTCATTTCGGCGCGGAACAGGTTTTCGAAGGAGCCACGACTTACTGCTGCCTACTCTTTTTGTCCTCAACGCCCAGGCCCGCGTTCGCATACACCGACGTCCGTAGCCTAGACGCATGGCGAAAAAACCAGATATCATTCACAGGCACTATACCCTCATCTGAACTCAAAAGGGACAGCTGGAATTTCGCGGTCGGCCCAGACGCGAAGTTGATCACCAGACTGCGATCGCATGCTCCGAAACTGGGGGATCTCGCCGACATATTTGTCGGTCTTCAGACTAGCGCAGACAAGGTGCTGATTCTCGATGTGGTGAGTCGCGGTAAAAAACGGCTCACGCTTTTTTCGAAATCGCTGAACGAGGCGGTCGAGATCGAGCCCGACTTTCTTCGACCTTTGCTCAGCGGAGCAGAAGTCCAAGGGTATGCCCATCTCGTCACGGAACAGGTCATTCTTTTCCCCTATTCGGTGAAGAATGAAACCGCCTCGCTACTGTCATTAGATCTGATCGCCAAAGCCGCCCCCCTGACCGCGGCCTACCTGCTCAAAAATCAAAAGACGCTCGAAGACCGAGAATCAGGGAAATTCAAAGGTAACGACTGGCACCGTTTTGGGCGGTCGCAAAATCTGGGCATTCAAGAAAGGCCCAAACTTTGCGTGCCTAGGTTGGTTGATCGCCTCTGCGCCTCGCTAGATGCCAAAGGCGCTTACTTTTTGGACAATGTAGATGTTGGCGGGGTCACCTTGAAGCCCTCCGCTTCGCAACTCGACCTGCGTTACATCCAAGGCCTTCTGAACTCTAGACTCGTAGGATGGTTTTTCCCAAATGTAAGCGCCCCTTTTCGTGGCGGGTGGATGTCGGCTAACCGTCAATTTCTCAGTCAAGTCCCCATCGCTTTGCCAAAAGACAAGGCCGCACACGACAAACTCGTCGTCTGTGTGGACGCCATGCTCGCCCTCCACCGCGCCCAAGCCGCCGCGCAGTCTCCGCACGAGAAGGAGTCCCTCGCGAAGCAGATCACCGCCACCGACCGCCAGATCGACGCCCTCGTCTATCAACTCTACGGCCTGACGCCGGACGAAATCGCCCTCGTCGAGGGCACGGCGTCCTGAACCTGACGCGCCATGCCCGCGACCCCGCGAAGCCCCCGCTACCCCCTCCGCTCCGCCTCGCTGCCCGCCGCCGAGATCCTCGCCGAGGAGTCGTTTTTCCGGCTGCTCCTCGAGGCCGCGGAGCAGACCTTTGTTTGGCGCGACCGTTGGCCCGTTCTCCGCCTCGGCCTTCAAACCACCGGTCCCGACGCCGACCAAAGTCGCGCCGAACTCGACCACCACCTCGCCACCGTCGCCTCCACCCTGCTCAAGGTCGCCGCCTCCGCCCCGCCCGCCCACTACCCACCCGCCCGCTCCGCCATGCTCACCGCCTTGTCCGACGGCGAAGCTCGCCTGCTTCGCCTCCGCGCCGAGGCCGCCGCGACCACCTCCGACACCCCGCCCGCGCTTCCCTCCGCCGCCCTCGCCGACGACGTCTTCCGCCGCGCGGCCGACCACGCGGTCGCCGCCCGTCAGGACGCGTTCGTGGTCATGCATAAGCGCTACAGCCCTCCCGCCGACTCCACGGGCGACGATGCGGGCGCGAGTTTCGTCCTCCTGCTCGGAGGCCTGGCGCTGTCCGCCGCCCTTGGCGGCGCCACCCTGTTCTTTATCGTTCTGTTCGCGCTCACCCTCGGCCTCATGCTCCGGCGCACCCTCTCGCGCCATACGACGCGCGGCCAAAACCGCCTTCGCTGCGACCAGCTCACCAACCTCGCCACCGGCTCAAACGTGGTCTTTGTATAAACGGTTAAAGGCCCGATCCTACGGGCTCCGACGTAGTAGGCGTTGGGTCCGCCCGGGTTTCCTCGCCTGCCTGAACGAGTCCTAACCGAAGTTCCCGGTTGTTCCGATCGCCGACTCGCAAACCCGGGTTTCAACCGCCTTCTTTCGCCCGATCCGAGCCAAGGAGTCGAGGCGTGGAAAAGGCAAGGCAGGCAGGGCCAAAAGATGTGGCGGCCTGCCATGCGCCTGAAGACGGATTCCTCGAACCGATTCGGCGGGGAGCATTCGATCATGCTCTCCGGTCCGCCGCTTTCGGGTCCAAGCGATCAGTCGCGATAAAAGATCAAGGTGAAGAACGCGCCATTGTAGCGCAGATCCCCTGTGGTCAGAACGCCGTCGTCGATCTTGGCGTCGACCATCCGGAGCATATCCTGATCGTCGACCCCGATCAAATTCACACAGGCCGCGTTGGGACCCGCCTCACTGTCCCGGATGTTGACGCCCAAGAACGACCGCTCGCTGATCGGTTTCTTAAAGATGCTCGCCGGCAGATCGGAGGCGGCAAACCCGGCGGGAACCGAGCCGTCCCCGGCGTTGTTGTAGATCCCGTTCGGCAGGGCGGGGTTGTTGAACATCATGATCTGAAAATCCTCCGCGAGCTTCTTCATGTCGTTCGCCAGACGCGTCGCCTGGGAATTCCGGCGCACCTTCTGAAACGCGGGGATGGCCATCGCCGCGAGCAGCCCGATGATCACGACCACGATCATGATTTCGACCAACGTGAAGCCCTTCGGGATGAACTTTGATTGAATTTTCACATTGCCGAGATGGATCATTCTCCATCCGAGTCACGCTTTTTCTCCTCGCGGGTTTAACGCCGGGTCTGGCCGGATTCCGTGAATCTTTCCTACCACATGAAGCCGTGGTTCCTACTCATCGGCCTGCTCCTCGCTCCCGTTGCTTTCGCGCAAATGGTGGAAAAGGCCGGCGTTCAACGGCCTGCCGGCATTACCCTATATCAAGTTGAACTCGCAATCAGACCAACGGCGGGACTCCACTCTGTTAGTTCATCTGCGTCACCAACGCGGACCAACCAAAGTGGCCACAAAAGGCACAAGATGCGCAAAAAAGGCCTCCGTTTTTGTGACTTCTGCGCCTTTTGTGGCCAAGTTTTCAGTCTGAAAAAGTTGAATGAAGCACTTCAGTCATTCACCGCGGATTTCACGGATGGGCACGGATGGATCGGCCTTATCCGTGATAATCCGCGTGATCCGTGGGCAAAAAACTCGGTTCACGTAGCCTGGTAATCACGGGTCGTTGGTGTTATACCAAACAAGAAGGCGCCAAGATGAAGGATTGGTTTTGTGCGTATTGTGATCCTTTCGCCCATCCTCGCCGTGATGCTACCACTTGAGGAACGGCCGCGCAGACGTCAGACTTTGGTCTGTTTTTTAAGAGCCGTCAGCAAATGGTCATACTCGGCGTGGGAGCCGATCCAAACCCAGGTGATCTCGTCGGCCTCGCGGTGGCCCAACGCACGGTAGTGCTTACCAACGCGGACCGACCAAAAGCCTTCGCCCACCGGTTTGAAGTGTAACGAGGGATGTTGGGGATTTTGCCGCCACAGCGCATAGTTTTTATCCGCCGCCTGACGCGCGGGCGCGGGCAAGGCTTCATAACCGCTCCAGAAGCGCGGAGTGCAAAAAGAGTTCAAGGGAAGCGCCGGCGGGTTCCGTTCGCACGGGCGGCGCGGGCTTCATCGGTGAGCACCGCGAGGCTGCCACCGACGGCGTCGGCCTCGATGCGCTGGTCCCACTGGCGCTCGGCGTAGTCTTCGAGCCAGTGGGTGAGGGTGAGGACATCGCTCTCGGGGAGCCTCTGGATGGCCTGTTCGATCTCTTGAACGGTGCTCATGGGGAAGATCGTGTCGAGTAGTCCGCTGTCGGCAAGCGTCAGGTGGAAGCGGCCCGAGGCTCAGCCGTTGAGCACCCAGCCCTCGCGATAGGTGCGGCCGAGCAGGGCATTGGCGTCGGGCAGGTTGGTGACGCGGCCGGCGGCGGCATCGTATTCCACCCGCGCCCCGGCGCGGTAGGCGACCAGGCCGAGCATCATCTGCTCGATCATGTTTCCGGCGTATTCAAAGTCGCACGACGTGCGGCCGACGCCCTTGCAGGCGTCGAACCATTGGCCCACGAAGTCGCCCAGATTGGGCAGGACGGTCTCGGGGGTGCGGCGTTCGTAGTAGGTCAGGTCGGCCTTGTCGCCGAAGGGGATGAGCAGGCGGCCGGTGAAGTCGGCGATGACAAAACCCTTGTCGCCTTTGAACAGCGCGCCGTGGTCGATTTTTTCGAGGCTCACGTAGGGTCGCGGGGAGGCGGGCATGGCGCCGCCTTGGAACCAGCTCACGGTGATCGGGCCGCGCCAGGCGTTGGCGGGGTGCTCGAAGCGCATCTCCAGCTCGACCGGGCTGACCTCGGGGTTGAAGGGCTCGCCCTTGGCCTCGGCGGAGGTGGGCAGGGTGGCGTCGATGGCGTTCCAGGCGAGGTCCATGGTGTGGCTGCCCATGTCGCCCACCTGGCCGTTGCCAAAGTCCCAATACATGTTCCAGTTGAGGCAGTTGTTGCCCGGCGTGCCGGAGTAGTAGGCGGGATTGTAGGGGTGGAAGGGAGAGGGGCCGAGCCAGAGGTCGTGGTGGAAATGGGCCGGGGGCGTGCCCTCGGCGGGAAGGTAGCCGGGGCGGCGGAGCTGGCGGCTGCCCCAGGTGGCGACGGTTTTGAGGCGGCCGATGGCGCCGTCGCGGATCAGCTCCGAGACGCGGTTGAAATTGGGATACGCGTGCCGCTGGGTGCCGGTCTGGGTGGCGAGGCGGTCCTTGTTTTTCAGGTAGGTCGAGCGCACGAGGCGGGCCTCCTCGACGGTGTTCGCGATGGGCTTTTCGCAATACACGTGGAGGCCGCGGTTCATGGCCCAGATGGCGATGAAGGCGTGGGTGTGGTCGGGCGTGCAGATGACGACGCCGTCGAGGGCGAGGGCGCGATGGTCGTCGAGCAGGCGGCGCCAATCGACGTAGGTGCGGGCGCCGGGGAATTTCTCCAGCGCGAAGGCGAGGTGTTGCTCGTCCACGTCGCACAGGGCGACGACGTTTTCCCGCGCGAGGGGATCGAAAAAGGCGTGGGCGCGACCCCAGGTGCCGATCAGGGCGAGGTTGAGGCGCTTGGAGGGGGCGTCGGCGCCGAACAGGGAGAAATCGGTCAGGATCAGCGGGGCGACGGCGAGGGCGGAGTGGCGGAGGAAACGGCGGCGATTCATGGGGTGGAAAGCGGGGGGCGAGGAGCGGGGGATGCGGAAGGACGGAAACGGCCCGGCGGGGCGGCTTACACGTCGCAGATTTGGAAAGCTTGGCGGAGGGAGGCCAGGGGGTCCGAGCGGCTGGGGACGAACTCCTGGGCGACGTAGCCTTTGTAACCGGTTTCGAGGATGGCGCGCATGATGCGCGGGTAGTAGAGCTCCTGGCTCTCGTCGATCTCGTGGCGACCGGGGACGCCGGCGGTGTGGTAGTGGGCGAAATAGGGGTGGCAGGCCTTGATGGTCGCGCAGACGTCGCCCTCCATGATCTGCATGTGGTAGATGTCGTAGAGGAGTTTGAAGCGTTCGGAGCCGACGCGCTTGACCAGCTCAACGCCCCAGGCGGTGCGGTCGCATTGGTAGTCCTTGTGGTTCACCTTGCTGTTCAGCAGCTCCATGCAGAGGTCCACTTTCAGGCGCTCGGCCACCGGGAGAATGCGGCGCAGGCCGACGGCGCAGTTTTCCAGGCCTTGTTCGTCGTCGAGACCGGCGCGGTTGCCGGAGAAACAGATGAGCAGGCGATGCCCGGCCTCGGCGGTGGCGGCGAGGCGTTGTTCGTAGGCGGCCACCAGGGTGTCGTGGTGTTCGAGCCGGTTCCAGGCGCGGGCGATGCCGCCGAGGCCGTTGACGTTCGGGGCGGAGACGAGGGAACAGGCGATGTCGTGGCGGCGGAGGACGGGGAAGTCCGCCGGTTCGACCAGATCGAGGGCGGGCACGCCCATGGCCTTCAAGGCGACACAGAAATCTTCGAGCGGGATCTTGCCGAAGCACCAGCGCGACACGCTCTGGCGGATGTTGCCCTTCAAGGGTAGATCGGCGGGCATGGGGGTTTGGGCGGAGGCGGGGTTGGCGAGGATCGAAGCGGCGGCGACGAGCGCGCCGCCGCCGGCGAGGGTGCCGGGGGCATGGCGGCGGGAGACGGGGTGATTCATGGGCGGGGGATTTGTGGGGTGGGCTCCGAAGTTCGAAACCAGGGGAAAACGATACGCCAAGAGAACGGCGACCACGCTAGGACGAGCCGGACCGGCAGGGCGAGAAAATGAAACAACCCGGCCAAGCGGGGGGCGATGAACGCCAAATCGGTCCGGAGCGCTTGCGCGAAATTCGGTCGTGATGACCGCGAGATCCGGGTTCGATTCGATTCACGCCATCGCCCCGGCCGGACGCGCCGGACGAAGCACGTCGTAAACGTAGAAGCCCAGGCCGATCCAGATCAGCGCGAAGGCAGCGGCCCGGTCGGCCGCGAAGGGTTCGTGGAAGACGATCCAGCCGAGGAAAAAGTGCAGGAAGGGCACGATGTATTGCAGCAGGCCGAGCGTGGTCAGCCGGAGGTGGCGGGCCGCCTCGGCGAACATCACCAGGGGCAGCGCCGTCACCACCCCGCTGGCCAGCACCAGCGCGGTCACGCCGGCGTCAACGTGCCCGAGCGCGCCGCGCCCGGACACGCCCAGCCAGGCGAGGTAGCCGATGGCGACGGGCGCGAGCAGGGCGGTCTCGAGCGCGAAGCCCGGCAACGCAGCCAGCGCGGAGCGTTTTTTCATGAGGCTGTAGCCCGCCCAGGTCGCGACCAATCCGAGCGCGATCCACGGCACGCGGCCGGCCTCGACCACCATCACACCCACCCCGGCGGCGGCGAGGACCAGCGCCCAGCCCTGCCGAACGGAAAGCGGCTCGCCGAGCACGAAGCGACCGAGGCAGACGTTGGCCAGCGGCACGAGGAAATAGCCGAGCGAACACTCGATAACGTGGCCGTGGTTCACGCCCCAGACGAAGATCAGCCAGTTGCCGGTCAACAGCGCGCCGGCCCCGAGGGTGCGCCCGACCAACGCGGGTTGGCGCGCGGCGGCGAGGACCTCGCGGCCGCCGCCGCGCCAGGCGAGCAGGACGGCCACGGTGACGAGCGACCACACGTGGCGGTGGGCGATGACCTCGAGGGCGTTGATCGCCGCGAGGTGTTTCCAGTAAAGCGGAAAAAGACCCCAACACAGGAAGGCGCCGAGCGCGGCGGGCAGGCCGCGCCAGGCGGGCGGGGAAACGGGCGGAGCGGACATCGGAAAAAGAAGACGGAGAGACGACGAAAAGGGCGGAAGGGACGGACGGGGAAAAATCGGGCGCAAAAAAAGCCGGTCGCGGGAAGCGACCGGCTGAAAGGGAGTGAAGTGTTTTTCGGGCTACGGGACGGTCGCTTAGGCCTCGTAGGCGGGGAGTTGTTTGTCGACGGCCACCTTATCGAGGCGGGCGAAGGCCGGGAGGCCGTGCTCGAAGGCGATCTGGGTCTCGCCCTGGATCAGCGGGGTGGCGTAGCGGATGAACTGGTGATTCATGGACACGCCGTCCTCGTTGATCCACTCGCGGGGCAGTTTTTTCACGCCGTTGGCGATGTCGGAGAGGGGCGCGAGGCCGGTCTCGACGGTGTAGTGGTCGGTCTCGCCGCGCAGGAGGGTGACCATCTTGTCGGTCTCGCCGCGGATGGCGGCCTTCACGGCGGCCTGGCCGGCAAGGAAGGCCTCGTCCGCGTCGGTCTTGGAGCCGAGGTGGGCGGCGGCGCGCTGGGCCATGCCGAACTTCACGGTGCGGGCCTTCACGCCGGGCAGGTTCTGCTCGACCAGGCCCTGGAGGAACTCGGCGGCGCCGCCGAGCTGGGCGTGGCCGAAGGCGTCGGTGGCCTCGGCGGCCGAGACGTAGTTGCCGTCGGCGTCGACCAGACCCTCGCCCAC
>JAIXVP010000353.1 GCA_027482905.1 Opitutaceae bacterium
CGAGTTCATCCGCTCCATCGACCTCACCCCGCGCCGCACCATCGACTTCCTGGTCGAGCTGAACCAGCGCCTGCAAAACGCCATCCGCTACGTCATCCGCCTCGAACCCGGCGTGCAGACGCCCGAGGAAACCCTGGAAAAGGCCTCCGGCTCCTGCCGCGACTCCGCCGTCCTGTTTGTCCAGATCCTCCGCCACCTCGGCCTCGCCGCGCGCTTCGTCTCCGGCTACCTCATCCAGCTCAAGCCCGATCAAAAATCTCTCGACGGCCCCTCCGGCGCCGAGACCGATTTCACCGACCTCCACGCCTGGACCGAGGTCTTCCTGCCCGGCGCCGGCTGGATCGGCTTCGACCCCACCTCCGGCCTGCTCGCCGGCGAGGGCCACATCCCGCTCGCCTGCACCCCCGAGCCCTCCGGCGCCGCCCCCATCAGCGGCGGCGTGGACAAGAGCGAGGTGACCTTCGACTTCGCGATGGAGGTCCGCCGCATCTACGAAAGCCCCCGCGTCACCCTGCCCTACACCGACGCCCAGTGGTCCGCCATCAACGCCCTCGGCGCCAAGATCGACGCCCGCCTCGAGGCCGCCGACGTCCGCCTGACCATGGGCGGCGAGCCCACCTTCATCTCCATCGACGACATGGACGGCCCCGAGTGGAACACCGTCGCGGTCGGTCCCACCAAGCGCAAACTCGCCGACCAGCTGATCAAGCGCCTGTGGAAACACTACGGCAAAGGCGGCTTCATCCACTACGGTCAGGGCAAGTGGTATCCCGGCGAGTCCCTCCCGCGCTGGGCCCTCACCTGCCTCTGGCGACGCGACGGCCAGCCCATCTGGCAAAACCCCGCCCTGCTGGACAACTTCGACACCCCCGCCGGCGCCACCGCCGCCGACGCCGAACGCTTCACCCTCGCCCTCGCCCGCCGCCTCCAGGTCGACGCCCGCTGG
The DNA here is from genome assembly GCA_027482905.1 of Opitutaceae bacterium. Lineage (GTDB taxonomy): Bacteria > Verrucomicrobiota > Verrucomicrobiia > Opitutales > Opitutaceae > IMCC26134_A. The sequence goes on from JAIXVP010000353.1 coordinate 947, forward strand.
GCCCTACCCGGCTACGAGGACACTTGGTATTACCTGTGGAAGGAACGCCGCCTGCCCACCAACGTCGACCCGCTCAAGAGCCGCCTGTCCGACCCTGAGGAACGCGCCCGCCTCGCTAAGATTTTCGAGCAGGGCCTGGACAAAGTCGTCGGCTATGCCCTGCCCCTCGAACGCGTGCTCTACGGCGACCGCCTCGGCTGGACCTCCGGCCCCTGGTTCCTCCGCCCCGAGACCCTCTTCCTCATCCCCGGCGATTCGCCGATGGGCTACCGCATCCCGCTCGATTCCCTGCCCTGGAACGCGCCCGTCGACTACCGCTTCGGCCTCGAACCCGATCCCACCCTCGAACTGCCGCCTCTGCCGGACCGCGCCGCGCTCGCCCGCCAATACGTGCGCGCCGCCGGCCCCTCCGCCGACGCCGCCGGCGGTCCCGGCGCCGCCGACCCACGCACGCAGGCCTTCGACCTGTGCGGCTGGCCCTACTACGGTTCGCCCGACGGCCGGCCCGGCGAGGACGGCCTGCCCCGTCACTTCCGCCCCCGCCCCCGCACCCTGCCTGCCGCCGACACCGTGCCCGGCCCGCACCAATCCGCCTCGTGGATCGTGCGCACCGCCCTCTGCGTGGAGCCCCGCGAGGGCCACCTGTTCGTGTTCATGCCGCCGGTGCCGACGACCGAGGATTACCTCGACCTGCTCGCCGCCATCGAGGCCACCGCCGCCGAGCTCGGCCAGCCCGTCGTCATCGAGGGTTACCTGCCGCCCTCCGACCCGCGCCTGAACAACATCAAGGTCACCCCCGACCCCGGCGTGATCGAGGTCAACATCCACCCCTCCTCCACCTGGCCCGAGCTGGTCGAGAAGACCGAGACGCTCTACGCCGAGGCCCGCCTCTGCCGCCTCGGCACCGAGAAGTTCATGGTCGACGGCCGCCACACCGGCACCGGCGGCGGCAACCACATCGTGGTCGGCGGCGCCAAGCCCTCCGACAGCCCCTTCCTCCGCCGCCCGCACCTGCTGAAGAGCCTGCTTGCCTACTGGCACAACCACCCGTCGCTGAGCTACCTGTTCTCCGGGCTCTTCATCGGCCCCACCTCCCAGGCCCCGCGCGTGGACGAGGCCCGCAACGACTCGCTCTACGAACTCGAGATCGCCTTCCGCGAGCTCGACCGCCTCACCGCCGACGGCGCGCATGTCGCCCCCTGGTTGGTCGACCGCATCTTCCGCAACCTGCTCATCGACGTTTCCGGCAACACCCACCGCGCCGAGTTCTGCATCGACAAGCTCTACTCGCCCGACTCCGCCTCCGGGCGCCTCGGCCTGCTCGAGTTGCGCGCCTTCGAGATGCCGCCCCACGCCCGCATGAGCCTCGCGCAACAGCTCCTGCTCCGCGCCCTTATCTCCCGCTTCTGGGAAAATCCCTACTCGCCCGCCCGCCTTGTTCGCTGGGGCACCGATCTGCACGACCGCTTCATGCTGCCCCACTACGTCCGCGCCGACTTCGCGGACGTGCTGCAGGACCTGAACGACTGGGGCCTGCCCTTCGACCTCGAGTGGTTCGCCCCGCACTTCGAGTTCCGCTACCCGCTGAACGGCCGCATCGCCCGCCGCGGCATCGAGCTGGAGATCCGCCACGCCATCGAGCCCTGGCACGTGATGGGCGAGGAGGGCGCCGCCGGCGGCACCGTCCGCTTCGTCGACAGCTCCGTCGAACGCCTCCAGGTCA
>JAIXVP010000398.1 GCA_027482905.1 Opitutaceae bacterium
GCCGTCACCTTGAACTTGGACGAACTCCGCGCCGAATTCCGCCGTGAATACCTGCGCGTGCGCCGCAACTACCGCGAGACCGGCGACAAGGATCTGCCCACCGCCGCCCAGCTCGAACGCCTTGCCCGCGTCTCGGTCGTCCAGGGCTACCTCCAAACCGTGAACCGCATCCTCGGGACGCGCGACCGCGTCGACGCCGACGCCCTCGAGCGCCACTACCGCCAGGCGCGCATCCTGCCGTTCCTACTGCTCGAAGACATCGCCCCGGAGGCCTACGCCCGCCTGCTGGAGCAGTTGCCGGTCAACTCCCCGCTCCAGGTCTACACGGCGTCGACCCGCTTCTACCCGCATGGCAAACTCGCCGCCCATACCCTCGGCTACACGGCGGCGGACGACAACCTCGCGGTCGACGAGGGCCTCCCCGGCGCCGAGCTGACCACCTTCAAGATGCGCGGCTCGGTCGGTCGCCAAGGCCTGGAAGCCGCGCTCGACAGCCGGCTCCAAGGCCAGGCCGGAGGCGCCATCTACCGGGTCGATCCCGCCGGCTACCGCATCCAGCCGGCCCTGGAAAAACGCCGTCCCGTCCAGGGCGGCGACGTCGTCACCAGCCTCGACCTCGACCTGCAGCGCGCGGCCGAGGCCCAGATGGCGGAAAACGGCCTCGCCGGCGCGGCCGTGGCCCTCGATATCGAAACCGGCGAAGTGCTCGTCCTGGCCAGCCACCCCGACTACGACCTGAACGCCTTCACCCCGCGCCTCACCGAGGCGACCGCCGCCGAGATCAACGCCAAGGGCGCCTGGTTGAACCGCGCCACCCAGGGTCTCTACCCGCCGGGCTCCACCTTCAAAATCGTCACCGCCCTCGCCGGCCTCCGCTCGGGCCACATCCTGCCCGACTCCCAGGTTGAATGCACCGGCACCTACCAGGTCGGCGGCCGCGTCTTCGTCTGCAACAACCACCGCGACCGTGGCACCATCACCCTGCCGCAAGCGCTGGAGAAGAGCTGCAACACGTTTTTTTACCACTACGGCCTCCAGACCGGGATCGACGCCATCGCGGCCGAAGCCCGCCTGCGCGGCCTCGACCGACAGACCGGCATCGACCTGCCCCACGAGGCCCGCCAGATGATCGTGCCCGACCCCGCCTGGAAACTGGCCCGCCGCGGCGATCGCTGGTTTCCGGGCGACACCGCCAACGTCTCCATCGGCCAGGGCGACCTCGCCCTCACCCCCCTGCAAATGGCCTGCCTCGTCGCCTCGCTGGCGCGCGGCGAAACCCTCACGCGCCCGACCCTCCTGCACCGGAGCCCGCCCGTCCGCCCCCCGCAGCCGCCCGACGGCATCGCGCCCGCCGCCCACGCCGCCATTCTCGCCGGCATGGAGGCCGTGACCAACACCGGCACCGGCAAAATCCTCCAGCGGCCGCGCTTCCGCGTGCCCGGCCTTCGCATCGCCGGCAAGACCGGCACCGCCCAGAAGGCCACCGCCCAAGGCATCCTGAATTTCGCCTGGTTTGTCGGCTTCGTCCCGATCGAAAACCCGCAAATCGCGGTGGCCGTGATCGTGGAGGGCGACACCCCCGGCGAGGACGTGGCCGGCGGCCGCTACGCCGCCCCGGTGGCCGGCGCCATTTTCAAGGCTTGGGCGGACAAAACCGGTCTCTACGCGCCGCCCGCCTCCCCGCCCGCGCCGTAAAGCCCACGCCGAACTTGGCGCCCGGCGTAACCGCCCTCGCCCCGGCGACGTCTGCCTCGCTTAAGTCCGCCCCTCCCTCACCCACCGCACCAGCTCTCTCTCGCCCATGCCCTCCGCCGACAAAAAGAACCTCGCGCTCGCCTTTCTGCTCTGCACCACCCTCGGCACCGGTGCCATGCTGGTGCATACCCGCCAGCAGTTGGCCGACGCCCGCAACGCTCCCTCGCTCCAGGTCACCCGCAGCGAATTCCAGGCGCCGTCCGCCCCCGCCCCGTCCGCCCCCGCCCCGGAGGTCGCGGCCGGCCCGGCCGCACCCGCCCGGGAAGAGGCGGCCGACGCCCCCCCCGCCCCGCCCGAAGGCGCCGCCCAACCCGGAGCCGGCGGCGGACGCGGCGCGCGTTTCGCCGCCCGCATGGCGGAGTTGATGAAAGATCCCGATTTCGCCGAGGCCTGGAGAATCCAGCAGGAGGCCCGCATCGAGGAGCGCTACGGCGCGCTCTTTAAACAGCTCAACCTCCCGCCTGAAAAACTCGCCGCCCTAAAGGCCCTGCTCGTCGAGCGCGAAAACGCCGGCCGCGAGGTCTTCGCCACCGCCGCCGCCTCCGGCCTCGACCCGCGCAACCCGGAGAATCGCGAACAACTGCGGAAGCTCTCCGACGATCTCCGCAACGAGGTCAACGCGAACATCAAGGCCACCCTCGGCGACAACGTGGCCGACGCCCTCGACGGCTACCAGTCCACCGGCCCGCAGCGCAACACGGTCAACACCTTCGCCGGCAAACTGGGCAACACCGGCACCCCGCTCAGCCCTTCCCAGACCCAGCAACTCACCCAGATTCTCACCGAGACCGGCAAGCAGTCCGGCCGGACCGTGCTCGTCACCGAGGCGACCATCACCCGCGCCTCCGGCGTTCTGTCCTCCGCCCAGGTCGACGCCTTGAAGGAGCTCCAGACCGAGCAGCAGGCCAATATCGTGGTCGAGGAAAAGATGCGCGCGCTACGCGAGGACGGCGCGGGACCCGGCGGCGGCAACCGCGGCAATTGGGGCGGCGGCGGACGCGGCGGAAACTGATCCGCCCGTTCGGCCACCTCCCCGCCCGGGGCGTCCGCGGCCCGCCTTCCCGGCGGGCCTTTTTCGCGCCCGCCGCAAGCGGTGCGGCGTTTACCGCAAGCCCCGCGCGCACAAAACCCTTGCCCGCGACTTTCCCCGCTCCCTAGCCTCCGGCCTTCGCCCGCGTCGTCCGCGCGAGTCGATTCACCACCATGATCGTCACCACCGCCCAGCTCTTCAAACACGCCTACGGCAAATACGCCATCGGCGCCTACAACATCAACAACGCCGAGCAGGCCATGGGTCTGTTCAAGGGCGCGATCGACTCGCAGGCCCCCTTCATCATCCAGATCTCCAAGGGCGCGCGCAGCTACACCGACAAGCGCATGCTCGAGGCCATCATCCGCGCCGCCGGCGACATATTCCCCGAGGCCATCTTCGCCGTCCACCTCGACCACGGCGACGAGGCCACCTGCTACGACTGCATCGATTCGGGCTTCTTCAGCTCCGTCATGATCGACGCCTCCCACGATCCCTTCGAGAAGAACGTCGAGATCACCAAACGCGTCGTCGACCGCGCCCACGCCAAGGGCATCTCCGTCGAGGCCGAGCTCGGCATGCTCGGCGGCGTCGAGGAAGACATCGTGGTCGAGGAAGGCCACTCCTGCCTCACCGACCCGGCCGAGGCCGAGGAGTTCGTCAAACAGACCGGCTGCGATTCCCTCGCCTGCGCCATCGGCACCTCCCACGGCGCCTTCAAGTTCAAGGGCAAACAGTCCCTCCACTTTGACGTCCTTGAGAAGATCAAGGCCCGCATGAACGGCTTCCCGCTCGTCATGCACGGCTCCAGCTCCGTTCCCCAGGACGAGGTCGCCCGCATCAATGCCGCCGGCGGCACCATCGCCGGCTCCATGGGAGTGGACGTCAACGAATACCTCCCCGCCGCCAAACTCGGCGTTACCAAGATCAACATTGATACCGATGGCCGCCTCGTCTGGACCCGCGTTCACCGCGAGTTCTTCCGCGACAAGC
>JAIXVP010000036.1 GCA_027482905.1 Opitutaceae bacterium
CAACAAAAAGCCCCTTCCGAGCAGTGGAAGGGGCCAAATTGGGTGCAGGGGTTGGATTTGAACCAACGACCTTCAGGTTATGAGCCTGACGAGCTACCAGGCTGCTCCACCCTGCAACATACGGGAGGGCGAGACCGTGTGGTCGGAGGGGGCACTGTCAACGACCATTTCGGAGAAATTTTAAAACGCACGAGAACGCGCTTGCCTCCGGTTTTTCCGCTCCGTGTGCTCAATCCTCTTTTCCTTTCGGGAGAGAACCAACCCAACCCACAACCCAAGTCCTTATCCTACGATCGCAAGGCGGCCCTTTGGCCGACCTGTGTTTCCGACCGATACATAGATCCATCCCATGCAAGTCACTGCCAAAGACCTCCTCGACGCCGGCGTCCATTTCGGCCATCAGACCAAGCGCTGGAACCCCCGTTCCAAGCCCTACGTCTTCGACCACCGCCAGGGCATCACCATCATCGACCTGGGCAAGACCCACGAGCTCCTCGCCAAGGCCTATTCGTTCGTCGAGGACAAGGTCGCCGCCGGCGGCAACGTCCTCTTCGTCGGCACCAAGGAGCAGGCCCGCGAGATCATGCGCGAGGCGGCCACCGCCACCGGCATGCCCTTCTGCGTCGACCGCTGGCTCGGCGGCACCCTGACCAACTTCGCCACGGTCAAGAAATCCATCGCGAAGTTCAAAAAATACCAGCAGCAGGAGCAGAACGGCGAACTCGCCAAGCTCTCCTCCAAAGAAGAGGCCTCCATCAAGCGCGAGATGGTCCGCATGACCAAGAATTTCTCCGGCATCCTCGAGATGCCCGAGCTGCCGTCCATCATGTTCGTGATCGACGCCAACCACGAGGAGATCGCCGTCTCCGAGGCCAAGCGCAGCGAGATCCCCTGCGTCGGTTTGGTCGACACCAACTCCGACCCCACCCAGCTCTCGCACCCCATCCCGGGCAACGACGACGCCGTGAAGTCCATCCGCATCATCGTGGAGACCATCGTCGCCGCCATCCAGTCCGGCCTCGCCCAGCGCGACAGCCGTCGCGGCCAGCGCGGCCAGCCCGACCTGAAGGCCGCCACCGCCGCCGTGGCCGCCGCCACCGGCATCGACCTCACCCCCGCCCCCGAGGCGGTGGTCGCCGCCGTCGAGGGCGAGACTCCGGTCGAGGTCAAGAAACCCGCCGTGCGCAAGAAGATCGCCGCGCCCAAGGCCTGATTTTTCCCGCCAACCCCTGTTTTACCGCATCCATGAGCACCACCACGATCACCGCCACCATGGTCAACGACCTGCGCACCCAGACGGGCGCCGCCATGATGGACTGCAAGCGCGCTTTGGTTGAGACCAACGGCAACTTCGAAGAGGCCGTCACCATCCTCCGCAAGAAGGGCGCGGCCTCCGCCGCCAAGCGCGCCGACCGCACCGCCAAGGAGGGCGTGGTCGAAAGCTACATCCACGTCGGCGGCAAGGTCGGCGTTCTCATCGAGGTCAACTGCGAGACCGACTTCGTGGGCCGCAACGAGGAGTTCCGCCAGTTTGTGAAGGACCTGTGTCTTCACATCGCCGCCGTGAGCCCACTCTACGTGACCCGCGAGGAGGTTCCCGAGGCCGATCTGGCCAAGGAGCGCGAGATCGCCGCCGCCCAAGTGGTGGGCAAGCCGCCCGCCGCCGTGCAGAAGATCGTCGAGGGCAAGCTGGAGAAGTTCTACGCCACCGTGTGCCTCCTCGACCAACCCTTCGTCAAACAGGCGGAGAAGACCATCAAGGAGATCCTCACCGAGACCATCGCGAAGACCGGCGAGAACATCGTCGTCCGTCGCTTCACCCGCTACCAACTCGGCGCCTGAGCCGGTGCCCTGCGGCGCGGGCCGCCCCCGGGTTTTCCCATTGGACGCTTCCCTTCGCGGGGAAGCGTCTTTTTTGTGTCCGGATGAAGTTCACCGTCACCCGCGGAGCCATTTTCTCACGCGGCCTTTCCCATCGCTGCCCTAACTGCGGCGCACGGACGCTCTTCGTCGCCGGTTCGGCGTTCACCCTCGCGCCGGCCTGCGCCGACTGCGGCCTGAAGTTCGAGCGCGATGAGGGCAGCTTTCTCGGCGCCATGTCCCTCAACTACGGTGTGACGGTCTGCGGTTTCCTGGTCCCGGTCCTCGTCGCCTACCTCGCGGGCATCATCGGCGGCCGGACGGCGGTCGTCCTCGCCGGGCTTGGGGCGGTGGGGTTTCCCATCCTGTTCTACCGGTCATCGCGCAGTTGGTGGCTGATGAACTATTACCTGGTGCTGCCCCACCATCTGCCGGCCAACCAACGCAAGATCGAGGCGGGCGAGGACGCGAACACGTAGCCCTGGGCCGCCGATTTAGCGGTGGAACCGCGAACGCCTTTGCCCTAGCGGTATCTCCGCCATGGCCCCCACCCCGTTGATTCGAGTCACCGTCTGGAGCGAGTTCCGCCACGAAAAGAAAAACCCGAAGGTCGCCGCGCTTTACCCGGCCGGCATGCACCGCGCCATCGCCGATGCGCTCGGCCACCACGCCGACTTGGTGGTCCGCACCGCCACGCTCGACGAACCGGAGCACGGCCTGACGGTCGAGGCGCTGGAGCAGACCGACGTGCTGGTCTGGTGGGGCCACATGGCGCACCACGAGGTGACGGACGAGATCGTCGCCCGGGTGCGCGCCCGCGTGCTGGAGGGCATGGGCCTGATCGTTCTGCACAGCGGCCACTACTCGAAGATCTTTAAGAGCCTGATGGGCGACACCTGCTCGCTGACTTGGCGCGAGGCCACCGACAAGGAACGTCTCTGGGTGGTGTGCCCCTCCCATCCCATCGCCCGGGGACTCGGCGCCTATTTCGAGCTGCCGGCCGAGGAAATGTATGGTGAACCCTTTGGCATCCCGACGCCGGACGAGTTGATTTTCATCAGCTGGTTCACTGGCGGGGAGGTTTTTCGCTCCGGCGCCACCTGGCGGCGCGGCCACGGGAAAATCTTCTACTTCCGTCCCGGCCACGAGACCTACCCGACCTACCACCACCCCCAGGTCCAGCAGGTCATCGCCAACGGCGTCCGCTGGGCCCACTCCGGTCTGTGCATCCCGGATAGCTGCCTGAACATGAAGCCTTTGGAGCCCTTGCCCGCCGATCCCGACGCCACGCTCCGGCCCACCGAAGGCCATCGCTGACCACGGGCCGCGACGCCCCCCCCCGACCCTGTTTCACCATGGCCGCCGCCAAAAAATCCTCTGCCAAACCCAAGCCCGTGCGCATCGCCATCATCGGCACCGGCGGCATGGCCAACCGCCACGTCGAGCTTTACCGCCAGATCCCCGGGGTGGAGATTGTCGCGGGCTGCGACGTGGATCAGGCCCGGGTCGAGGCCTTTTGCGCCCGGCACGGTATTCCGGCGGCGGGGGCCTACACCGACGTCGGCGCCCTTCTCCGCGAGGTCCCATGCGACGCGGTCTCGAACGTCACGCCCGACTCCTTCCACGCCGCGCTTTCGATCCAGGCGCTAAAAGCCGGCAAACATGTGCTTTGCGAAAAACCGCTCGGTCTCGATCACGCCGAGACGCGCCGCATGGTCGCCGCCGCGAAAAAGGCGGGCACCGTCGCGATGGTGAATTTTTCCTACCGCGATTGGTCGGCGCTCCAAGACATCGCCGCGCGGGTGGGGCAGGGGGAGTTGGGCGAGCTTCGCCACGTCGAGGCCAGCTACCTGCAAACCTGGTTGACCGCCCCGATCTGGGGCGAGTGGCGCACCACGCCGGCCTGGCTCTGGCGGCTCTCGACCGGCCACGGATCCAAAGGCGTGTTGGGCGACGTCGGGGTGCACATCGTCGATTTCGCCACCTTCCCGGCCGGCCCGATCAAGACGGTTTACTGCCAGCTCAAGACCTTCCCCAAGGCCCCGAAAAACCGCATCGGCGAATACCGGCTCGATGCCAACGACAGCGCCGTGCTCAACGTCGAGTTCGCCAACGGCGCGCTCGGCACGATCCACACCACCCGCTGGGCTACCGGCCACCCGAACCGCCTCGCCTTAAAACTTCACGGCACCAAGGGCGCCTTCGCCTTCGACTCCGACGTCGGCACCGATGTCTACCGCGCGTGCGTCGGCCCCGACGCCGCCACCGCGACCTGGCGCGACGCCCGCGCCCAACCCACGCCGAACAATCATGCTCGCTTCATCGCCGCCATCCGCACCGGCCACCCGGAGCAGCCGGATTTCGCGCGCGGCAGCGAAATTCAACGCGTCCTCGACGCCTGTTTCGAGTCCGCCGCCGCCGGCCGGCCGGTCAAAGTTTGAGCGGCCGCGCCGCCTTCCTCTCTTTCGCCGCCCCGGCCTCCAATCCACTCGCTTCGACCCTCTTTGATCCGCCCGCCTTTGCCTGATTTCGTGTGTGCTCCTGAACCTCGAAATCCTACGCGTTTTCGACCAGATCGTCACGTAAATGACATAAATCAGCTCGGCGGGCGAAAAACTTGGGTTTTTGGCCCGAAACCTCGGTCCGGACGGTAAAAACCCTTGGTTTCCGGCCTGTTTTCGCCCGTCCCACGGGAGTATGCACCGCTCGCATTCTTCGCGTTTTGGATCTCTAGTTAATCCGAAAACCCCCTCGGTTTACCCGTTTTTCCGCCGTTTTTGGCCCGTTTTTGGGTGAAATTCAGGCAAAAATTGGGATTTGCCTTCAGGCGGATGGGAATCATTGAACGTCACCTTGGCGAAACGGTCTAAACCCCGTCAGCGATCATTCCACACCACAACCCAGGCCCTTCCCTTGGACCTCAAACAAATCAAACTCGTCATCGATCTCATGAAGCGCTCCGACCTGACCGAATTCGCGGTCGAGGAGGAGGGCTTCAAGTTGAAGATCCGTCGCGGAGCTTCCGGCTCGCCGGTCATCAGCTCCCAATCATACGGCTCGGCGACGCCCTTCCCGGTCTTGAGCGCCCCTGTCGCCGCGCCCGCCCCGGCCCCCGCCGCCCCGGCCGCGCCTGCCCCGGCCGCCCCCGCCGGCGACGAAACCGGCATCGTCTATGTGAAGTCGCCCATGGTCGGCACCTTTTACAAGGCCGCCTCCCCTGAATCCAAGTCCTTCGCCGAGATCGGCACCAAGGTGACCGAGACCAGCGTGGTCTGCATCATCGAGGCCATGAAGATCATGAACGAGATCCAATCCGAGGTGAAAGGCACCGTGGTGGAAGTGCTCGTCGAGAACGGTTCCCCGGTCGAATACGGCCAGAAGTTGTTCAAGGTCAAACAAGGCTAAACAAACCCCGATCCCTCTAAACCGCTCAAGAACGCTAAATTACGCTGATCAACGAGCTCTCGGGACCAATTCCGAGGATTGATTTAGCGATCTTTAGCGCGCTTTAGCGGTTAACTCATTTTTACTCCCCGTGATTCAAAAGGTTCTCATCGCCAACCGCGGCGAAATCGCCCTCCGCATCGTCCGCGCCTGCCGCGAGCTCGGCATCAAGACCCTCGCCGTCTACTCCGAGGCCGACGCCCAGTCCCTCCACGTCCAGCTGGCCGACGAGGCCATCTGCATCGGCGGACCCAAGGGCGCCGACTCCTACCTCCGCGCAGACCGCATCATCGCCGCCGCCGAGATCGCCGACGTCGACGCCATCCACCCCGGCTACGGCTTCCTCTCCGAAAACGCCAAGTTCGCCGCCCAGTGCGAGGCCTGTAACATCAAGTTCATCGGCCCGAAGTCCAAGTCCATCGCCATGATGGGCGACAAGTCCGTCGCGAAGGACACCGTCCGCAAGGCCAAGGTCATCACCGTCCCCGGCTCCGACGGCCCCCTCTCCTCCGAGACCGAGGCGATCAAGATCGCCCGCAAGATCGGCTACCCCGTCATCATCAAGGCCGTCGCCGGCGGCGGCGGTCGCGGCATGCGCATCGCCCACAACGACGTCTCCCTCGCCAAAGAGTTCAACGTCGCCAAAAACGAAGCCGAAAAGGCCTTCGGGAACGGCTCCGTTTACCTCGAAAAATACATCGAGAAGCCCCGCCACAGCGACTCCCAGATCCTCGCCG
>JAIXVP010000343.1 GCA_027482905.1 Opitutaceae bacterium
CTGGGGGTTGTCAGCGCCGGGGGCCAAGGCGGTCGGAGACTCGACCGAGCGAACGGTGGTTTCCAGCCGGGCGTCTTTGATTTTGTAGTCGTAAAACTCGGGCACGACGGCGGTGCCCTGGACGCGCTGGATGCGTCCGTCGAGGTGGGTGGTTTCGCTCCGGGTGGCGCCGGTGGGACCGGTCACGGTGGTGGTGCGGCCGGCGGGATCGTAAGTCGTCGTCGTTTTGTAACCGCCGGGGGCGATCTCGTCTTTGAGGCGACCCGCCATATCGAAACTTCGAGCGGTGCGAAGGACGGGGCTGGCGAAGGACGAGGCGTCGCCGGTGCCGGGCTTGCCGGTGCGCTCCTCGACCACGCGGCTCAGGCCGTCGTAAAAGGAGACGGTGCGGAGAGCGGGGGTGCCGCCGTAGCCGGGCTTGGTCACGGAGACGACGCGACCCGCGGGGTCGTAGGCGTATTCGGCGAGGACGTTGATGAGGACGTTGGTGGGCGGGCCGCTGATTTCCTGGCTCTGGAAGAGGCGGCCGTTGGCGTAGACCGCCCTGGTCGTATCGAGCGGCGTGGTCAGGTTGTTGCCGTCGTAGGTCTTGGTCTCGGCGAGGGTGTGGTCGCGGTTGTAGGTGTGGGTGGTGCGGGTGAGCGGACTCCAGTTCCCGGTCGTGGCGGTGGTGTTTTTCCAGACGAGGGTCTGGGTTTGGATGAGATCGCCGACGTCGTCGTAGATCTCCTCCGTGACCGTGCTCAGGCCCTGCACGACATGGACGTCGGTGATGTCGTAACCCTTGTAGGTCGAAATCGAGATGGAGGCGGTGGTGCCGGCGCTGGAATCAGCCGGGATGGCGGAGGCCCAGCCGCGGACGGTGGCGAAGCGGACAAACTTACCGGTGGAATTTGCGACGTAGTCGGGCGGATTGACGGCGCTGCTCCAGGCTACATACTGGCGCACTTGGCAGATGCGCGACCCGTCGGCGGCGGTCTCCGAGTGCGGCCGGCCGGTGTGCAGGCCATTATCCACGCTCGCTTTGTAGTCCCGCCGGCTGGTCTGGATAAACTTGCCCGCCTCGACGGTGTCGGCGGATCCCGGGGCGACGTAGGTTTTGCTAAATGTTTCGAGGATATCGGGATTGGTGGTCTCGGCGTAGGTGACGTCGGTCCTTTCCAAAATGGCGGGGCTCGTGCTCTCGTAGACTCGGGTGACGCGACTGGCGACGCGGGACCTGACGCCGTCTTCATCCTTGGAATATGAGAGCGAAGTGATCGTCCCGCTGGTCAAAGCGGGGCCGACGCGCGTAGTGGCGCCGGCTGCGGATGCGGTTGGAAATGGAGTGGTCAGGTTGAGATAGGGCCGGTAAATGCCGACCACCCGGCCAAGGCCAAAGATGTCCCCTTTGTCCACGTAGTCGTAGTATTCCCATCCGCCGCCCACGCGGTCGCGGATACCGTAGACGAAGCCCCGGTTGGCGACTTCGACGGCGTCGGAGTTGTCATAATAAAGCGTCTCGGAGTGGAGCGGATTGCCGGTGCCATCGGAGTTGGCGGCCGATTGCACGTCGGTGACGGCGGTCCAGAGCCAGTTGTTCGCGTCCGGATCCGTGGAAGTCTTCGCCGTGGGGTCGCCCATGTCGGCGTAGGTGCGGGTCTCCTTGGCTTGGGGGACGAATTCGATTTTCGCGGGCTTTAACGGATCCGTTTCGGTATCCATAAACATGCCGCTCTCCGTCACCTCGATGAGGCCGGTCGGAGCGCGGCTGATGCGCACCGCCGGGCGGCCTTTCTGGCTCGGGGTCGGCTGCCCGATCTCGCCCGCTTGCCACCATCCTTCGGCCAACCAACCGAATTTTCCGGCGGTATCGGTAGACCGGGTGAGCACGGTCGTTTCGGTCAGGACGACAGTCGGATCGACCCCGGTGGTGGTCGCGGCGCGGGTGCGTTTGGTGACGGTGAGCGTCGGTTTATCCACCGAGCCGGGTGGGCCGGTATCGGCCCAAGTGCCGCCGGTTTGAACTTCGTAAACCACGAAGGGAGACTCATTGGTCGAGGTAAGCGGCGCGCGGTTGGTCGGGGGGTTGGCTTGGCCGACAGGGATGGCGACCTGGGACGGATGGTAAAACCGAATTTCATAGGTTGTGGTATTGATGGTCACGATATCCACCACCGCCTGGGGGGCCTGGATCTGCTGGCGAAACACCCCCGTGTCGGTGTCGCTCGCTTTCCAGACCGGGATCTTGTTTTGGGTCTCGCTCTCAACTCGTTCGGTCTCGAAATTCAGGCCCAGTGGCGTCCCGGCCTCCGTCCAGTGCCGTTTTTCAGTCCCATCATAGGAAATCAGGAGATTCCCGGCGGGCTCGCCGCTGCGTTTGCGGCCGAGTGAAACCTCCCAGAGGATGCGGCCGGGGGCCAGCGCGGTCGCGGAGCCGACCGGGCCGTCGAAGCGGGCTTCGTTCACGACACGGATTTTAAACGTCTTGTAGGTCGGGTTGATCTGGCCGCTGACGCCGAGGTCGGTGCGTTTTTTGCCATTGATGTAGATGGCGTAGCCTGGGGGGACGGCGAAGAAGCCGCCTTCCCACGGGCGGGAGTAATTCATCTGGTAGGAGCCGGTGTATTCCTTACCGGGCTCCAGATAAACGGTGCGGATCGGAGAGTTGACGGGAACGGTGCTCGTCGGGGTTTTCGCGCTTCTCCCCGCCAGATTGATTTGGACGTTGCCGTAGTCTTGGCCGGGGTCGAGGGGGTTGGGATACCAGGCGCGGGCGGCGAACTGAACAGGCACGCGCAGCGGTTCTCCGGCGATCTGCGCGTGGGCGCGGACCCCAAAGAGAACGAAGACAAGGAGGGCGGCAAAGGCGGTGATCCGGTGACTTAGCCGAGGGAGGTGACGGGTGAGGCTCATCGGGTTGCCTCCGTGACGGGCTTGGAAGTGGCGTGCGCGGCGCGCCGAAGTTTTAAGGCGGCGCGTTTTTCCTCGAACGCGGCGTGGGCCCGGGCGCGGAAATCCGCCGTCGGCGCATAAACTTCGGCCACACGCACGCGGAACTCGGCCAAGGCGGTCTTGCGTTCGAGATCGTCGGCCGGGGCCGCCCGCTCGGCCTTTTCCAGGCGGGCGACGGCGCGCCGGGAAAACTCCTTCGCGTCGTCGAAGCGGGCCTCGTTACGAGCGGTTTCGGCGAGGATAAACAGCTCGCCGGCAATGGCCGCTTCCCGGTCTTCGACCGGCAAACCCGCGAGCGCTTCGGGATCGGCGATACGCGATTCCAGTTCGGCGTAGGGAACTGGGCGTTTCTGGTCGGATATCCGGGCGATCAACTCCGCGCCGGGGCGATTCCCAACGGAAGCACTTGTCACCGCAGTGGTTTGGGCGATTAGTGTTGGCGCATAAGCCAAAAAAGCGA
>JAIXVP010000340.1 GCA_027482905.1 Opitutaceae bacterium
GTCATTAAAAAAAAAATCGATCGGCACGAACTTGCCCTTGGGGACGCCGTGGATGTCGACGTAGGCGCCGACGACGTATTTGACGCCCTTGGCTTTGAGATCGGCCTGGAGGGAGAGGATTTCGGTATCGGGTTTCATGGGACGGGAAGGTGTGGGAGTCGAAATGTGGAAGGCGGGAAACGGAGGGACAAACGGACGGAGGGACGGACGGAAGGAGGGTGGTCGCGCGAAGGGCGCTAGGGACGCGAAGGAACGGCGGGGCGCTGCTGAGACACGGAGAAATAGGAGGCGTCGAGGGGGGCTTTTTCGCGGAGGGCGCGGCGGACGAGTTTGGTGAGGTCAGCGACGATCCAGCGGAAAAGTTTTTCACCCTGGGCGGCGGTGGCGCGGGAAGGGTGGCCGGTCACGCCGTTGCTGCTGGTGCGGTTGACCGGGTGGGCGAAGACGAGGCCGGCGGTGCGGTCGGGGTCGTCGGCGGTGGCGCAGAGGTCGGGCCGGGCGAGGGCCGGGGCGCGAGCGAGCATGAGGGCGGTCTCGGCCTGGTTGGCGTGCCAGTCGGCGGCGTCGGCGAAAAAAGCGGCGCGCACCCGCGGGCTGACCTCGGCGGTGTTGATCACGGCCACCATGAATCCGTCGTGGCGCGAGCGGAGCACCTCGAGGGCGCAGCGGAGCGGGGCGGCGTTGGTGACGTGGCTGTTGACCAAGAACAGGCGCCGCACGCCGGCGTGCCAGAGCCAGTCGCCGAGATCGGTGACGAGGGCGATCAGGGTTTGCGGAGACAGCGCGAGGGTGCCGGGCCAGCGGTGCGAGTGGCCGAGGGAACAACCGTAGGCGAGCGGCGGGAGCACGGGCACGCCGGTGGCGGCGGAAACGGCGGCGCAGACCTCGGTGGCGAGGGCGGTGTCCATGCCGGTGCCGAGGTGCGGCCCGTGTTGCTCGGTGGCGCCGCAGGGCAGCAGGACGGCGTCCCGGCCGGCGGCGAGATGCGCGGCGATCTCGGGCCAGGTGAGGTGATCCCAGCGGATGGGAACGGGGGCGGGGGCGGCCATGGGCGACGGTTATTCCACGTCGTCGCCGAGCTGGGTCAGGCGGACGATGGGGAGGCGTTCCGACGCGACGTGAGCGGCGACCTTGGGATGGATCAACTCGTCGAGGCGGCGGCGGGTGGCGAGAAACTCGGGCGTGGTGAGCTGATCGAGGCGGCGCGGGCGCGGCACGGGCACCTCGATCAGTTCCTGGACCTCGCCGGGGTTGGCCTTGAGCACGAGGATGCGGTCGGCGAGCAGGATGGCCTCGTCGAGATCGTGGGTGATAAAAAAGATGGTCACGTCGACATTGCGCCAGATCTCCAGCAGGTGGGCCTGCATCTGGGCGCGGGTCTGGGCGTCGAGCGCACCGAAGGGCTCGTCCATCAGCAAAATGCGCGGGCTGGCGGCGAGCGCGCGGGCGATGGCGACGCGTTGTTTCATGCCGCCGGAGAGCTGGTGCGGGTAGGCGTGGGCAAATTTCCGCAGCCCGACGAGGTCGATCCACTGGAGGGCGTCGCGCTCGGCCTCGGTGGCGGCCTTGCCCTGCATTTCGAGGCCGAACATCACGTTGCGCGTGACCGACAGCCAGGGGAAGAGGGTGTAGCCTTGGAAAACCATGCCGCGGTCGGGACCGGGGCCGGTGACGGGTTTGCCGTCGAGCAGCACGCGGCCGGAGGTCGGGGTGTCGAGCCCGGCGAGCAGGCGGATGAAGGTGGACTTGCCGCAGCCGGAGGGGCCGATCACGCACACGAACTCGCGGCGGTGGATTTGCAGCGAGATGTCGCGCAGGGCGGTGACGGGGCCGTGTTCGCCGGCGAACTGCCGGCCGAGGCGATCGATTTCGAGCACGACCGGGCGCTGGCGCAGCGCGGCGAAGCGGGCGGCTACGGCGGGGGACTGCCGGCGGTAATCGGGCAGGGCGTCGGCGGCGGGGTCGGAATCAGAAGGCGAAACCACGGGAGGAAAGGGCGGAATAGAAAAGGAGGTGAACGAAACTCAGGCGGACGCGACGGGCGCGGGGGAGGCGGTCGAACCGGTCAGGCGACCAAAGAATCGGCGCAGGCGGCTGGGACGGGGATTTTTCCAGGCGAAGAGGCGCTGGCCGATCCAGGCGAGGGCCTGGTCGGTGGTGAAGCCGATGGCGCCGATGATCACGATGGCGGCGTAGACGTTGTCGAAGTTACGGTATTTGGCCTGTTGGTTGATGAAGAAGCTGATGCCACTGCTCACGCCCACGACCTCGGCGACGATAAGGTAGGTCCAGGCGCTGCCGAGCAGGAGGCGGAGGTCGTTGTAAAGGTCGGGCAGGCTGGCGGGCACGAGGACGCGCAAGACGAGGGCGCGGCGTTTGGCCCCGAGGGTCTGGGCGGCCTCGACGAGGCTCACGTCGGCGCGGCGAACGGTGGTGGCGACGACCAGCACGAGCGGGAAAAACACGCCGATAAAAATGATGCCGATCTTGGGCGCGACGTGGATGCCGAAGATCGCGACCATCAGCGCGCCAAAGGCCGGCGCGGGCATGTAGCGGATGAAGTCGACGAAGGGCTCGGTCAGGCGGGCGACGGCGGGCGAGGCGCCACAGAAGATCCCGAGGGGCACGCCGACGAGGCAGGCGAGGGTGAACCCCCAGAAGATGGTGCCGATGCTGGAGAAGATCGCCTCGTGCAGCCACTTGTCGCCCTTGAGCACGGGCTCGGTGGTGAACGCGGTGTAGAGCGCACGGCCGACGGCGTGGGGCGGCGGGAAATACAGCGGATTGGCGGGCGCGCCGGTCGGTAGGGGCGCGGCGAGCGCGGCCTGTTTCTCGACAAGCTTGGCGAAGTCCTCGCGCGGGAGGATCTGGCCGGGTTTGATCCACGACACGCCAGCCGGATCGGTGACGCGCACCATGGGATGCCAGAGCCAGGGCACGTAGGAAAAAAGGCTCCAGACGGCGAGCGGCAGCAGGAAGGCGAACACGCCGAGCAGGCGGTGCCGGCCGGGCGTGAGATCCTGACGGATGGAAAACCAGCGGGACATGGAGCGGGACAAAAAAGGCCGGCGCACCGGGCGCCGGCCGCGAAGGGTCGAGGGCGGACGGAAGGAGAAAACTACTTCTTCAACGCGTCGGCGGTGATGGAGGCGTCGTAGGAGGCGGGGATGTCCTGGGCGGATTTATACACGCCGTTCTTCACGTTGAAATCGTCGGCGATCTTGGAAGATCCGGCGAGCGAACCGAAACCGGCGGCGGTCGAGTCGAGCACCTTGGCGCCTTCGGCCAGCGAGAGGAAGCGGGTGCCGGGCATGAAGGCGGCGTATTCGGAGGCGTCGACGCCGGCGCGGGCGGCCATGATCTTGATGCCTTCGGCGCGGGTTTTGGAATCGGCGAGGAAGGCGACGACGCGGTCCCA
>JAIXVP010000360.1 GCA_027482905.1 Opitutaceae bacterium
CGCCCCCCTGCTGCACCACGCCTGCATGGAGGTGCCGAACTGCACCGCGCGCATCGTCGATGGCCAGTGCGAGGTCTGGATCGGCACGCAGGAACAGACCTATGCGCAGGCGCTGGCGGCGGAGGTCGCGGGCCTGCCGGAGGACAAGGTCACCATCCACACCATGCTGGCCGGCGGTGGCTTCGGGCGGCGGTATGAGCGCGATGAGATCGTGCAGGCCGTGACGCTGGCCAAGGCGCTGGGCCGGCCCGTGCAGGTGCTGTGGTCGCGGGAGGAGGATTTCGCGCAAGGGTACTATCGGCCCGCCGCCGCCACGCGGCTTTCCGCGACGCTCGATGCGCAGGGCTATCCGGTGTCGCTGCTCGCGCGCACCTGCACCGCATCCCTGCTGCAGCGGGCCTTCCCGCAATTCTTCCACAACGGCAAGGACGGCACCTCCACCTACGGGCTGAAGGAGATCGCCTATGCCATCCCGAATCTTCGCGTGGAGTTCGTGCTGGCGGAGGCGCCGCGCCCCGTCGGCTTCATGCGCGCCGTCAGCTACCAGAACAATGTCGCGGCGGTCGAATTGTTCATCGACCGACTCGCGACGCGCGCGGGCCTCGATCCCGTCGCCTATCGCCGCCAGTTGCTGCGCGACCAGCCTCGGCTGCTGGCGGTGCTGGATCGCGTGGTGGCGATGAGCGGCTGGGGCGGCGCCGTGCCGGAGGGCCGGGCGCGGGGTATCGCCGCGCATGAATGCGATGGCGCGCATGTCGCGCAGGTGGCGGAGGTTTCGCGCGGTGCGCAGGGTATCGTGGTGCATCGCGTCTGGGCCGCGGTGGATTGCGGCCGCATCATCCATCCCGACCATGCGCGGGCGCAGATGGAGGGGGCCATCATCTTCGGCCTGTCGAACGCGCTGCGGGAGGTGATCACGGTGCGTGGGGGTGCCGTGGTGGAGACGAATTTCGACGCCTATCCGCTGCTGCGCCTGGCCGATGCGCCGGCGATCGAGGTCGCGCTGATCGACAGTACCGAGCATCCCGTCGGCCTGGGCGAGGCCGGCGTCCCCGGCGTGGGCGCCGCCGTTGCGAATGCCCATGCCGCCCTTACCGGCCAGGACGTCACGCGGATGCCGCTTGCTGGCTAATCGACGGTCACGCCCAGCGCCGGCATCACGCGCTGCCAGCGATCGCGTTCGCGGGCCAGCATCGCCGCCGCGGCCTCCGCGCTGCCGCCGACAGGCTCGGCGCCGAGGTCACGCATCCAGGCCACAAGCTCCGGCGTATGGATGACGCGGTTCAATTCCGCGTTCAGGCGCGCGACGACGGCCGGCGGCATGCGCGCCGGGCCCACCACCACCTGCCAGGAGGAGATGGTGACCTCCGTCAGGCCAAGCTCCGCCAGGGAAGGCACATCCGGCAGGGCGGCCGAACGCGCCTCGGTCGTGACGGCAATGGCGCGCACCCGCCCGGCGCGGGCCAGCGGGATCGTCCCCGCCAGGCTGTCCATGTAGAGCCTGATCTCCCCCGCCATGATCGCCGTCAACGCGGCCGGGGACCCGCGATACGCGACGTGTTCCATCCGCAGCCCCAGCGTCCGGGACAAAAGTGCGCCTGTCAGGTGCTGGGAGGATCCGGGACCGACGGAGGCGTAGTGTTCATCCGGCCGCGACCGGAGCCAGACCAGGAAGTCGGGCCAGGCGGCGGGCACGTCGAGGCCTGCGACAATCACATTGGGCTGGTCCCAGACATGCACCAGCGCGGTGAAGTCCCGCCCGGCATCGAAGGGCATGCGGGCCGGCATCAAGGCCGGGTTCACCGCCAGCGGGCCCATGGGGGACAGCGCGATGACGTGGCCGTCCGGCACCGCCTTGGCCACCGCATCCAGGGCCAGGTGAGCATTGGCGCCGGGCCGGTTTTCCACCACCACGGGTTGGCCGAGGCCATGGGCAAGGCCATCGGCCAGGCGCCTCGCCAACAGGTCCGCCGCGCCGCCGGGCGGGAAGCCCACCAGCAGACGCACGGGGCGGGTCGGCGTCCAGGCAGGCTGACCGCGGGCGCCCGTGGGGAGCGCCGCGGCACCGGCCAGCAGGGAGATCAGGCTGCGGCGCTTCGGCACGGCGCTATCGCCCCTGGAACACAGGGCGCCGCTTCTCCCGGAACGCCGCCTGTCCTTCCTTCAGGTCGTCACTCTCCGCGCATTCCCTGGCTAGTGCCGCGATGCGCGCGCCGTCGCGCAGCGCCGGGTCGCCGCTGACCTGGTCGATGGTGATTTTCGCCGCTCGCATGGACAGCGGCGCGTTGCGGGTGATGATCCGCGCGTAGTCCAGCACGGCGTTCTCCAGTTCCGCCGCCGGCACCACGCGGTTCAGCAGCCCGCGGGCGAAGGCGATGTCGGCGGGGTAGTTCGTGCCGGTGAACAGCATCTCCTTCGCGAAGCCCGGCCCGACCAGCGCCGTCAGCCGTTCCAGGCTCCAGGTCGCGTAGGCGATGCCGAGCTTCGCGGCGGGCACGCCGAAGACGCTGTCGTCGCTCGCCACCCGCAGGTCGGCGCGGAGTGCCAGGGCAAGCCCGCCGCCAATACAGTGCCCCTGGATCATCGCGATCAGCGGCTTTTCGAGTGCGTCGAGCACGGCACGCGCGGCGGCGGCGCGGGCGGTGTATTCCGCCGCCCGGCCTTCCGCGCGCATGCGTTCCATCTCCCCGATATCGGCGCCGGCCGCGAAGGATGTGCCGCCGGCGCCGCTCATCACCACCAGGCGCACGGCATCGTCGGCCATGAAGTCCGTGACGGCGGAAGCGATCGCGTCCCACATGGCCAGCGTGATGGCGTTGCGCTTCGCCGCGTTGTTC
>JAIXVP010000271.1 GCA_027482905.1 Opitutaceae bacterium
AACGGCGCGCTGATTATCGTGATTTGGAACGCCCTCATCCTCCACGTTCGCTGGGGCAAACTCTGCGGGATGCGCGGCCTGATGGCCCTCGCCGTCTTCGGCAACATCGTCACGAGCTGGAGCTGGTTCGGCACCAACCTGCTCGGTGTCGGCCTGCACAGCTACGGCTTCACCGACCGCGGTTTCTGGGCGCTCGTTTTCTTCGCCGCCAGCCAGCTCGTGTTGATCGCCCTCGCCCTCGCCCCCGGCCTGCCCTGGCGCAGCGACCCGCAGGCCGCCACCGAGACCACGCCCCGGACGGCCTGACCTCGGCTCGACAGGCAAGGCGCTTGCCCGGGTTTACTCGCTTGAACCAAACGGCAGAAACGTTTGGAAACTGACCCCTTCACGATCCGCCATGCATCCGCTCACCACACGTTTCCGCACCGCTAGCGCCCGGGAGGTCGCCACCTGGCGAACTACGGCGCCGCGCGTCGCCGTGTGATCCCCGGGCTTTTTTCGCCCGGCCCCGGCCGACCCTCGATCGTAGGCGCTCCCCTCGCGCCTTGGAGCCTCTTTACCCGGCTCCCTGCTCCTAGCTCCGCGCTCCCTGCTCCGTTCCCGCCATGCCCATCCGTCTTTTCGATTCCCTCTCCCGCGACTACCGCGAACTGCATCCCGCCCAGCCGGACGGTGTTTTCCGTTTCTACAACTGCGGCCCGACCGTCTACGCGCCTGCCCACATCGGCAACTTCCGCACCTTCGTGGTCAACGACCTCCTCCGCCGCCTGCTTGAGCTGGAGTTCCCCGACAAGGTGAAGCACGTGCGCAACCTCACCGACGTGGACGACAAGACCATCCGCCGCGCCCGCGAGGAGTCCCGCCCGCTCGCCGAGGTCACCAAACAATGGACGGATAAGTTTCACGCCGATTGCGCCGCCCTGAACTGCCTTTCGCCCCACGTCGAGCCCACCGCCACCGGCCACATCCCCGAACAGATCGACATGATCGCCGCCCTCGAACGGCGCGGCCACGCCTACCGCACCGACGACGGCTCGGTCTATTTCAAGGTGTCCTCGTTCGACGGCTACGGCGCCCTCTCCCGCGTGAAGGAACGCGAGCTGCGCGTCGGCTCCGCCCTCGCCGGCAAACCCCAGACCCACGACGCCGACGAAAAGGAAGACGGCTCCGATTTCGCCCTTTGGAAAGGCCACAAACCCGACGACGGCGACACCTTCTGGCCTTCCCCGTGGGGCCAGGGCCGCCCGGGCTGGCACATCGAGTGCAGCGCCATGAGCAAAAAGCACCTCGGCGACACCATCGACCTCCACACCGGCGGCGTGGACCTGCTTTTTCCCCACCACGAGAACGAGATCGCCCAGAGCCAGTGCTGCAACGGCACCCTCTTCGCCCACCACTGGTATCACAGCGAACACCTGCTGGTGGACGGCAAGAAGATGAGCAAGTCGCTGGGCAACCTTTACACCCTCGACCAGCTCAAGGAGATGGGCCACTCGCCGGCCGCCCTTCGCTACGCCCTCCTCGCCGGCCACCCGCGCAAGCAGCTCAACTTCACCCTGGAGGCCCTCCCCGCCGCCGAAAAGGCCCTCGCGCAACTTCGCGCTTTCCGCGCCGCGCTCACCCCCGGCGGCAACTCCGATCCTTTCGCCCCCGCCTTGGCCGCGCTTCAGGACGATCTCAACACGCCGCACGCGCTGGGCATCGTCTTCACCGCCCTCCACGCCGGCCCGACCGGAGTCGCTCCCGCCGCCTTCGACCGCGTCCTCTTCGCCCTCGGCCTCGATCTGACCGAGCCCGCCAAACCCGCCACCGCCACGCCCCCCGAGGTCACCGACCTCGCCGAGCAACGTTGGGCCGCCAAGGCCGCCAAAAACTGGGCCGAGGCCGACCGCCTGCGCGGCGCCATCGCCGCCCTCGGCTGGTCCATGCTCGACCGCAAGGACGGCTACGCCCTCGAACCCGCGAAGAAATGACCAACGCGTCCACCCTTCGCGCCTTCGTGCTCTTCGTGGTTAATCCCTTTTCCCTCGCCTCCGCCACCATGTAATACATCGTATTACCGTGATCAAAACCATCACCAAAATCGGCAATTCCCAAGGCATCACCTTCGACGCCGCGCTCATGGACCTCGCCCGTCTCAAAGTCGGCGACCAGGTCAACGTCACCGTGCACGAAGGCGGCGTGATCAACCTCACCCCGCTCCATCCGGTGGTCACACCGGAGGATGCCGCCGCCTCGGCGCGATCCATCATCGCGAAAAACCACGAGCTCTTCCGCCGTCTTTCATGAGTCGCGTCTGGAAACACCTCACCATTTCCGCCGTGCAAGCGATCCACGCCGAGGTGCTGGCCGCCCACGGTGGAGGCGAAGGCTTGCGCGACCCCGGTCTGCTCGAGTCCGCCGTGGCCGCCCCTCAGGCTTCGTGGGGCGGCGAGCCGATCCTATGCGACCCGGTTGAAATCGCCTCAGCCTACCTTTTCTACCTTTGCCGCAACCATCCCTTCGTGGATGGCAACAAACGCACCGCGCTCGCCGCCTGCCTCGTTTTCCTCGACCAAAACGACCTCCTTCCCGCCCAAACCCTGCCGCTCGACGCCTGGGAAAACCTCGTCCTCGACGTCGCCGCCTCCCGCCTCGACCGCGACGCCACCACCGCCCGCCTCCGCGCCCTCGTCCCCACTTCCGCCTCCTAGATCCTCGCTCCTAACTCCTAGCTCCTTTCCTCCCATGATGTCCCCCCTCGACGAAATCCGTCACTCCGCCTCCCACATCCTCGCCACCGCCGTGCTGCGCGTCTTCCCCGACGCCAAGCTCGACATCGGCCCGCCCACCGAGACCGGCTTTTATTACGACATCGATCTCGACCACAAACTCACCGTCGAGGACCTCGCCAAGCTCGAGGCCGAGATGAAGAAGGTGATCGACGAAAACCAACCCTTCCGCCGCAAAGAGGTCTCCCGCGAGGAGGCCGAGACCATCCTCCGCGCCCGCGGCCAGGAACGTTACAAACTCGGTCGCCTCGCCGACATCCCCGCCGGCGAAGCCATCTCCTTCTACGAGAACGGCGAGTTCATCGATCTCTGCGCCGGCACCCACGTGCGCTACACCAAGGGCGTCAAAGCCTTCAAACTCCTCTCCATCGCCGGTGCCTACC
>JAIXVP010000159.1 GCA_027482905.1 Opitutaceae bacterium
ATTCCCCGTCGCCCACGACAGGCGGTTACGACGGGGACGGTGTGTGGAATCCGACTTTGTGAGCCTTTAAACGATACGTCCGGAGCTCCGTATCCCGCCCCCCGGGAGGCTCATTTCAGAGGCGTCTTTCGCGGGGCCGTCTCGGTGCATCGACCAAAAAAATGCCCCGCCGGCTCAAGGCCGGCGGGGCGGTGTTTGAAGAACGGGCAGGGGTGCCCGGTCGGGTGGGTTCAGGGCGTCTGGGTAACCTTCAGGCGCAAGAAACGACGCGGTGTGCCGGCAACGTCCACGGTGTCGGTGTAGGAAGCGGTTCCGGCCGTCGTGAAGGGATCGAAGGTGTGGACAACGGTCCAGGTCGCGGCGGCGAGATCGGATTTGGCTTCGACTTCGTATCTCAGCGTCGCGTCGGCCGGGTGATCGAAGGCGAGCGTGAGGAAGTTGCCCGAACGGCCGGCGGTGTAGGCGGAGGCCGCGTCGCTCTCGACGGGCGACTGGGCGAGCGCGTATTCGGCGAAGTTGCTCAGGCCGTCGCCGTCCGGATCGGAGCCGGGCAGGGCGTCGGTGAGCGAGGGGAAGCCGGCGGCCCAGCTCTCGTAGGGCGACAGCGGCGACGCCACGAGGGCGACCACGGCGGGGGTGGCCTCGTTCGCGTCGTCGTCGTAGGCGTAGCTGAGCGAGTAGCCGGCGGGGACGCCGGTGACGGTGGCGAAGGTGCCGGTGACGGCGGAGCTTCCCTTCAGCAGAACATAAGCCGGCGCGGTCAAGGTTCCGGTGCCGGTCAGGCTGAGGGTGGACGCGGCACCGAGCGTGAAGCCGCCGGCGGCGGCGGTGATGCTCGGGACCGGCGGGGTGGCGGAGGCGGCGTAGGCGATGGCCAGGTTTCCTTCGATCGACGCGCCGGTGTCGGCCGCGAGCGCGCCCTCGGGGGCCAGGGTGGCGCCGGCGGCGACGGTGATCACGTCGCTGGTGTGGCCGGCGAGACCGAGACGGCCGGCGTTGACCAAGGTCGGCCCGAAGTAATCGTTCGACGGCGAGGTGAAGCGCACGGTGCCGGCGCCGTTCTTGGTCAACGCACCCAGTCCGGTGGCGGCACCCTGGAGCGTGATGGTGCGGGGCGCGTCGAGCTCGTCGGCGCCGGTCACGATCGAGGGGCTGCCGTTTATGGCGACGGGCAGGGTGGAGGACCAGTCGGCGGTGGCGCCGAGGGTGCCGCCGCCGAGGCGCAGGCCGGCGAGGAAGGCGGGGTTGGAGCTACCCAGCGTCAGGCCGCCGGAGCCGACATAGAGCGCGCCGCCGCCGACATTGAGGTAGGATTTTCCTCCGAGGGCGCCCTGGCCGAACTGGATGCGCGGCACCTTGGCGACGCCGGAACCGCGGACGTGCATGATGACATTGCCGGCGGCGATGTTACCGCCGAGGAACACGCCGTTGACGGCGTCGTTCGCGGTGAAGGTGCCGCCGTTGACGTCGAGCACGGTCCAGCGATCGGGGCTGGAGATGGCGACGGTGACCGGGCCGGCCACGGTGAGCGAACCGGAGTCGATGCGCCCGCTGACGCCGGAGTTGGTGTTGACGCCGAGGTCGAGGGCGCCGGTGACGTTCACGGCGGCGGAGTCCCCGCCGTGGATGTAGAGGCCGTTGGTGGTGGCGCCGCCGGTGGGCTCGGTGGTGCTGGCGTTGGCGCCGTGGCGGCGTAGGTTGATGCTGCTGGTGTTGAGGGTGCCGCCGTTGACGTTCACGAAGTTCACGCCGCTGTCGGCGGCGGTGTTGATGATGCCGCCATTCAGGTTGGCGACGCCGCTATTGATCGTGATGCCGGCCGAAGCGTTGGTGATGGTCGTGAGGCCGGTGGCGGTGAAGGTGCCGCCGTTCACGGTCAGACCCGCGCCCGCGACGGCGGCGAGGCTGAAGGCGCCGCCCACGCTGAAGTTTGAGCCGGTTTCGATGCCGAGGACACCGCCGGAGACGGTTCCGTTGCCCGAGTAGGAGTGGGTGCCGCTCACGCTGAAGGTGCCGGAGCCCGCCTTGGTGAAGGTCGTTCCGGTGCCGGTCGGCGAGCCGCTGTAGGAGGTGTTGCCACCGCTGCCGCCGACGGTGAGGGCGATGGGGGTGCCGAGCGTGTTGGCGAGCGGGATGGCGCGGTCGCCGGCGAGGCCGCCGAGGGTCAGGGCGGCGACGGGATCGGCCACGACGAGGGAGCCGCCGGAGGTGGAGTAGGTCAGCGTGCTATTCTGCAGCGCGGCCGCGTTCGCGATGATCAGGGTGCCGGCGGAGAGCGTGGTGGCCCCGCTGTAGGTGTTGGCCGCGCCCAGGGTGGTGTCGCCCACTCCGACGAACTGGACCTCGCCGGTGCCGCTGATGACGGAAGAAAGCGCGGTGGAATCGGCGCGGTTGAAGCGCAGGACGCCGCTGCTCGCGATGGGGCCGGCGAGCGCGCCGGTGGTGCCGCCGTTGCCGATCTGGACGGTGCCAGCGGACACGGAGGTGGTGCCGGTGTAGGTGTTGTTGGCGGTGAGCAGAAGCGTGCCCGCGCCCGACTTGACGATGCCGAAGCCGGTGCCGTCGATCGCGCCGCCGAGGGTGAGGGTGGTGGAGGCCGCGACGTCGGTCAGCAACCCACCCGCGGTCAGGGAGAGCGGGGCGGAGACGAGGTGGTCGGCGCCGGACGAGTTGAGCAGGGCCGCGGCGAGGTTATTGTTGAACGTGAGCGTCGCGGAGCCGTCGAGGGTCACGGACTGGGTCGAGGCGAGGGCGAGGGCGCCGACGACGCGAGGGGTGTCGAGGGTGACGGTGCGAGGGGCGGAGAAGGTGGCACCGGACGCGCCCGTGAGGTTGGCGATGGTGCCGGCGGCGTCGGGCACGGTGTCGGCGGTCCAGTTGGCGGCGGTGGACCAGGTGCCGGACGAGTCGGCGTCCCAGGAGCGCTCGATGGCGGCTTCGGTGGCGATGGTGAGGGTGACGCCGTTGGCGCCGAGGCCGAGGGTGTAGATGCGGCCCGCGATCTGGGTGGCGGGATCGAGGGTGAGGTTGGTCAAGGCGCCGTTGAGCGCGCCGCTGTATTTGATCAGGTCGAACACACCGACGGCGGTGAGCGGATCGGTGGTGCCGGGGTTGTAGAGCGAAACCGTTCCGCCGTTGATCGTGAGGCCGTTGGCGCCGGTGACGGTGAGCACATCGGCGTCGACGGGATTGTTGGCCTCCCAGATGATTTTGCTTTCGGCGGCGAGGGTGAGAGCACCGGCGGAAATCGAGCCGACGGAGGCTTCACCGGGGGCGAGGGTGGCGCCGGCGTTCAGGGAAACCGCGCCGGAGATGAGGCCCTTGCCGGTCAAGGTGCCGCCGGTGTTGA
>JAIXVP010000225.1 GCA_027482905.1 Opitutaceae bacterium
CCCGGATCCGCCGGACGAAGTGGCTGCTGCGCTACATGCCACGGCGGGCGCGGTTCCACACCTATCCTTTGGTCGGTCGCTTCGCCGCCTTCGCCCGCAGCCGGAGTTTTCTCTGGTCGTTTCAATACCCGCAGGTGCGCACCGCGATTTACCTCGGCTCCGTCCTCACCCTGCTGCCGGTGCTCGGCCAGGTGCCCATCGCCTTCGGCCTTTGCCTGCTATTCCGGACCAACTTCATGATCCTGGGCGGCCTGCAATTCGCGAGCAACCTGCTGACCTTCCCGTTCATCCTCTGGGGCACCTACCACCTCGGCACCTTCGTGCTCGGCGCCACCGGCCTCGATTCCTTCGCGGGCCTCATCCCGCCGCCCTCGGCCGACCCGACGCTTTCGCCCGTCGCGGGCGAATCGGCCGGCGGCTCCAGCGTCGGCCTCTACGTGAGCGCCTTCACCATCGGCGGCCTGCTCGCCGGATTGGTGCTCGGCGCGGTCCTGGACCTGCTCTGGCGGCTCCTCGTGCTCCCCGCCGCCAAACTCCGTGCCGCCCGCCGCCCCATCACCGCGAGCGTCACGCCGCACGATCTGCCGCCCTCCGCCCCCTGACCCACCCGCCAATGCTTCGGCCCATGTTCCGCGTTCCCCGTCCACTGCTCTGCCTCGGTTTGTTTTTCGTGGGCCTCTTCGGCTGCAGCAGCACCGCCCCCACCCCGCCGCGCGCCGCCGCTCCGGCCCCGGTTCCGACCATCCCGCCCGTGCGGGTCGCGCCGGTCGCCGCGCCCATCCTGCTCGGCATCGACGTGCTCGCGGCCGACGGCTTCCAAGCCGTGAAAGGCAAACGCATCGGCCTTCTGACCCACGCCGCCGGCGTGAACCGCCTCGGCCGCAGCACCATCGACGTGCTCTACAAGGCCCCCGGGGTCGAACTCGTCGCCCTCTTCGCCCCCGAGCACGGCCTCGACGGCCAGATCAAGGCCAGCGTGAACTTCGGCGACGACCGCCACGCCGGCACCGGCCTGCCCGTCTACTCCCTCCACGGCAAAAATCGCAAACCCACCGCCGCCCAGCTCAAGGGCCTGGACGCCCTCGTGGTGGATCTGCAGGACATCGGCGTCCGCAGCTACACGTTCAACGTCGTGATGCGCTACGCCATGGATTCGTGTTTCACGCACGGCGTGGAGGTGATCGTGCTCGACCGCCCCAACCCCCTCGGAGGCCTCAAGGTCGACGGCCCTCACCTCGACCGCGAGTGGATGAGCGGCGTCGGCGCCTTCCGCATCCCCTACGTCCACGGCCTGACCATGGGCGAACTCGCGCGCATGGCCGCCGAGGCCCCCGGCGTGCTCGACGTGCCCGAGGCGGTCCGCGCCAAGAGTCGCCTCACCGTCATCCCCATGCGCGGCTGGAAACGCTCCCTGCGCTGGCCCGAGACCGGCCTCAAGTTCGTGCCCACCTCGCCGCTGGTGCGGGATTTCCCCGCCGTCGTCGGCTACGCCATGACCGGCCTCGGCTGCGAATACAG
Organism: Opitutaceae bacterium; assembly: GCA_027482905.1. Lineage (GTDB taxonomy): Bacteria > Verrucomicrobiota > Verrucomicrobiia > Opitutales > Opitutaceae > IMCC26134_A. Next base: position 1,519 of record JAIXVP010000225.1, read on the forward strand.
CGGCTTCAAACACGGCGCGGGCAAGGACCACCCGTTCCGCGCCCTGAGCTACAAGGGCAAGACCCCCGCCCAGCTGAAGGCCGACCTCGACCGCCTCGCCATCCCCGGCGTCGGCTTCCGCCTGCTCCCGGTGAAGGACGCCGCCGGCCGCGCGACGACCGCGCTCTATGTCGACATCATGGACTGGAACGTCTGGCGCCCGACCCAATTGAGCTTCGAGCTGATGCGCCTCGCGTGCCGCTACGACCCGCCCAACCCCTACGCCAAACTCGACGGCAAAAGCGTTCGCAGCTTCAACATCCACGTCGGCAGCACCGCGTGGTGGGAAGCCCTCGCGCGCGACGGCGCGAAGGTCGATATCGACGCCTTCGGGGCCGAGTGGGCCAAGCGCTGCGCCGCCTACCAGCGCCAGACCGAGCGCTACTGGCTCTACCCGCGCTAGGCCAGCAACTCGTCCGTGAGATCAGCCAGGGCGGGCGCGACGAAGGGCGCCCCATGGGCCCGCAGTTCGTCGGCGGAATGCGTGCCGGTGGTGACGGCGAAGCAGCCGGCCAGGCCTCCGAGGCGCGCCGCATCCACATCCCACGGCGAGTCGCCGACCAGGGCGGTGGACCCCGCTTCGGCGCCGAGCGTGCGCAGCGCGTGCGCGGTGAACTCGGGCTGCGGTTTTAACCACGGCGTATCGGTCGCGCCGATCACCGCCGCCACCAGCGGATCGAGGCCGAGGTGCGAGCAAACCCGCCGCGCGGAGGGGCCGTGTTTGTTGGTGAAGACGGCGCAGACCGCCCCGGCGGCGTGGAGTTTTTCCAGCAACTCAAGCGCGCCCGGAAAAAGCACCGCGTCGTCGAGCATGGTGGCGTCCCAGTAGGCGCGGTAGACCGGCAGCGCCTCCTCCAACCGATCGGCGTAGGCCGGGCCGAGGGTTTTTTTCAGAGCCTCCGGCAGCCCGCCGCCGATGGCGCGCATCACCTCGTCGCGCGTGGCGTCGGGCAGACCATAGTGGCGCCGCACGTGGCTGTGGGCGCGATGGATGGCGGAAAAATGATCCAGCAGGGTGCCATCGAGGTCGAAGAGGACGGTGCGAAAACGCGGCGACATGCGCCAAGGGAGCGCGATGGACCGGGCGGGCGGCAAGGAATCGTTTGCGCGCCGCCGTTTCGCTTGCCCAACTGCGGGCATGTCCCGTCCCGAACCGCTTCCCGTCGCGTCGCCCTGCGAGGCGTCCGTGCGTGTGGCGGAGACGAACGGCGAGATGCGCGTCACCCTCGGCGGCGTCTGGCGGGTGACGGCGGAAAAACCCGATTGGAGCCCGGACAAACTGGCGGCGAAACCCGCCGGCCTGCATATCGCGCTCGGAACCGACCTCGGCGAATGGGACAGCTCCCTCCTCCTCTTTATCCACGAGATCCGGAGCTGGGCGACGGAAGCGGGCGTGCGCTGCGAGCTCGACCACCTGCCGGAAGGCATGCAGTCGATGCTGCAACAATTCACCCAGGCCTGCGAAAAATCCCGGCCGACCGACCGCACCGAAACGTTTGTCGCCACCGTGGGGTTGGCGGCGGCGGACGCCTGGGAAAAAACCCGCGAGATCGCGCGTTTCCTCGGCGAGTGCGTGCTCAGCGGCGTTTTCCTCGCCCGGAATCCGCGCAAGTTCCGCCTCCGCGACTGCCTGGAGGAAATCCAGCAGTGCGGCGCGATGTCCCTGCCCATCGTCAGCCTCATCAGCCTGCTGGTCGGACTCATCATGGCCTACCAGTCGGCGATCTTGATGCGGCAGTTCGGGGCCGACATCTACGTCGCGGACGCGGTCGGCCTTGTGATGGTGCGCGAGCTCGGCTCGATGATGACCGCCTTCATCCTCGCCGGCCGCACCGGCGCGGCCTTCGCGGCCACCCTGGGCAACATGCGCGCGAACGACGAGATCGACGCCCTCGAAACCCTCGGTATCCGCGCGGTGGATTTCCTCGTGCTGCCCCGCCTGGTCGCGCTCGGTCTGATGATGCCCCTGCTCGCGCTCTACGCCAATTTCCTCGGCATCCTCGGCGGCATGGTGGTGTCGCTCGGCCTGCTCGACATCCCGCCCGCCGCCTACTGGGTGCAGACCATGTCGGCCATCGACCTGTCCGACGTCGCCACCGGCGTGATCAAGGCCGGCGCCTACGGCGTGCTGGTGGGCCTGGCCGGTTGCCACCGCGGCCTGCTCGCCGAGCGTAGCGCGGCCGGCGTGGGCAAGGCCGCCACCTCGGCTGTCGTCATGGGCCTGCTCCTCATCATTATCGCCGACGCGATCTTCGCGGTCGCCTTCAACGTCTTCGGACTCTGAGCCATGGTCGCCGCCCAAAAACCCACCGCCGACACCCCCGACGCCCCCGCCGCCGTCGAGGCGCTCGGCATCGATTGCGGCTACGGCGGCGAACCGCTGATCAAGGACCTCAGCTTCGCGGTGAAGCGCGGGGAGATTTTTTTCGTCATCGGCGGCTCCGGCTGCGGCAAGAGCACCCTCCTGCGCCACCTCATCGGCCTGAACCGCCCGACGGCGGGCGACGTGCGTTTCTTCGGCCGCTCCTTCCTCGACGCCGACACCACGCGGCGCCGCGACCTGCTCAAGACCTTCGGCGTGCTCTACCAGGGCGGCGCGCTCTGGAGCTCGCTCACCCTGATGGAGAACATCTGCCTGCCGCTGGAGGAATACACCACGCTCAACCCCCGCGAACGGCAGGAGCTGGCGGCCTTCAAACTCTCCCAGGTCGGCCTGGCCGGCTACGAGGGCTACTACCCGTCCGAGATCTCCGGCGGCATGAAAAAACGCGCCGGTCTCGCGCGCGCCCTGGCGCTGGACCCCGCGATCGTCTTTTTCGACGAGCCGTCGGCCGGCCTCGATCCCATCACCTCGCGCAAGCTCGACGAACTCATCCTCCAGATCCGCGACCTGCTCGGCACGACCTGCGTGGTGGTTTCCCACGAGCTGGACTCGATCTTCGGCATCGCCGACCGCGTGCTCATGCTCGACAAGTCCGCCCGCGGCCGCATCGCCCTCGGCGACCCACGCGCGCTGGCGGTCGAGAGCGAAGACCCGCGCGTGCGCGAGTTTCTCGGCCGCAACGCCCGGCCGGGCGAAAACGGCTTCGACAGCGCCGGCGCCCGCCCGCATTGACACCCTTTAACCACCCGTCGCCGTGAAAACCAAAATCAGCCCCACCGTCGTCGGCCTCTTCGTGCTGGGCGCCATCCTGCTCGGCGTCATCGCGCTGTTCTCCTTCGGCGGGGTGAACTTTTTCTCCAAGCCCGAGCGCTTCGTGGTCTACTTCAACGAGTCCATCCACGGCCTCGACCAGGGCTCGCCGGTGAAGCTGCGCGGCGTGCGCATCGGACGCGTGGTGGGCATGAAGGTGCGCGCCATCCCCGGCGGCTCGGCCGACGAACCCCGCTCGGTCGTCGCGGTGGTGTGCGAACTCAGCCGGGACGTGGTCGCCAACGCCGCCGGCGAACCGGTCGACGTCTCCGACCGCGGCGAGTTGCAACACCTCGTGGACCAGGGTCTGCGCGCCCAGCTCGGCGTCATCGGCTACGCCACCGGCCTGCTTTACGTGGAGCTCGATTTCTACGACCCCAAGGCCTACCCGGCGCGCCCCCGCGACGGCGCCGGCGCCGAATACCTCGAGCTGCCCGCCGTGTCGTCGAAGAGCGCCGAGTTCATGCGCGGCCTGGAGGAGATCCTGACCGACGTGAAACGCATCGATTTCGCCGCCATGGGCGCGGAGATCCAGGGCCTGCTGGTCGACACCCGCCGGCAGATCAACGCCGCCGACCTCGCGCGCGTGTCCCGCGAGTGGGCCGACGCCGGCAAGGCCCTGCGCGGCTTCGTCGAATCGCCCGAGGCGAAACAGACGCTGGCCAACGCCGCCTCCGCCTCCGCCCGGCTCGACCACCTGCTCGCCGACCTCGAGAGGACGGTCGGGCCGAGCGGCGAGCAGCTCAACCTGGTGCTGTCCGAGGCCCGCACCGCCCTGTCCGATTTCACCGAGACCTCGACCGTGATGAAACGCTTCATCAACGCCCAGCAATACCTCGGCGACGACGCCTCCAAGGCCTTCGTCCGCCTCGGCGAAGCGGCGGCGGCGGTCGGCCGGCTGGCCGATTTCCTCGAGCGCAACCCCAACGCGCTGCTCAGCGGCCGCGCCGACGAGGCCAAGTAAACCCAACCGCCACCCGGTCCCCATTTCCCGCATGAAAACGCGCCGCCTTTCAACTTTGTCTCGTTCCTCCCTTCTCGGCTGCGCGGCGCTGGCGCTGGCGGGCTGCAGCCTGCTGCCCACGCCGAAGAAAGATCCGACCCGGTTCTACGTCCTCACCGGCCCGACCGCGACCGAGCTCAATACCGGCTACAAGAAAGGCCACCTGAAGGTCGGCGTGCGCAGCGTGACGGTCGCGCCCTACCTCGACGGCAAGACCATGATCGTGCGGCGCGGGCCCAACGAGATCGACTACCGCGACTACGCCCGCTGGGCCGAACCGCTGGCCACGGGCATCAACCGCATGCTGGTGGCGCGCCTGCACCTCTCGGATCGTGTGCAGCGGGTGTTTCCCCAGCCCTACCCTTTTGACACCACGCGCGACGTCGACGTGCACGTGAGCGTCCTGCGCTGCGAGGGCCTGGTCAAAGGGGACGGCACCGCCACGATCAGTTTCATGTGCGGCATCGAGATGGTGCGCGCGGGCGAGCAGGCCGGCGCCGGCGAGGTGCTGCTGCGCGAGGTCTACGAGGCCCCCGAGACCCCGTGGCAAGAAGGCGACTACGCGGAGCTGGCGCGCCGCCTGAGCGAGGAAGTCGCGCGCGTCGCCGACCGCGTCCTGGCCGCGCTGCCGGCGGAGTAGCCGGCGGGGCGAGGTGAGCCGATACTACTTCAATCCGCCCTCGTGGGCGGCGGGGTTTTGGAGCTGATCCTTCCAACCGAGGATCTTGGCCTGGGCGCCGAATTTCTCGGCGGTGGCTTTGTCGCCCTTCTCCATCCAGACGCGGGAAAGCGTGGTGTTGATGAAAAGGTCGTCGGGGCGGAGGGCGTGGGCGCGCTCGCCGGCGGCGAGGGCGTGGTCGAGGTCGCGCCGCGAAAAATGGATCTCCGCGAGCGCATGCCAGGCGTCGAAGCAGGCGGGCGCGGCCGCGGCGACGCGTTCCAGCTTGGCGATGGCCGCGTCGGCGTCGCCCATCGCGTGGTCGTAGCTGGCGTCGTCGATCAGGGTCTGGAGCTCGTCATCGGTCATGCGGACACCATGGCCGAACGCGGACAAAAGAAAAGCCGCGTCGCGGGGACGCCGCGGCCGGTTCGTCCCCGACTCACGGCGCGGCGGGAAACGAGAGGCCCCAATTACGGCGGGCGTAGCCGTAGGTGACCGGGCGGGTCGCGGCGGCGAGCTTCGCCAGCGCCTCCGCCGGCGTGCCTTCCGCCAGCGCGGCTTCAAAGCGGGCCAGACGGGTCTCGTAGTCGGCGAGCAACTTTTCCTTCGTGTCCGCCTCGACGAAACCATGACGCAGGGACGAACGGGCCAGGCCGGTGAGCTCGGCCCAGGACAGGTTAAAGAGGGTCACGGCGGTGTAGTATTCATCCGTCAGGTTGCTGTCCCACATGCCGCGGTCGTCGGTGTTCAACCCGCAGGGCACGCCGGTGCGGAGAAACTCCGGAAACGGATGCTTCGCCAGGTCGGGGGTGTATTGGAGCAGGCGATTGGAGATGAGGTTGACCTCGACGTAGGCGCGTTGGCCGCCCTGGAGCAGCAGGAGGGTGTCGGGGTCCTTGAGCAGGTTGACGCCATGGCCGATGCGGGTGGCGCCGAGCAGGAGCGTGTCGCGGATGTGGTGGTCGGGGCCGTCCATCTCGCCGGCGTGGATGGAGAGTTTGATCTCCGGATAACGCGCGCGCAGTTCGCGGAATTTTTCGAGGAAACGCAGCGGGTAGCCGAAGCCGTCCTCCTCAATGCCGGCCAGGTTGATCGCGACCCAGAGATCACGATGGGCATCGACCCAGGCAAAAGCCTCGGCGAGGCGACTCTCGGCGTCGGGCGCGAAACGCAGCACGGTGACCTGGAAACGCGGGATCACGCCACTGGCGGCGACGTCGGGTCGGGCCAGCAGGGCGCGCAAGCGGGGCAACGCGGCCTCGGGCGGGATGGGCGCGCCGGCGTTGTCGGCGAGGCCGTTGAGGTCGAACTGGGTTTCGAGGTAACGCATGCCCTCGGCGCCGTAGGCTTTGAGGTTTTCCGCCAGCAATTCCAGCCGCACGTCGGGGTTGCGCCAGAGCGGGATGAAGCGGGCCCAGATGACGTTAAAAAACTCCTTCCGGCCCTCGTCCGGCTGGTCAAGGCGGAGGCCGTCGAGCCAGATCTGGCGCTCGGCGTCGGTGAGTTCGCCCAGGGGGATAAACTCGGCGCGGTCGGCGGGCGGCAGCGCCTCGTATTGATAACGGCGGATGGTGGCGAAGCGCTGGGCCGGATCGATCGCGGCGGCGGGCGAAGCGAAGCGGGCACGCACGTAGAAAACATCGCCGCCGTTGCGCGCCGGATCGGTGCCGAAGGCATAGAGCCACTCGGGCAGGTTCGAGCCGGCGAGGTGGTTGTGCAGGTCGCCGCCCTTCGGCAGGGCGTAGAGCAGGGTGTAAAGCGCGGCCGGCTCGGCGGCGGCGCGCAGGGCCCGCCAGCGCGCCTCGGTCACGGCCGGGGCGGCGGCGCGGGCGGAGACCCCGAGCAGCAGAAGAAAGACGAAAAAGCGGACGACGCGGGCGGGCGCGAAAACGGGGAGGACCATCGGCCGCGTCCAGCAGACCGGGTGCCAGCCGGACGCCGGCGCGCGGCGCGCGCTTTTCCCCGGGAGGTGCGTTGACGCCGTCGCCCGTCACCGCATGGTTTTGCCCGACCCCATGAGCGACTTTTTCTCCGCCACGCAAGTATCGGCCGCCCGCGAGAGCCTACACAAGATCCGCGAATCGATGCGCGGCACGATCAAGGGCAAGGACACCGTGCTCGACCAGGTGTTGACCGCGCTGGTCGCCGGCGGACACGTCCTGATCGAGGATCTGCCCGGCGTGGGCAAGACCACCCTCGCCTACGCCCTGGCCCGCTCGATGGATTGCGTCTTCTCGCGCATCCAATTCACCAGCGATCTGTTGCCCAGCGACGTAACCGGCGTGGCGATCTACGACGAGACGATCAAGGAGTTCGTGTTCAAAAAGGGTCCGGTCTTCGCCAACATCGTGCTGGCGGACGAAATCAACCGCGCCACGCCCAAGACCCAGTCCTCGCTCCTCGAGGTCATGGATCGCGGCAAGGTCACGGTCGACGGCCAGGCCCACGCGGTCGGCGCGCCCTTCATGGTCTTCGCCACCCAGAACCCGGTCGACTACGAGGGCACCTTCCCGCTGCCCGAGAGCCAGATGGACCGCTTCCTGATGCGCCTCCACATGGGCTACCCGCAGGCGGCGGACGAGCTGGAGATCCTGCGCAGCACCCGGACCGGCTACGACGCGATCGCGATGGAGCCGGTGGTGACCCGTTCGGACATCCTGCAACTCCAGCAGCTCGCGGCCCACGTTTTCATCGAGGACACGGTGCTCGACTACATCCTACGCATCGTCGGCGCGACCCGCACCGAGGCCGATTTCCGCGCCGGCGTGTCGGTGCGCGGCGGCCTGGCCCTGAAGCACGCGGTGCAGGCCCGTTCGCTGCTGGAGGGGCGCGACTTCGTGGTGCCGGAGGACGTCGCCGCGCTGGCCGTGCCCGTGTTGGCTCACCGCCTCACCCTAGTCCGTCCGGTCTCGGACGGCATGGAGGAGCGCCGCCTGGTCGTCGCGACCCTGAAGCGCATCATCGCCGCCGTCCCGCCGCCGGTCTGAGCGGCCCACCGCCATGGTCACGACCGCCAAGCAATCCCGTCCGGCGGCGGGCGGTGCCGCCGCCGCGCCGGAGGGCTGGAGTCCCCCGGCGGCGGGTTGCACCGATTGGCAGGGCCCCTGGGCGGGCGCGAGGCGGCGCGGCCGGCGCTGGCGTTCCCTGCTCTGGTCGCTTCTGTATCCGCCGCGCGGACACCGCATCGCGCCGACCATCACCGGCGTGCTCCTGATCGCGGTGTCCCTCGGCATCGGCACGGCGGCCTACAACACGGCCAACAACATCCTCTTCATCACGCTCTCGCTGCTGTTGTCCTGCCTCATTCTCAGCGGCGTGCTCTCCTGGCTGAACCTCCGCGGGGTCGCCTGGCGGCTGCACCACGGCGGACCCTGGCGGGCGGGCCAGACCCAGACGGTCGCGCTCGAGCTGCGCAACAACAAGGGCCTGCTGCCGACCTACGGGCTGTGGTTCGATCTCGGGTCGCCCGCCGGGGACCAGCGCCGCCACCTCGAGATCCGGCTCGATCCGGGTGTTTCGACACGGCTGGAGTGGCCGGTGAAAGCGGAGCGGCGCGGCCTCCTCAGGGTGAGGCTGAAGGCGGTCGGATCGCTCTTCCCCTTTGGCTTCCTGCGCAAATCCGTCGCGTCCGAACTGGAGGCCGAGGTGCTGGTCTGGCCCGCCTCGGTGGAGTATCGCCGCCACGCGGAGGGCGCGGCCTGGCGATTGGTGCGGAGCCAGGGGCCGGTCAACCGGATCGGCCAGGAGGGCGACCTGCTGGCCCTGCGCCGCTACGCGCCCGGCGACGCACCGCGCACCGTCCACTGGAAGGCCAGCGCACGTCTCCGGCACCTGATGGTGCGGCAGTTCTCGGCCGAGGGGCTGGAGGGCTTCTGCCTGCGGATCGACACCGACGCGGCGGTCTGGCCGCGCGCGGAGCAGTTCGAGCTGGCCCTGTCCCTCGCCGCGACCCTGGCCGAGGATCTTTTCCGTCTGGAACGGCTCCAGGCGGTCGCGATCGACGACGAGCCGCCGCAGCCGGTGCGGCGCCTGCGCGACGTGGAGCATTTTCTCGACCGGCTCGCGCGGCTCGAGACCGCCGAGCGGCCGACCGGCGGGTCGCGCGCTCCTTTCGCGGCGTCCCCGGCCGCCGTCGTCCGCCGGGTCCTGCACCTTCAACCCCAGGGACCGCGCGGCGTCGCGGCGCTCCTCGATGGAAAACCCGCGGCCTCAGCTTAGCCAGATCGAGCTCCAGCAGCTGCGCTGGTTCCTCGGCGGCCTGATCGGCGTGGTCTCGGCCTGGACCGTCTTCTACATGGAGGTGGACGCGCTGCTGGCGCTGGCGGTGATCACGCCAACGGTGCCGTTCTTCACCCTGTTCCCCCGCTTCTCGCGCGCCCTGCCGGCCCTCTTCCACCGCCTGGCCTTCCCGCTGATCGTCACCGTGTTCGCCCTCGACCTGTGGGGCAACCGCGAGCCCCTCCCGGCCATGATCCGGCTCGACCTGATGCTGCTCGGCTACCGCTGCATCTCGCCGCGCGGCCGGCGCGAGGACCTGCAGCTCATCCTGCTCGCGCTCTTCGTGGTCGTGGTGACGGGCGTGTTCACCGTCTCGCCCGCCTTCGTGGTGCAGATCCTCTTTTTCACCGGCGCCGCGCTCGGCCTGCTGCTCGCGGTCACGCTGTCCGACGCCCGCGCGGGCGGCGTGGCGGGCAACGCGGCGGGCTGGGAGCAGGTGAGCTGGCCCGACCTTTTCCGAAGGCTGCGGGCGGCGGCGGATCTGCGGGTGGTGGCCCTGGCCGGGGCGCTGTTCTGCGGCGTGGTGGTCCTGTCCGCCCTGCTCTTCCTCGCCCTCCCCCGCTTCGAGATCACCAACGACTTCTTTATCGACCGGCTGATCACCAAGAGCTCCCGCACCGGGTTCTCGGAAAACATCCTCTTCGGCGAGGTGAACAAAATCGCGCAGGACGGCGGCATGGCCTTCGCGGTGGACGTAAAAGATCCGGCGGCCGTGCCGGCGGAACTCTACTGGCGCATGCTCGTGCTCGACGAATATTCCGGGCAGGGCTTCCGCACCTCGGCCGGCCTGCGCAACAGCTTCCCGCCCGCGCGCGACAAGGCCATGGTCCACGGCGGCGCGGGCCGGGCGCGCGAGGACCGCACCACCTGGACCATTTACTACCAGCCGGGCGTAAGCCGCTACCTGCCGCTCATGGGCGGCTTCGGCCGGCTGCATTTCGGCGAACCCCAGGCCCTGGCCCAGAGCCCGGCGCTGCGCATCGCGGCGCTGCCCTCCGAACCGGCCAAGATGGTCGGCTACCGCGTCGAGGGCATGGACACCGACGGCGTGCTGCGCGACCGCCTCTTCGCCCGGGAGCACATCCTCCCCGCCTGGGACTCGCCCCGCGCGCGGATTTTTTTCAACCACGAAGCCACGCCTCGCGAGGCCGACGACGCCGAGGCGGCGACCGGCCGGGAGAGCGAAGGGAAGGAGCCCACCTTCCTGGAGTTGGGCGGCGTCGCCGCGGGGGACCTGGACAAGTTGCGGGCGTGGGTCGCGGAGATCGGCGGTCCCGGCGCGGGCGGACCCGATTTCGCTCGTCGCGCGGGCGCATGGCTCCAGGCCCGTCACACCTACAGCCTGGACTCCACCACGCCGGCCGGGGAGGGCGACGTCATCGTGCGCTGGATGGGCTCGCGCGAGCCCGGCCACTGCGAGCTCTTCGCCGGCAGCATGGTCCTGCTCGCCCGCTCCGCCGGCCACCCGACGCGCCTCGTCACGGGCTTCAAGGGCGGGGTCTGGAACCCGACCAGCGGCAGCATCACGGTGCGCAATTCCGACGCCCACGCCTGGTGCGAGATCTGGGACGAGGCGAACGGGTCCTGGGTGCGGACCGACGCCACGCCGGGCGGACGGATCACACCCGCGACCACCGCGGGCGCGCTCTCGGCCGGAGCCAGCCGGATGGAGCAGGACACCGGCTGGTCGGCGCGGCTCGATGGCCTCCGGGTCTTCTGGTATCGGCGCATCGTCAGCTTTGACCAGACCTCGCAACTCGAGCTGGTTCGCGGCACCAAGGATCAGTTGCGCACCATGCTGGTCGGACTCCGCGAGCTGTTGGAAACACGCGTCCGCGAGCTGGTGGAGTGGCTGCGGCAGCCGTGGGATTTCCCGCGGATCTTCGGCAGCGCGGCGGCGCTCGGCGCGATCGTCGGCGGCGTCTGGTTCTGGCGCAGTTCCGGCCGTTCCCGGTGGATGGCGTGGCGCAGCCGCCGGGCCGCCTCCCACCGCCACGACCCGGTGCGCCGCGAAGCCTCGCGCTGGTTGGCGCGGTTGGAACGCCGCGCGCGAGCGACGGGTGCGGCGACCCCGCCCGAACTGGCCGGGACCCGCGAGCGCCTGCTCCGCCTGCGCTACGGCGCCCGGGAGGGCTGGGCGCCGCCCGCGGAGGTGTTCGCCGAGGCGAAACGCCGGCTGCGCGAGCTCGGCCGGGCCGGTCGAACGAAGCCCGCCGGGCGCTGAACAATCCCGCGGCGCCGGGCCGGCGGCGAATCGCGCCGACCGTTCAGGCCGCCGCCTTCGACCGCGCCAGCCGGGCGGCCATCGCGCCGTGCAGGGTGAGTTGCAGCGGATGGTAGATGAGCAGAGGCAGCAAAATCAGTCCGGTGCGCGGGTCGCCGGCGAAGATAACCCCCGCCAGCGGCACGCCGGAGGCGAGGGTCTTTTGCACCGCGCAAAACTCCGCCGCGATGCCGTCGCCCGCCTTCAGGCCCGCCGCCCGCACCAGCGCGCGCGTGGCGTAGGTCGCCGCCGCGAACAAGCCGCCGGCGATCGCCAGCGCCTCGAGCGGGAGCGTCGCGCCGTGCTGCGTCCAGACCTTGCCCTTGGAGGCGTCGCAGAAGGCCGCGAACACGATGAAGAGGATCACCGCCGTGCTCAGCGTCCCGAGCCGTTTTTTGTGCTTCGTGGCCCAGTCGCCCAGGCGCAGGCGCAACAGTTGCCCGACCAGCAACGGCGCGAGGATCAGCTTCAACAACTCGACGATTATCCTGCCCGCGTCCACCCCGCCGCCCGCGTCGCCCAGGGTCACGCCCTGCAGGCCCATCGAGACGGCGAGCAGCGCCGGCGTGAGCACGATGCCGAGCAGGCTGGAAAGCACCGCGTTGCAGATCGCCCCGGCGATGTTGCCCCCCGCGCTGGCGGTTAGGACCGCCGCCGAGGAGACGGTCGAGGGCAGCACGCTCAGATAGACAAGGCCGATGCGCAGCTCGTCCGGCAACCAGCGCCCGACCAAGGCCGCCACCGCCAACCCGAGCAGCGGAAAACCCACGAAGGTCATGCCCTGCACCACGGCGTGCAAACGCACCTGGCCGATGGCCGCGCGCATCGCCGCCGTCGGAAGCAGCAGGCCCTGCAAAACGAAGATCAACCCGACCCCGAGCTTGGTCGTGAGCTCCGGGCGCAACCAACCGCCCTTGCTCGCGATGACCGGCGCGAACCACGCCAAGGCAAAGGCCACCGGCAGGAGGCAGATAAACCAGTGTTGCGCCCAGATCTTCTTGAACATCTCCAACGCTTAAAGCCGCCCTCCGCCCCGCCGACAGCACAAACCTCTGGTGTTTTCCGGCTTTCCGCCCGACCGGCGGCCCGCCGCCCGGTCAGAAACGCACGCTCAACTGCACCGCCGCCGAGGGATTCAGCGATTCCGCCGCCGGCTGTTCATGCAGCACGCCCACCTGGGCTTTCAGCTGGGCGTTGGCCGCCAGACGCAAGGCCGGACCCGCCTCGAGCCGCCAGGCGTCGCGACCCCAGCGCGCCTCGCCCCCGTCCGCCAGGCCGATCGGGACGAAGACTTGCTGGCTCCAGCGCGCGAAAACCGCCCAACGCGGCGAGACGCGCACCTTCGTCTCCAACGCATAGGCCAGGGTGTCGGCGTCCCCCAACCCCGGCACCGCGAAGCGCGCCGCCAGCGCCTCGCCCCAGAATTGGAAATGCCGCCACGCGTAGGTCAGGTCGAGGCCGGCCGTGGTTTGGGGGTGGTCGCCCCGGTCTCGTCCCACCCGAACCCGCCTCGCCCCCGGGGCGAGATAGGTCCCGTGCGCGACGGACAGCCCCAGCTCCCACGGCATGGCCGGCCGCCACCCCAGCCGGGCGGCCAGGGTCGGCTCCGCCCAGGCCTCCGCCGAACGGTCGTTCCACACGTCCGGTCGCGAGGAGAGCCCGCAATTCTTGAACTCCGCCGCGAGATCCCACCGGCCCGCTCCCGCCGCGACCGCCACCCCCGTGCCGTAGACCGCGCCCCACATGATCGGGATGCGCAGTTCCTCGTCCTCGACCAGCGCCGCCGCGTCCCCGACCGGCGCGACATGCGCCCAACGCTCCAAAGTGGGCGCACGCCGGACCGCGGTGCCATCCCACAGCCCGGTCAGATTCTCCTGGGCCAGGGGGGCGGTGATGAAGGGGTAATCCCAGGCCGCATGGCGTTTCGCCCAACTGCCGAAAATCGTCGCGAACTGACCGGCCTGCACCACGAAACGCCGCTCCGGCCAGGGCGTGAACCGGAGCGCCGCCTCCTCCAGACGCAAGTCCAGCGGTTCGTCCGCCGGATCAAAACCCCGGTCCGCCCGGAGCTGCGCCTGCGCGCGGATATGTTCGCCGATTCTCGCGTCGGCAAAGAGCAGCAGCACCGGACTGAACAACGTGTCCGCCTCGGGCCCGGTGTAGAGCAAATCGGCCGTCGGCTCGGGCACGAGATAGGTCGCGAGATCCAGCCGACCGGAAAACCTCAAACGCGCCGAGCCGTCCTCCGCCGCGAAATCAAGCGCACGCCCCACCTGGTCCGTGGCCTCGTCCCAATCCGCCCGCGCCACGCCGGCGTGCAGCAGGAGACCCGCGGCCACGACGGCGAGGAGCGGGCGAAAAGAAAGAGGGAGGAAACAAGTCACGGCGACCAAGGGGATGCGCGACGGGGCGTTTTCAGCATCGCCTCGTCGGTCCGCCCCGCAAGTCGCCGTCATCGCTTTCTCCTTTGGTTTCCGGTCGGAAAACACGCACGCGCGGGACGGCGCACCCGGTCCTGCCGCAGGTTCAGGCGGGCGCAAACACCTCGGGTGGCGGCGGCTCCGTCAACCAGCGCGCGCGACCGGGTCCGGCCACCACCGCCGCCCGGGCCCGGCGCCGGGCCAGAAGGGCGAGCGTCTCCGGCGCGTCGGGCGCGAGCACGGCGATCCTCGCCAGCGCCGCCGCGTCCAGGGCCCGCGCGGCGAAGACCAGCACGGGCGCCGGCCCGCCTTTCTTCACGCCGCCGATCGCGGCCGCGCCGCTTCGGAGTTCGCCCAAGTCGGCGCGGATCGCCCCCGTGTCAGGCGAGTGGAGAAACAATCGTTCCGTGCGGCCTCGCACGCGCACGACGTCGCCGGCCCGGACGGCGTAGTCCGGCGCGCCGCACCGGCCCAGCACAGCATGGACCCGGTCCAACGCATGCGCGGCGGCGAGATCGCCCGGTTCGAGATCAAGCGGCGCGAGCACGCGCAACCGTCGCCCCGTCAAAAGACGATACGCGTGCGCCAGGGTCGGCGCCCCGGGGGTCCCGCCGCCCCGCCGCAAATCAAAACGGCCCGCGCTGCCGCGCGCCAAGGCGAGCGCCAGCCGGAGCACCACCCCCGTGCGAGGATCGAGAACAAGGGTGTCCCCCGGTTTGGCGGCACGGAGACGCACGACGTCGTTGTCCGGCCTGTTCTCATCCCGAATCGATTCGCAACGAGCGATCTCAACCCGGGCGGCGGCGAGGGCCCTTCCGCGACCGGTCTCGGACCGCGCATCCAGCTCCAGTTGGATCCACGATTCGCAAGCCGGTCGCGCGCGCGACGTCCGGCGAAGGAAGCCGTCCGGTGACGGCACAACCACGATGGACGGCGAACTCGACATGACTCACCGCTAAATCGATCCACGCACCCCGCTAGGGAAGAATCGTAACGGCGCGGTTACGAGACGCTCCTACCCGTCCGCCGTCTCCGGCAGCGTGAACTCGAAGACCGTCCACTCGGCGTCGGAACCAAGCAACCGCACGTCGCCGCCGTGCAAACGCGCGAGATGGCGCGCGAGATCCAACCCGAGGCCGTAGCCGGGGGTATCGCCGCCCGCCTCGCCGCGATGGAAACGCTCGAAGATTCGCTCCCACGCCTCGGGCGGCACCGGGTGGGGGGCGGTGTTCGCGACGCGCAGCGCGACGTTCCCGGCGGCGCGCCCGGCCCACAACCGCACCCGGCCGCCGGGCCGGTTGTATTTGACCGCGTTCTCCAATAGATTCTGCAACACGACCGTCAGATAACGTTCCTCGCCCGGCACCGGCAGCGAGCCCGCGATCTGGTTGTCCAGATCCAGCGCCTCCGCCGCCGGCAGCATGCTGGCGTCGTCGAGCGCGGTGGCCGCCACGGCCGCCAGGTCCACCGTCCCGGCGCGGACCCGCAGGATGCCCGCGTCGAGCCGGGAGAGCAGCAGCAGCGTGTCCAGGATGTGCGCGAGCCGGTCGGTCTGGCGGAGAAGCTCGCCCACCGCCTCGCCTCGTGGTGGCGCGGCGCCGCCGGCCCGGCCCAATTCCTCCAGACCCAGCCGCAGAACCGCCACCGGGGTCTTGAGCTGATGCGAGGCGTCGGCCGCGAAACGGGCCGCACGCGCGAGCTCGGCCGAGGTGCGATCCAGCCGCGTCTCCGTCTCGCTCCGCAGCGCCCGTTGCGTCTCGGAGTCCCTCGCCAGCCGCCCGAACCAACCGGAAAAGCGTAGCGTGAGCAGGCCGCTGACCGCGCAGCCCGCGAGCACCAGAAACACCCCCGCCGCCGTGATTTGCCAGGTGATCGCACGCTGGCGCGCGATCAGGCCGTCCAGCGCGACGAGACGAATGCGGTGGACCGCGGGATAGGCCTCGCCGGCGTTGACGGACTCGATCTCCAGGCGATGGGGCCGGCCCGCCAGTTCCAACTCCTCGATGGAGGCGTCCGGGCGGAGGGCGGGAAACCCGGCCAGGCGCCGCGCGAGGTCGGCCCGGATGGGCTCGGCCAAACCCGGGGCGTGCAAACGCCCGTCCACCCAAAGCGCGTGGGCGGAATCCGCCGGCGCCAAATCGACCGCAAATCCGAGGACCAACACGCCGAGCAGGCGCCCGGTTTCACGGGAAACAACGGGGACGGCAAGCAGTTCGGAGGCGCGGTCCGGTCCTTCGCCCGCGGCGGAAATCACCGCCCCGTAGGCCGGCCACCGGTCGAGACGGGCGGGCGCGAGCGCGGCGAGTTCATCGGCGCTCGCCTCCCCGGGGGCCGTCGGGGACACGGGCGGGATGAGCCGGCCCCGCGCGTCCAGAAACCGATAGAAACGGGCGCGGAGAGTGCGGACCGCGCCGGCATCCGGCGCCGGCGCGAAAAGATCCCGCAGCTCGTCGTCCGCCGCGAGGTAGAGCAGGTCGAGGGCGTCGTCCTCCAGCGCCGCGTGGATACGCGGCCGTCCGGCGAGGGCGCGGGCGCGGTCGGCCAGCGCCTCGCGACGCAGGCGCAACAGGGCCTGGGCGGCGGCAAACTCGGCCCGGTGCCCGCGATCCGCCTCCTCCGCCTGCGCCTGCCCCAGTTGCCCGCGCGCCGTCACGATCCCGGCCGCGACCACCAACGCCACGATCACGCTCATGGCCGCGAGCAGGCGGCGCGCGAAACGCCGGGTCTCCCGCGCCGCCGCCGGCACGACCGCCTCAGGGGAGATCGACACGAAGGGTTTGTCCGGCGGTGATTTCAACGGGAAGGGCGCGCGTGGTGCGGCTGTCGATCCAGGCCTTGAGGATGAACCGGCCCGCCGGCGCGCCTTCCAGGCGGAATCTGCCTTCGGCGTCGGTCACCGCGAAAAACGGCGTATCGAGCACGAGCACGGCGGCGCGCATGTGCTCATGGATGTCGCAGCGCAGGGTCACCAGCCCCGCCTGGTCGAAGATCTGGAAGGGCGTCGCCGCCTCGTCCGCGCGGTAGCGACCGAGATCGAAGCGCTTCGGGCGCGAAAAGGAGAAGACGTTGTGATAGGTCTTGTCCTCGTTCGGGAATTCGACGCGCGTGCCCACCCGCACCGGCAGCAGACCGGGGATGAAGGCGAGATCGCGTTGCACGATGCGCGCGACCGGCGCGGCGACGTCCGGCGGAAAGGAGCCTTCAAGGTAGACCACCGCGCGGGGCGGGTCGGTCCGCACCAATCCGGGCTCGACGATCAATTCATAGCGAGAGCTCGGCTCCGGGACCGCCGCGGCGGCGGGCAGGGCCACGCGACCCTCCACCGCGCCGGTGGCGGGCGCGTTCTCCTCCGCAGGGACGCGGACGAAAAACAAGAGGCAGGAAAACAGAAGGCCGAGGCGGGGGAGGCGCATGGACGGAAAGGCGGGGACCGGTTTCAACCCGCGGGCGGCCGGACCTGGAGGACGTAGCCGACGGAGCGCACGGTGTGGATCAGGGCGGGCAGTCCGGGCGGATCGATTTTTCGCCGCAACCGGGTGACCAGAATTTCCACCGTGCGCGTGTCATACCGGTGATCGCGCCGCCAGATGCGCTCGGTGATCTCGGCCCGGGAGAACACTCTTCCCGGCTCGAGCATGAGCAGGTGGAGGAGCTCGAATTCGCGCGGGGTGAGCTCCACCGGCCGGCTCGCCCGCGTGACCTGCCGGGAGGCCACGTCGGCGTGCAGATCCGCCACCGCGAGCCGCTGGACCGCCGCCACCGGCGCGCCGCGGCGGCCCAGCGCCTGCACCCGCGCGACCAGCTCCTCCAGCGCGAAGGGTTTGGCCAGGTAGTCGTCCGCCCCGGCGTTGAGGCCCGCCACCCGGTCCTCGATGTCGCCCCGGGCGGTGATGATGAGCACCCGGGCGAAGCACTTGGCCTCGCGCAGCCGGGCCAGGACCCGAAGTCCGTCCAACGAGGGCAGATTCAGATCGAGGACGACCAGATCGGGCCGCTCCGCCAAAACCAACGCCACCGCCTCCGCCCCGTCGTGCGTCGCCCGCACCTCGTGTCGCTCGCGCCGCAGGGCCGCGACGACGTGGCGCGAGAGCGCGAGTTCGTCTTCGACCACGAGGATGACCATGAAGGGATCGCTAACCGAACCGGGGCCGGGCGCAAGCGCGTCGCCGGCGGGCGATTCGGGCGGCGCGGAAAAACAAGGAGGGCACGTGGCAATCATGGCGGACGCGGGCGTGGTTGCCCGCCGAACTCCAGCCTCGGCTCCGGACTCCGCCGGGAAAGGCCGAGATGGTAACCGGAACGTTACCCGCCGCCGGACTCCCGGGCGCGACCGAGTTTGCGGCGCACCAGGGCCGCCAGCTCCTCGCGGCCCTCCACGCGCAAGCCCCAGGCGACGGCGGCGAACACCGTCAGGCCCGCCACCACGCAGATCGCCAGCCCGGCCGCGTCGCGCCAGACCCCGGGCCCGAGCGCGTTCTCCCAGCCGCGCCGGACGAGGTCGACCACCGCCGCCATCGCGGCGGCGGCCGCCATGACCCGCGCCAGATGCCGGCGCAGCGGACCAAAGCCCAGCGCGGGCGCGAATCGGACAAGGCGATGTTGGAGGTAGGCGGCCTGAACCCCGACCGCGAGAGTGGCCGCGAAGGCCAGTCCGGTGACCCCGAAAGGTCCCATCAAGGCGAGGCTGGCGACCACGTTGGTCAGAAAACTCCAGATCGCCGCGCGAACCGGGGTGCGGGTGTCCTTGTGCGCGTAAAAGGCCCGCAGCGCGAGGCTGACGAAGGCGAGGCAGGGCAGCGCCAGCGCACCCACCCCGACCACCGGCGCCATCATCGCGGTGTCGGCGGCGGTGAAAGCCCCGCGCTGGAACAAAACGCGGCTGATCGGCCCCGCCAGCACCGCCAGGCCGAAGGCGGCCGGGACGTTGATGAGCAGGATCAGGCGCATGCCCTGCCGGTAGTCGGCCGCGAGCAAGTCCGGCCGCCCATCCGCCGCGTGCCGCGCGATGCGGGGAAAGAACACCGTCGAGACCGCGATGGCGAAAACGCCGATGGGCAGCTCCATCAGGCGGGTGGACAGGTTCAAAATGGTCGCGGCGGCGTCGTTCACCGACAACGCGAAGAGCCGCGAAAGGGTGGTGTTGACCAGGTAGATGGCGGAGCTGAAAAGCGTCGGGATCATGAGCAGCGCGATCTGCCGCACCCCCGCGCTGCGCGCCGGCGTGAAACTCGGACGCCAGCCGAGCCGCATGAGCGCGAGTCCCGGGACGATCATCTGGAGCGCCCCGCCGAGGAGCACGCCCGCGCAGAGCCAGTCCATCCGTCCGGCCGGATCGCCCGCCGCGACGCGCCAGACGCCGAGCCCCAGCAGGCCCATCGCGGAGAGGTTGAGCCAGACCGGGTTCAGCGCGGGTTCGAGAAAATGTCCGCGCGTCTGCAAGGCCGCGCTGAAGACGGCCGCGAGGCACACCGTAACGAGATAGGGGAAAAGCACCGCGCCCAGGCGCGCCCCCGCCGCCCAGCGCGCGACGGTGTCGGGCGCGATTCCCGCCGCCTCCAACCGGGGCGCCCACCAGCCGTGCGCGCCGAGCCCCAGCATGGCGAGCAGCACGATCACGCCGGTCGCGAGCAGGGTCCAGCTGGCGACCTCGCTGACCAGCCGGCGGGCGCCGGCCTCGCCGTTTTTCCGGGTCTCCTCCTGGAGGGTGGGCACCAACGCGGCGGTGAGCGCGCCCTCGCCGAGCAGGCGACGGAAAAGATTGGGCAACGTGAAGGCGGTGGCGTAGGCCGACGCCAGGGCGGTGGTGCCGAAGACGGCCGTGATCGCCATTTCCCTCGCCAGACCGAGCACGCGCGACGCCATCGTCACCCCCGACACGATCCCGACGTTGCGCAGCGCTTGACCCATGATTTGAGGGCGCACCGTCGCGGGCGGCCCCGGGGCTGACAAGCCCGCAGAACGCGTGGGTGCCCGGCGGGCCGGCCACAAACGCCGACAACGTCCGCTTTGATTCCTGCTCCAGCCGGACCGAAGCCTTGCGCGCAAATCGGTTCACCTCGACTTTCCGCCATTCGGTGGCGCGTGCCGATCGGAGCCGGAAAGGCATACCTCCGCCCGCACCGTCGTCGTTTCCCCGGCACCGCCCCGATTTCTCGCTGTCCCCCGGCGGAGGCGCGCCGCATGCTGACGGTTGGCTCCGGCCGCCGACTCCTCATGCGGGACTATTTTCTCCGACGTTTCCTCCTGATCCCCCCCACCCTCCTGGGCATCACCCTGATCGTCTTTTTCCTCACCCGCCTCGTCCCCGGCGGCCCCGTCGAACGCGCCCTCGCCGCCGCTCGCCAGGCCGACACCGGCGCCCGCGCCAGCGTCGGCGCCAACACCGCCCTCTCGGCCGACCAGATCAAGCAGCTCGAACGGTTCTACGGATTCGACAAACCCTGGCCCGCCGCCTACGCCGCCTGGCTGGGCAAGGTCGTGCGCGGCGATCTCGGCTCGTCCTACATCTACCACCAGCCGGTCTGGACCATCATCGCGTCCAAGTTCCCCATCTCGATCTACTACGGCTTGCTTTCGACCGTCCTCACCTACGCCATCTGCCTGCCCCTCGGTGTGCTCAAGGCCGTGCGCCACCGCACCCCCTTGGACAACATCACCTCCGTCGTCGTCTTCGCCGGCTACGCGGTGCCCGGCTACGTGCTGGGCAGTCTCCTGCTCTTCATCTTCGCCGCCCGCCTTGAATGGTTCCCGCTCGGTGGTTTCGTGAGCGACGACTTCGCGTCCCTGAGCCTCGGCGCCAAGGCCCTCGACCTCGCCCGCCACACCGTGCTGCCGCTGTCCGCCTACCTGGTGGGCTCCTTCGCCTTCACCACCCTGCTGATGAAGAACCATCTGATGGACAACCTCGCCGCCGACTACATGCGCACCGCCGTCGCCAAGGGCGTGCCCTTCCGCGCCGCCGTCTTCCGCCACGCCCTGCGAAACTCTCTGATTCCGCTCGCCACCACCTTCGGCCAAAACCTCGGTCTGGTGCTCACCGGGTCGTTCCTGATCGAGGTGGTCTTCGACATCGACGGCATGGGCCTGCTGGGCTTCAAGTCCCTCGTCGACCGCGACTACCCGGTCGTGCTCGGCATCCTGCTCCTCTCCTCCGGCCTCCTGCTGGTGGGCAACCTGATCTCGGATCTCCTCGTCGCCGCCCTCGATCCCCGCATCCGCTTCAACTGACCATTTCCGCGTTTCCGTTTTCCAAGTTTCCGCTTTTTCCGCCGTCCCATGCCCCTTCGCCTTGATCCGATCACCCGCAAAAAGCTCCGGCGCTTTCGCTCGCTGCGGCGCGGTTACTGGTCGTTTCTGGTGCTCGCCGGGCTCGTGGTGTTCGCCTGCGTGGCGGAGCTCTTCGTCAGCCAGCGCGCGCTCGTCGTGCGCCACGAGGGCCGCTGGTTTTTCCCCACCTACGGCGGCATCCTGCCCGGCCGGACCTTCGGCCTGGATTACGATTGGGAGACGGACTACCGCGACCTGCGCACCCGCCTCGGCGCCGACCCCGCCGCCGCCGCGCGTGGCGATTTTGTGCTCCTGCCCTTCGTGCCCTACGGCCCGATCGAAAACTGTTACCCGGACCAGTTTTTTAAGCCCCGCGCGCCCGACCTCGCCCGCCGGCATTTCCTCGGCACGGACACCCAGAACCGCGACATCCTCGCCCGCCTGGTCTACGGTTTTCGCCACGCCTTGATCTTTGCCGCCTGGTTCGTCGCCGGGGTCTACGGGCTCGGCGTGCTCCTCGGCTGCGCCATGGGCTACTACGGCGGCGTCTTCGATCTGCTGGTGCAACGCGTGATCGAGATCTGGTCGAACATCCCCTTCCTTTACCTCGTCATCATCGTGGCCGCGTTGGTCAAACCCGGCCTCGGGTGGCTCGTCGCCATCAACGTCGCCTTCGGCTGGATGCACCTGACCTACTACATGCGCACCGAGACCTACAAGGAGAAGGCCCGCGACTACGCCGCCGCCGCCCGCGTGCTCGGCGCCGGCGATGCCCGCATCATCCTGCGCCACATCCTGCCCAACACCGCCGCCACCCTGGTGACCTTCATCCCCTTCACCGTCGCCGGCGCCATCGGCTCGCTCACCGCGCTGGATTTTCTGGGCTTCGGCCTCCCCGTGCCCACCCCGAGCTGGGGCGAGCTGCTCAGCCAGGGCACCAAAAACCTCACCCTCGCCCCTTGGATCGTCCTGTCCGCCTTCTCCGCCATGACCTTGGTGCTCATTCTCGTGACCTTCGTCGGCGAGGCTGTGCGCGAAGCCTTCGACCCGAAAAAATTCACCCTCTACCGCTGAAACCGCCCCCAATCTTCCCGATGCTCCTCCGCCGCCTCCTCGCCGCCTCCTGCCTAATCCTGCTCGCCGCCTGCTCCGGCTCCAAAGACCCCGCCGCGCCCGCCGCCGCCGGCGGAACCGACTCGCCGGCGGCCATCGACAACACCGCCGAGGTCCAGGCCTACTACGCCGCCCACCCGGATTTCTTCGTCGTCAAAACCCCCGCCGACCTCCCCGCCGACCTCGCCTGGACCGACGCCGGCGACCTGCCCGAGATCGGTTCTCCCGACCGCGTCCGCGGGGGCACCTGGAACGAGCGCATCCAGGACTTTCCACCCACCCTGCGCATCGTCGGCCCCGATTCGAACAACGGTTTCCGCAACTACCTGCTCGACGACTACACCTTGAGATTCGGACACCTCCACCCCGACGTGGCCGGCCCGCATCGCCATTTCCCCGCCCTCGCCGAGGCCTGGGCGGTCGACGCGCCCAACCGCACCGTCTACGTGCGCCTCGACCCCAAGGCCCGCTGGAGCGACGGCCCGCCCGTCACGACCGACGACGTTTTCTTCATGTTTTGGCTCTACCAGAGCAGCTACATCCAGGCCCCGTGGTATAACAACTGGTATGGCATCGGCGAAAACTACGTTCGCGTGACCCGCTACGACGAACGCACCTTCGCCGTCACGATCAAGGAAGCCCGGCCCGACATGCTCGCCCGCGTGCTCGAGCTGTCCCCCGCGCCGCGCCATTTCTACCGCGAGGTCGGCCCCGATTTCCCCACCCGCTACAACTGGCGATTCGTCCCCACCACCGGCCCCTACGTCCTTACCCCGGCCGAGCAACAACGCACCCTCACCAACCGCAACTCCATCACCTTCGAGCGCCAGTCCGACTGGTGGGCGAACGACAAACGCCAGTTCCGCTACCGCTTCAACCCCGCCCAGCTCCGCCTCCGCGTCATCCGCGAGACCCCGACCGCCTGGGAGGCCTTCCTCGCCGGCGAGCTGGAGGCCTTCGGCATGAACCTCGCCGAATACCACTACGATCGCCTGCCCGACACCGACCCGCGCGTGACCCGCGGCCTCATCCACAAGAGCACCTTTTTCAACGACATCCCCCGGCCGAACTACGGCCTCTGGATGAACACCGCCCGCCCTCTCCTCGCCGACCGCGAGATCCGCCTCGGCATCCAATACGCGCTGAACTGGCAGCTCGTGATCAAGCAGTTCTTCCGCGACGGCTACAGCCGCCTGAACACCCCGTCCGACGGCTTCGGGGACATGAGCCACCCGACTCTCCGCGCCCGTCCCTTCGACCTCGCCCTCGCCGGCGAACACTTTGCCAAGGCCGGCTTCCGCCGCCGCGGCCCCGACGGCATCCTCGTGAACGACGCCGGCGCGCGCCTCTCCCTCACCCTGAACAACGGCTACGAGGTCCTCACCCCCGTGCTCGTCATCCTCCAGCAGGAGGCGCGCAAGGCCGGCCTCGACCTCCAGATCGAGACCCTCGACTCCTCCGCCTCCTGGAAAAAGGTGCAGGAGAAGAACCACGACCTGGCCTTCGCGGCCTTCAACGTCGGCGTCGAACCCTTCCCCCGCTACTGGGAAAACTACCACTCGAAGAACGCCTACGACCAGGCCTTCCTCGCCGACGGCGTCACCCCCAACCCCGAGCGCAAGTTGAAGGTCCAGACCAACAATCTCCAGACCATCGCCATCCCCGCGCTCGACGCCTTGATCACCCGCTACGACCGGTCCGAGAGCCTGGACGAGATGCGCGGCCTCGCCCGCCAGATCGAGGAGATCCTTTACGAGGACGCCTCGTTCTCGCCGGGCTTCGTCCGCCCCTTCTACCGCGTCGCCACCTGGCGCTGGGTGCGCTTTCCGGAAAATTTCAACGTCCGTTTCTCGACCGACCCCTTCGAGCAAAACCTCCACTGGCTGGACGAACCCGCGCGCCCCGAAACCCTCGCCGCCCGCCGCGACGAATCCAAATCCTTCCCTCCCTCCGTCCGCAGCTACGAACAGTGGAAGGCCAAGGAGTAACCCAATCGCCGGCCCACCCTGCCTAAGATTCATTTTCGTGTTCTTCGTGTGTTTCGTGGTTAACCCCCTCCGATGTCAGCCCCGCCGATGGCCGACCTCCTGACCGTCCGCGACCTCGCCGTCGCCTTCGACACCGACGCCGGCCTCCTCCGGGCGGTCGACGGCGTCAGCTTCGCCATCCCGCGCGGCCGCACCCTCGGACTGGTCGGCGAATCCGGCTGCGGCAAAAGCGTGACCGCCCTCTCCCTGCTCGGGCTCCTGCCCCGCCCCTCCGGCCGCATCGTCGGCGGCTCCATCCAATTCGAGGGCGCCGACCTCGCCGCCGCCACGCCGGGCGAGCTGCAACGCATCCGCGGCGGCCGCATCGGCATGGTTTTCCAGGAGCCTATGACCGCCCTGAACCCCGTCCACCGCATCGGCCGGCAGCTCGCGGAGGTATTTCTTCTGCACCGCACCCGCGACAGACGCGAAGCCGCCCGCCTCGCGGTCGAGATGCTCGCCAAAGTCGGCATTCCCTCGCCCGAGATTCGCGCCCAGGACTACCCGCATCAGCTTTCCGGCGGCATGCGCCAGCGCGTCGTCATCGCCATGGCCCTGGCCTGCTCGCCGGCGCTGCTGATCGCCGACGAGCCCACCACCGCGCTCGACGTCACCATCCAGGCCCAGATCCTCGACCTGCTGCGCGGCCTGCAACGCGAACTCGGCATGGCCATCCTGCTCATCACCCACGATCTCGGCGTCGTGGCCGAGATGTGCGACGAGGTGGTCGTGATGTATGCCGGCCGCATCGCGGAAAAAGGTCCGGTCGAGGCGATCTTCGCCCGCCCCACGCACCCCTACACCCGCGGCCTGCTCGCCGCCGTCCCGCGCCTGGAAGCGGAGCGCAAATCCCGCCTCGCCACCATCCCGGGCCTCGTGCCCGGCCTCGCCGAGATGCCCGCCGGCTGCCGCTTCGCCAACCGCTGCGCCCACGCCGCCCCCGTCTGCGCCGCCCCGCCCCCCATCGAAACCATCACCGAGGGCCAAACCGTCGCCTGCCACCGCTGGCGCGAAATCCCGAGTTTGAAACCCTGAATACAAAACGCCCGTGATCGCCCGGCCCTTTCGTGTCTTTCGTGGTTAACTGCCCCATGTCCTCCGCCCCCCTCCTCGAAGTCCAGGACCTGCGCATGCACTTCCCCGTGCGAGGCGGGGTGTGGCGGCGCGCCCGCGCCTGGTGCCGCGCGGTCGACGGCGTGTCGCTCACCCTCCGTTCCGGCGAGACCCTCGGCCTCGTCGGCGAATCCGGCTGCGGCAAGTCCACCCTCGGCAAGGCCATCGTGCGCCTGCACGCGCCAACCGCCGGCCGCATCCTGTTCAACGGCCTCGATCTCGCCCCGCTCGGCCAGCGCGCGCTCAAGCCCCTCCGCCGCGAACTCCAGATGGTCTTCCAGGATCCCGGCGAGTCGCTCAACGCCCGCCACTCCGTCGGCGAACTGCTCGCCGAGCCGTTCATCATCCACCACATCGGCACCGCCGCCGACCGCCCCGCGCGCGTCGCCGCCCTGCTCGACCGCGTGGGCCTGCCGGCGTCCGCCGCCGACCGGTTTCCCTTCGAGTTCTCCGGCGGCCAGCGCCAGCGCATCGGCATCGCCCGCGCCTTGGCGTTGAACCCGAAGCTCATCATCTGCGACGAGCCGGTCTCCGCCCTCGATGTGTCCGTCCAAGGTCAGATCTTGAACCTGCTGCTCGATCTGCAACGCGAGCTGGGCCTCGCCTACCTCTTCATCGCCCACGACCTCGCGGTGGTGAAACACGTGTCCGACCGCGTCGCCGTGATGTATCTCGGCCACATCGTGGAAACGGCCGACGCCGACGCGCTCTACCGACGCGCCGCCCACCCCTACACCCGCGCCCTCATCTCCGCCATCCCGGTGGCCGAGCCAGGCCACCGCTCCACCCGCGTCGTGTTGAGCGGCGACGTCCCCTCGCCCATCCACCCGCCGAGCGGCTGTCCCTTCCATCCGCGTTGTCCCCACGCCACGGAGCGCTGCCGCGTCGAAAAACCCGTCCTGCGCCAGCCGGACCCGGCCCGCCCAGACCACCAGGTCGCCTGCCACTTCGATCTCTGAACCGATCCCGCGCCGCCCCGGCCCGTCACACCCGGGTCAAGGCTGACTATAAACGAAGCCGCCGGACTGATACACGATGTAACCGACGCTCGAAGCCTTGCCACGCAGGGAGTAGGTGCCGGTGGTCGCGGTGGTGAACTCAAAACGAAAATCGATGACGAACGCGACTCCGTCTATCTTGGTTTCGCCGCGAAACGTCACCGTCGTCGGCGACACCCACTTGAACGACTTGTAGGTCAGGCTTATCCGACTGTTGTCATCCAGATCCCGATATCCCAGCCGGCCATCCTTCAGGAGCGTATAAACCTCGTTCACGTAGCCGCCATCGCCATCGATATCGGTCCAGGACCCGTTGAGGCGGAAAGCCGCGTTCGGGATCGCCGTATAGGGCGCGAGGCTGACATCGACCTGCACCGGCTTGGTCGGGACGCTTCCCTTGGCGTTGATCACCCGCACCGCGTAGAGTCCCGTATCCGAGATTCTTGCCGGCGAAATGGTCAACGACGACAGCACGGCGTCGGGAATGTCCTTGCCGTCCTTGGTCCACTGGAAACTCGGCGCCGGGAAGCCGCTCGCCACGACCGACAACACGTGGCTGTCGCCGACGCGCAGCCGCGCCGCCGCCGGCCCCTGCACGATCTTGGGGCCCGCCGTAACCACCAGCGGGAAGGGATCGCTGGTGGCGCTGCCCAACGAATTGGTGACCACGACTTCGTAGGAACCCGCGCTGGCGAGCGTCGGGGTAAAAACATACGCGGGCGAACGCGCGCCGGAAATCGCCTTGCCGTTGAAGCGCCATTGATACTTCGGCGCGGGAAAACCCAGCGCGAGGGCGTCGAGCCGGGCGCGCACCCCCGCGGCGACCTCCGTGGGTCCGGGCGCCAGCACCAAGACCGGGATCGAACGCACCACCACCGAGGCCGGTTTGCTCGGCACGGTGCCGGCCGCGTTGCTCACCCGGACGGTGTATTTGCCCGCGTCGTAAACCGACGCCTCCGCCACGGCATAGGTCGCTCCGGTCGCCCCTTCGATCGCGGTGTCACCCAGAAACCATTGAAAGGTCGGTGCCGGCACGCCGGTCGCCACGACGCTCAAGTTCAGGGGCGCGCCGGCGTCGAGCGTGACGCTGGCCGGCGGGGTGGTCACGCGCGGCGGCGTCCACACCGTGAGTCGCGCCGTCCGGCTGGTGGCCGTGGCGCCTTCGCGGTTGGTCACCACCACGTCGTAGTTGCCGTCCCGGGCCGGCTGGGCGGTGACGGTGAAAACGGCCCGCTTCGCCGCGTCGCCGGGGATCGCCTCGCCGTTGAAACGCCATTGGTATTTCGGCGCGGTGCCGGGCTCCGCCAAGACCACCGTGAACGAGGCTTTCTTGCCCGCCACCACGGTGAGGTCATCCGGCCCGGAGACGATGTCCAGGGCGTTCGCGGACAGCCCCGCCGCGAAAAACGCCACGAGGAAGGCAAAGGCGGATAAAACACTTCGCAGGCCACTGTGCGGGAGTTCGGAGCGCACGGCGCTGATACGAGAGATCTGCATGATACCCCACTTCATCCCCTCATCATCTACGTCAAATCAAGCAGACAGTCCGAACCTAGGTTACATTTTACAAAAACACCGTCCGCACCCCGATTCGGCTCCGTAGTTAAGCTGCGACAAAGGGTTTAACCCCATACCGAAGCCGACGCCGCAGGACTAGGCTGTGGGCAGATCCCATGAAACTTCCTTCCCTCCTTTTCGTCGGCGCCTTGCTGAGCGGCTTCGTTATCTCGCCCGTCCTCGCTCAAACCGGCGCGGAAACCAGACCCGAACATGAACGCTTCGGCGCGGAAAAATCCATCCGCCGCATGGGCCACATCGAAATCATGAACCACCAAGGCGTCCGGCTCGGCCGCATCAAGGACCTCGGCTTCGATCTGACCAACGGCCGCATCGTCGAGGTGTTTGTCGTCTCCGGAGAATTCCTCGGCTTCGGCGGGAAGATCGTCGCCGTGCCGCCCGCCGCGCTGGTTTCCAACCCGAAGGGGGACACCTACCGCGTCGACATCGACAAGGCCGCCTTCGCGGCGATGCCGGGCGTGAGGTTTTCCGGTTGGAACGAGGTCGGGCGCGAAGAACGCATCGCCGCCGCCTACCGCCGTTTCGGCCAGACGCCGTTTTTCTTGGTTAACGACGAGATCTCCGACCCGAATTCCGAGCATCCCAAGGTCGCCCTTGGCTACATTTTCCGGGCCGACAAATTCCTTGGCCTGCCCGTGCACAACCTGCGCAACGAGCCCTTGGGCAAAATCGATTCCATCGGGCTCGATATTCCTGCGGGCATTGTAAAAAAAATCGTCGTCGTCTCCTCAGACAGCATGGGCACTCGCAGCGTCATCCCGGCCCGTTCGCTGCGCTTCAACGCGGCGCGCGACCGGCTCCTCTTCGACGACAGCTCCATGCCCTTCGCCGATCAACCCCATCTGGTGTTCACGCCCGCCGCCTTTGGAAACCCCGCCCATTCCGAGGAGGAAAGCTACCGTGGACCGCGCACCGACGTGCCGCTCGAACAAGGCACCGCGCGCCGCGACCGCGATCGCACCGCACAGATCCGGAAAAACCTCCGCGCCGCAAAAATCGCCGGACTCGAGTTCGAGGTCGGCACCCTCAACAGCCGGACCACCCTGCGCGGCCGGGCAGGCTCCGAGGCCGACAAGGAACGCGCCGGCGCCATCGCCATCGCCGCCTCCCGATTGGAGTTGGTGGACAACCAGATCACCGTCACTTCCCCCGCCCCTTAACGTCCGAACGGTTATGGCGCCACGCCCCAACGCTTGGTGAACGGATAATAGATGAAGAGCGGCCGGCCGACCACATCCGCCGCCGCCACCGTGCCCCAGTAACGGCCGTCGAGACTGTTGGCCGAGTTGTCGCCCAGCGGCAGGTATTGGCCCGGGGCGATCACCACCTCGGCGCCGTCCTTGAACATCCCCTCCGGACGGTAACCCACATAGCGATCGGCCCGGCGGGCGTTTTTATCGAAGGCCGGCGCACCCGTGATCGGCTCGCCGTTGCGGTAGAGCGTATAGTCCGCGATGCGCAGGGTGTCCCCGGGCACGCCGACCAGGCGTTTGATGTAGTAGCTCTCGACCTGTTTGCCGGTGGCATCGACCATGTAGCGGCTCTTTATGTTGTCGGTGCGGAAGACAAAGCCCTGCCCGACCTGCGGTCGGACAAAGTGGTAGCTCAGGCGGTCCACGAAAAGCTGGTCGCCGGTCAGGATGTCGAAGGACACCACGCGGTCGCCGGCCTTGAGGACCTTGCCCGTGCGCAGGAAGTAGGCGCGTTGCACGCCGGAAGAGGTGTTGATCTGCGCGGCGACCAGCTCGCCGCTCTCGCGCTTGGCGTTGACGATCTCGCTGAGCGAACGCGTGTCCCCCGGGAAAAACGTGTCCCGCAGCACCCAGTCCATGTCGAAGTCCAGCGGCACGCGCACGTCGACCGGGTGCTCGCCGACAAAAAGCCGATAGTGGCGAAACCGGGCCGGCAGGACCAACCACGAGCGCCCCGGCTCCTCCTGGTAGGCGACGATTCCCCGACCACCGCCCAGCGGTAGCAACACCTCCCCATCCACCGGCGCGTCCACCCGGCGCGGGCTGGCCCCGACCGCCGCCAGGTCAAACACCCGCCGCAGGGCCGACGGCTCCTCCGCCCGCGTGGCGTAGACCTGGCCGGTCATGCCGTAGTAGGACGGCCACATCGAGTTGGTCGGGATCTTGAAGGGCTGCACATAGAAGGCGCGCAGGCCGAGGATGACGATGGCGGCGACGAGGAAAAACTCCACGTTCTCGACCAGGCCCGACTTGGGATAATGCGAACCGCCGGTGCGGCGCAGCACGGCCTCGAGGCCGTCGATGCCGAGCTTCAGCCGCGCCGTGTCGGCCTTCTCGCGCACCAGCCGCCGCACGTCGCCGGCGGCGGCTTGCAGGGCGGCGAGGTCGCCGGCGGGCAGGACATCGCGGCGGTAGTTGAAAACCTTGTCGGCGAGTTCGAGCCAGTCGGCGGCGAGGCGGCGGGTTTTTTTGTGCTGGGAGTCGAAGAGGCCGAACATGGATGGGGAGAAGACAGCACTGCACGCGAAGGGAGCCCCGGGCGGAAGGAAATTCCCTTTTGCCAAGCGCCCCGCCCGTGCCATGCCTCGACGCATGTCCGACAACACCCTTGGCGATGAACTCAAGACGCGGCTGCTCGCCCACGGCGAGAAGCTCGAGGTCGCCTTTCAGATCGCCGAAGGCGCGCTCACCCCGGAATTCTACGTCGGCCTCGCAAAGGCGTTCAAGACGCGCGATCTGGTCAAGGTCCGCCTCCTCGCCACGGCGCGCCCGACCCGCGCCGGCTTGATCGCCCACCTCGTCAAACACGGCGCCTGCACCTACGTGGGGATGCAGGGCCGAGACGCCCTGCTCTACCGGCCCCTCGCCGGGGTGTGACCGACCGGCATCGCCGTTGCGCGATGCGACTCCCGCCTTGCCTGCGCTCAGGCGCGACCAGCCGCCGTGGAGTTGGGTTCGGCCGACTCCGCCACCCAGACGGCGGCGGCGAGGAGGACGAGACTAGCGCCGAGGCGGGTCAGGTCGGCGGGCTCGCGGAAAACGAGGAGCGACAACGCGACGCCGAGGGGGATCTTGGCGTTGTTCAAGGCCGCCAAGGTGCCGGGGTTGACCTTGGGCAGAGCGAGGTTCCAGAGGAAAAAACCCGCGCCGCTCGCCACCACGCCGAGGAAGGCAAGAACCAGCCATTGTTCGCCGGTGGGCGCGAAGGACGACCAACGCACGAGCGGGCCGGCGACGACGGCGGTGGCCGCGAAGCCGCCGAGGGCGAGCCAGGCGAACAAGGCGTGGTCCGGCAGATGGGCAAGCGCCGGACGGGTGCGCTGGTAGGCGACCTGCCCGGCGGCGAAACAAAGGTTGGCGCCCTGCACCAGCAGGAAGCCGATCATCACGTCGGCGGTGCCGACCGCGCGCGGCACGACCACCGCGGCGCCGATGACCGAGAACAGGGCGGCGAGGCCGTGGCGTGGGCGGAGGTGGTTGTTCAAGGCCGAGTCGAGCAGCACGACGTAGAGCGGCGTCAGAATGGTGAACAGGAAGACCTCGTGGCCCTGGAGAAAACGAAACGCCTGCAGGTAGAGCAGATACATGACGCCGAACTGGAACGCGCCGATCGCGGCGAGCCAGGCGGCGGTGGAACGCGCGACGAGCTTCGGACGAAGAAACGGCGCGAAGACGAGGAAGGTCAGCCCGAGCCGGATGGTCGCCACGGCGGGCGACGGCAGGTCGCCGAGGAAGTGTTTGATCAGGCCGGGCGAGAAGGCCCAGAGCAGGGAGACGGCGAGGAGGAGGAGCACGACGAAAGAGGGTGGCGGGCGGCGGATTCTATTTACGGAAGAGATCGCCGAGGGCGCCGAGGGATTTGAGCGGGGCGTTTTTCTTGGTGCCGGTGGTCAGGACGCTCAGGGGCGGGGCGGCCGGTTTGGCGGGCGCAACGGGCTTTGGCGCGGCGCCGGAGCCGGTGGGCGTCGCGGCGGCGGATGCGGCGGCGAATTCGCGTTCGAGACGCTGGGGGCTGACGGCCTCGGCGGTGCCGAGTTCCTGGGCGAAGAGGCTCACGCGATACTCCTCCACCAGCCAGTAGCGGGCGTCGGAGCGCGGCAGGGCGCGTTGGCGCGGCAGCCAAGGCGAGAGGGCGCGGCTGCGTTCGGCCTCCTTGACCGGGCTTTGGCGCCAACGGTCGGCGCGGAGTTTGAGGGCCTTCAAGTAGCGCGGCAGGTGGGTGAGACGCGGGTAATCGATCTCACGCAGAAGAGTCTTGGGCAGGAGCTGGGCGAGGTCGCCGGCGAGGGTCGGGTAGGCGGCGGGATGGACTTCGAGGGCGGAGCGCAGGGCGAACACCTCGCGCAGGGTGGCGACGAGTTTCGGGCCGGTGGTGCGCAGATCGTGGCGGGCCTGGACGAGGGCGGCGGCGAAGTTTTTCTGGGTCGGCTCGGCCACGCGTTCGGGGCCGCAGAGCCAGCGCTGGAGCAGACCGGCGGCGTCCTCGGTCAGCTGGTTGAGCGAGCCGTAGGTCGCGAGCAGGGCGCCGAGCTCGCGCAGGCCGCGCAACTCCTTGTGCAGGAAGTTCAGCTCGTGCCGAAGCTCGAGCTCGAGCAGGCGGCCTAGGGCGGGGCGGGTCCAAGCGGCGGCGTCCTCGGGGGAGGCGGCGAGCCGCAAGGCGACGCCGGTCGGGCCGATCTTTAGCGCGGGATGGGCGTGGATCGTCAGGCCGTTTTGGATACAGACATCGACCGGGCCCGGCAGCCGTTCGCCGAAGGTCCACGCCATCTGGTCGGGTTTCTCCCATTGCTCGCGGGCGCGGCGCCAGGCGGCGGGGGCGTCCTGGGCCACGCGGGCGGAGGCGTGGCGGCGGTGCTCGGCGAGGTGGCGGGCGAGCTCGTCGAGGTCGCGGGCGGCGAAGAGTTCCCGGCCCTGCTCGTCGACCACGCGGATGCGGACGCGCAGGTGTTCCGGCAGCGGCTTGTCGTCCCAGACGGAGGCGTCGAGGCGTAAGGGAAACCGTTCCGCCAGGCAGGCGGCGAGGGCGTCCGGCAGGGATTCGCGCCGGTCGGTCAGGCGGTCGCGGGCGGCGACGGCGGCGGCGAGTTGTTTCACCGTCTCGGCCAGGGGCACGAAGAGGCGGCGGGCCTCCTTGGGCAGGGCGGACAGCAGGTGTTCCACCTTCAGCGCGAGGTGGCCGGGAACGGCCCAGTCGAGCGCGATGGGGGTGAGGCGCTCGGCGTCGGCCGGCGAGATTTCGAGCGTCACGCCGTCGTCCGGCTGGCCGGGGCGGTAGGTGTAGGTGAGGGGAAGGGCGCTCTGGCCGAGGGGGAGCGCGGCGGGGAAAGCGATCTCGTCGACCGGAATGCTGGCGGGGTCGCGCAGGTCGTCGGGCGCGAGCATCAGGAAATCCGGATACTTGGCGCGGCGTTCGCGCACGAGG
>JAIXVP010000141.1 GCA_027482905.1 Opitutaceae bacterium
CCCGCCCGCGACGGCAAGATCGACGCCTGCTTTCAGGGCGTGCTCTCCGCTCCGCCCGGCCGCCGGCCTCGTCCCTTCGACCTGATTTTCGAGACCCCCGCCCAAGCCCCCATCGATCTTCAGGTCGAGGCCGCCGTGACGGCGCTCGACACCATCCTAGACGAATACCGAGTATTCCTCGCCTACGCTCCGAATCTCTAAGCCCGCGCTACCCGCCCCTCGCTCCCTGCTCCCCGCTCTCATGTCCCGCTCCCACCGCTCCGTCATACCCGGCTTCGGATTGTCGCTCGGTCTCACGCTCACCTACCTGAGCCTGATCGTGCTGCTGCCGCTTTCGGCCGCGTTCATCAAGACGCTCGGGATGTCCTGGGATGATTTTTGGACCGCCGTCGCCAGTCCGCGCGTGGTCGCCTCCTACCGCATCAGTTTCCTCGCCTCGCTCGCCGCCGCCTCGGTCAACTGCGTCTTCGGCCTCATCGTCGCCTGGGTCCTCGTCCGCTACCCCTTCCCGGGCCGACGCATCGTGGACGCCCTGGTGGGCCTGCCCTTCGCGTTGCCCACCGCCGTCGCCGGCATCGCGCTGACCGCGCTCTACGCGCCGAACGGCTGGATCGGCGCCCTCGCGGCGCCCTACGGCGTGAAAATCGCCTTCACCGAGATCGGCATCTTCATCGCGCTCACCTTTATCGGCCTGCCTTTCGTGGTTCGCACCCTTCAGCCCATTATCGAGGAGCTGGAGCCCGAGTTCGAGGAGGCCTCCGCCAGCCTCGGCGCGAACCGCTGGCAAACCCTCCGCCGCGTGATCTTCCCTCAGCTGGTCCCGGCGCTGCTCACCGGCTTCGCCATGGCCTTCGCCCGCGCCCTCGGCGAATACGGCTCGGTCGTGTTCATCTCCGGCAACATGCCCATGCGCACCGAAATCACCCCGCTGCTCATCATCACCAAGTTGGAACAATACGACTACGCCGGCGCCACCGCCATCGCCGTCGTCATGCTCGGCGCCTCCTTCCTGATGCTCCTTGTGATCAACCTGCTCCAAAAATGGAGCCGCCGCCACCACACGGTCTGAAGCCTTCCGTTCCCCGATCATGGCCTCCGCCGTCTCCTCCCTTTCCCGCTCCGCCGGCCCCGCCGCCCGCCCGCTCGCCACCCGCGACGCGCCTTGGCTGCGCTACCTGCTGACCGCCGTCGCGCTCGGGTTTCTCGCCCTTTTTCTCGTGCTGCCGCTGGTCGCGGTGTTCGCCGAGGCCTTCCGTCGCGGGGTCGGGGCTTATTTCGCCGCACTGAACGATCCCGACGGCCTGCACGCGTTGAAACTCACGTTGCTCACCGCCGGCCTGGCCGTTCCCGCCAACCTCGTTTTCGGCGTGGCCGCCGCGTGGTGCATCGCGAAGTTCACCTTCCCGGGCAAAAGCCTGCTGATCACTCTCATCGACCTGCCCTTCGCGGTGTCGCCGGTCATTTCCGGCCTCATCTACGTGCTCTTGTTCGGCGCCCAGGGTTGGTATGGCCACTACCTCGACGCCGAACATCCCTGGCTGCCCGGCCTCCAAGCCTGGCTGATCGAGCAGGATTTTAAGATCATCTTTGCGGTGCCGGGCATCGTGCTCGCGACCACCTTCGTCACCTTCCCCTTTATCGCCCGCGAACTCATCCCGCTGATGCAGACGCAGGGCAACGACGAGGAATACGCCGCCATCACCCTCGGCGCGAACGGCTGGCAGACCTTCTGGAAAGTCACCCTGCCCAACATCAAGTGGGGCCTCTTCTACGGCGTGATCCTCTGCAACGCCCGCGCCATGGGCGAATTCGGCGCCGTATCCGTCGTGTCGGGACACATTCGCGGCGAGACCAACACCCTTCCGCTGCACGTCGAGATCCTCTACAACGAGTATCAGTTCGTCGGCGCCTTCGCCGCCGCGTCGATCCTGGCCCTGCTCGCCCTCGTCACCCTCGTCCTGAAGTCCCTCGTCGAGTGGGCCCACGCCCGCCGCCACGCCGCTTCGGCGGCAGCCAATTGAAGTTTCAAGTTCAAGCTCCTTCACCGGTTCGCCGCCCGGCCTTCCCCACCTTTTTCTTCATCTTAAATCTTCATCTCGCGAATCCATGAGCGTCCTCGCCCGCAACCTCACCAAGACCTTCGGCGCCTACACCGCCCTCGCCGACGTCAGCCTGGAGATCCCCACCGGCAAGCTCGTCGCGCTGCTCGGTCCCTCCGGCTCGGGCAAGACCACCTTGCTGCGCATCATCGCCGGCCTCGAGTTCGCCGACCCCGGTTCCGGCCGCATCGATTTCCACGGTGCGGACGTGACCGACGTGCCCGCCGGCAAGCGGGGCGTCGGCTTTGTTTTCCAGCACTACGCCCTCTTTAAGCACATGACGGTCGCCGAGAACATCGCCTTCGGTCTCACCGTCCGCCCCCGCCGCGAGCGACCCGACCGCGCCGCCATCGACGCCCGGGTGAAGGAGTTGTTGAAACTCATCCAGCTCGAGGATCTCGGCGCGCGCTACCCCGCCCAGCTCTCCGGCGGCCAGCGCCAGCGCATCGCCCTCGCCCGCGCCCTCGCCGTCCAGCCCAAGGTCCTCCTGCTCGACGAGCCCTTCGGCGCGCTCGACGCCCGCGTGCGCAAGGAACTCCGCCGCTGGCTGCGCCACTTCCAGCGCGAGATCGGCGTTACCACGCTCTTCGTGACCCACGACCAGGAGGAGGCCCTCGAACTCGCCGACGAGGTCATCGTGATGAACAACGCCAAGATCGAGC
The DNA here is from genome assembly GCA_027482905.1 of Opitutaceae bacterium. Lineage (GTDB taxonomy): Bacteria > Verrucomicrobiota > Verrucomicrobiia > Opitutales > Opitutaceae > IMCC26134_A. Next base: position 2,762 of record JAIXVP010000141.1, read on the forward strand.
AGGTCGGCACTCCGCAGGAAGTCTACGACCGTCCCGCCTCGCCCTTCGTGATCGAGTTTCTCGGCAACGTGAACCGCTTCGCCACCAAGGCCAACCCGCTCCCCGGCGCCGGCTCGGACGTCCTGTATGTCCGGCCGCACGACGTCGACATCCTGCGCGACTACCACGGCGAACACGGCGTGCGCGTGCGCGTGCAGCATGTGTTCTCCGCCGGCAACACCGGTCGCGTCGCGCTGGTTCGCGCGGACAACGGCGATTCGATCGACGCCGAGCTCTCCCGCGTTCGTCTCGCCGAGTTGAATCTCCTCGCCGGCGACGAGGCCTGGGTGGTTTTCCGCCACATCCGGCTCTTTCCCGCCGGCGGCTTCACCGAGCGCGACGTCGCGACCGAGGACGCCACCCCCGCCATCGCCGATCCCGGCCAGGGCATCTGACGACGGAGCAGGTCAGGACCGGAGCATGCGCCAGAGGCCTCCGGGGCTGTGGATCGCGATCATCGCGCAGGCGATGAACGGCAGGTCCGCGCGGTGGCGGTAGGCGAGGTGCCTGCCGGTCCAGCGCGGGTGGTATTTGTTTTTGAAGTGGAAGAGGTTCTTGTAGCCGTAGACGCGGTTGAAGTTTTCGTAGATGTAGCGCACCCCGCGATCATGGCGGGAGTCGCCGGCCGAGGCCGGTTGGATGTTGGCCAGCGGCGCGTTGGCCAGGCTGGCCTCGGCCAGTCCCTGCGCCTGGAAGGCGAGGAGGGATTCGACGATCACGAAATCCATCGCGCCGGGCACCTCCGGGCGGGCGCGCATGAGATCGAGGCAGCGGCCGGCGCCGGAGCGGTAGGGCAGCCAGGTCGCGAAGGCCTCCACCCGCCCGTCCGCGCGCATCGCCACCGCCGCGCCGCGCGCGATGATCTCCTCCTCCGAATAGGCGCCCAGGTCGAAGGCCATCTCGCCTCCGCGTTTGCGCGCCAGCCAGCCGTCGGAGACGGCGCGCAGTTCGGCGGCCAGCGCGGGCTCCGGCGGCGTCCCCGGCGCCAGCCAGCGCAGGACCAGGCCCTCCCGTCCGGCGCGGCTGCGGGCCGTCCGCAGGTCCTGGTATTTTTTCCCGGTGAGGCTGAATTCCGGCAAAGCGAAGGTCGCGCACTCCCCGATCTTGAAGACGATGAAACCTTCCGCCGCGTAGTCCTCGGTCGAGTCCGGACCCGTCTCGTAGAAGACCGGCTCCCAGTCCTGGTCCGCGCAGAAATCGATGAAGTCGCGGATCGCCGCCCGCCGTCCCTCGACCGGCCCGATCGGATCCGCGAGCGTGAGCGCGAAATTGCGCCACAGCACGTAGGCGACGAGCGAACGTCCGTCACGCGTGAAGAAGAGCCGTTTGTCGTCCGCGAGCGCGAATTCGTTGAGCGGATCGCGTCCGTCGGTTTGCACGATGCCCCGGGCCCGCTCGGTCTCACGCACCGTGGGCCGGGGCGATTCGAGCACCGGGCGCAGCGCGGCCAGGACCACGAGCAGAACGGCCGCCGCCCCGGCGAAACTGATGGCGTAGAGCGCGGTCTGGGCCTCCGTCGTCCGGGCCACGAGGGTGTCGCTCGATTGCAGGAAAACCAGCTCGGCGACGGCCTGCAGGCGTGCGAGCACGTCGTGCCTGCCCTCGAGGTCGACACGATGCGTCTCCAGCACCACCCAGCCGAAGGCCAGCAGGGCCCCGGCGGAGCCCGCCGCCAGTCCGCCGGCGAGGCGCAGGGAACCGGCGTCGGATCGCGCCGTGAAGAGCCGGCGCGCCCGCGACAGCACCACCAGCGGCACGGCCGAGACGAGCGCACCCCGCCAGGAGAAATCCAGCCCGAGGTGCAGCAAGGGGCCGGCGCCGAGCGCGCCGACCGCGAGCCACCAGGCGGCCCGTTTGCGCCGGGCGATGCCCCGGCCGAGCGCGAGCAGGGACACGCCCGCGGCCAGCAGCAGGGCCCGGCTGCCGAAATGAATGTGGAACGGCGTCCAGGGCTCGATGCCTTGGAGGTAACGGGCTTCGCCGGGAAACAGCGCGACGCCGATCTGGGCCAGGCCCATTCCGGCCACCATGAGACCCAGCGCGCGTGGCAGCCAGCGGGCGCCGGCGGATGCGGGCGCGTTCATGACCGGGGGTGCCTGTTCGCGTCCAGCAGCCAGTCCATCGCCTCGTCCACGGCGGCGAGAAACTCGTCGCCCGCCCCGGCGAAATCGTGGAAGACCCGGGGCACCGTCCAGAGGCGATAATCGAGGGTCAGATCCCGCCGCCAGTCCAGGTCGTCGACCAGATCCAGGCCGCCGTGGAAGACGGCGAAGCGCAGATCGGCCGAGGCCGGGGCCAGTTCTTTGAGGGAAAAGGTGCCTTCGCCCCGCGGCGCCAGTCCGAGCTCGTCGGGTAGTTCCAAACCATAGCGTCCGCGTCCACCCGGGGCGACCATGAGGAAACCCCGCAGGCCGGCCGGGCGGGACGCGCGCCGCGCGGCGGCGGGGACGGCCTGCTCCGCTCCCATTGACCACCCGCCGTAGACGAGGGATTCCACCCCGTCGGGACCCGCCCGCCGCCGGAGTTCGGCCGCGACGCGCCGATAGTCCTCCCTCAGTTCCTCGACGGTGTAGGGTTCCGCGGCGTAGGCCCGGAAATCGATGCCGGCGACGGCGAAACCCCGCTTTCGAAGGTGGCGGCAGACCCGTTCCTCCCAGTAGGACCAGCCACCGTCGCCGGATCCAAAGATCACGCCCGCCCGGCTGCGGGCGTCTCCGGCCGGCAGAAAAAAACGAACTCCGCCGAGCCCCCGCGCCAGAGTCAGCGCCTCCGGAGCGCTCTCGGCCGGAGGGGCGTCCGGGTCCGGGGTGGTTTCGGCCGCGAGGGGGAGCATGACGGCGAGCAGCAGGAAGAAACGAACGAGCATGACTATACGGATGGCTGGTGAAAGGACCGGCTCCGGTCCACGACTGTTCCGCCCTGATTTCGCGGGTTTCCGGGACACCACCGAACCGCGGCCATCCCGCCGCGTCCGGCCGAAATCACGTCGAAAAGGGTAATGCGCCTTTGCGCTAAAGTGGACCGCCCGCATTATGCCGCTCTCTTATCGCCTCGTTTTTCACCGAGAATCCATACCTTCGACCCAAGAACCCGCGAAACCGACCCTACCATGGAAAACCACCCTGCCAGCACCGGCGGCAAATGCCCCTTCCCTCATCTTCACGGCACCACGCCGAAGCCCGTCCCGGCGCCCAGCGGCTCGCATGGCCGCGCGAATCGCGATTGGTGGCCGAACCAGCTCAACCTGAAGATGCTGCACCAGAACTCCGCGCTGTCCGACCCCATGGGCGCCGGCTTTGATTACGCCGCCGAATTCAAGACTCTCGACCTCGCGGCCCTGAAGCGCGACCTCGCGGCGTTGATGACCGATTCGCAGGACTGGTGGCCGGCCGATTTTGGCCACTATGGCCCCTTCTTCATCCGCATGGCCTGGCACAGCGCCGGCACCTACCGCACCGCCGACGGTCGCGGTGGTGCCGGCGCCGGCCAGCAACGTTTCGCCCCGCTCAACAGCTGGCCCGACAACGCCAACCTCGACAAAGCCCGCCGCCTGCTCTGGCCGATCAAACGCAAATACGGGAAAAAAATCTCCTGGGCCGACCTGATGATCCTGACAGGCAACGTCGCCCTCGAATCCATGGGCTTCAAAACCTTCGGTTTTGGCGGAGGTCGCGCCGATGTCTGGGAGCCCGAGGAGGACGTTTACTGGGGCTCCGAAGCCACCTGGCTGGGCGACCAACGCTACACCGGCGACCGCGAATTGGAGACGCCGCTCGCCGCCGTTCAGATGGGCCTCATTTACGTCAACCCCGAGGGCCCGAACGGCCATCCCGACCCCCTCGCGTCCGCCCGCGACATCCGCGAGACCTTCGCCCGCATGGCCATGAACGACGAGGAGACCGTCGCCCTCATCGCCGGCGGCCACACCTTCGGCAAGACCCATGGCGCCGCCTCCGCCGACCACGTCGGCCGCGAACCCGAGGCCGCCGGGATCGCCGAGCAAGGCCTGGGCTGGGTCAACCGCTACGCCAGCGGCAAGGGCGCCGACACCATCACCAGCGGCTTGGAGGTCACCTGGACCACCACGCCGACCAAGTGGAGCAACAACTACTTCGAGAACCTCTTCGGCTACGATTGGGAACTCACCACCAGCCCGGCCGGCGCGAAACAATGGAAGCCCAAGGGCGGTGCCGGAGCGGGAACCGTGCCGGATGCGCATGACCCTAACAAGAGCCACGCGCCAATGATGTTCACCTCCGATCTCGCGCTGAAGCTCGATCCAATTTACGCGCCGATCTCGAAGCGCTTTTATGAAAATCCGGATCAGTTCGCCGATGCCTTCGCCCGTGCCTGGTTCAAGCTCACCCACCGCGACATGGGTCCCAAAGTGCGCTACCTCGGACCCGAGGTGCCCGCCGAGGAACTCATCTGGCAGGATCCGATCCCGCCGGTGAACCATCCGCTCGTCGATGAAAACGACATCGCGAAGCTCAAGACGGACATCCTCGCCTCCGGACTCCCGGTTTGCGAACTGGTCTCCGCCGCA
>JAIXVP010000032.1 GCA_027482905.1 Opitutaceae bacterium
CCCTTCGCTCCCCGCCGAGGCCGTGCCCTATGAGCAGGCGCTTGCGCACGTCAGCGCCGGGGGGGCGGAGCTGTCCAAGGCCGCACTGGGCGACGGCTTGTTCGACACCACCGTCTCCCTTTCGCCCGAGGCGCCGCTGCTGTTCGAGTTTGTCGAAGCGGTGGAATTGCACGCGCTGACCGTATTGCCATCCCTCAAGGGGCGTTTTCCGCGCCTTCAGGTCGAGGCCTCGCTCGACGGCGTGGCGTTCACCCCGGTTTGCAGCGTCGGGTCACCGGGTCGTCACGGGATCGTCGCGCCGGGTGCGACCGTTTTCGCGCCGACGCGGGCGCGTTTTATGCGGGTGATCGCGTCCCGCGAGGGCGAGATCGCCGATTTGGTTTTCCACCGCGCCCCCCGCATCGCGGACTGGGTGGCCAAGGCCAACTTTGACTATCGCGTGACCGGCCAACTCGCGTTCCCAGCGTCGGCGCCGGCCTCCGCCGCCATCGCTCCGGATTCGGTCCTGGACCTGACCGCGAAACTCCAGGGCGATCGGCTGGTTTGGGACGCCCCCGCCGGCGCCTGGACGATTCTGCGTATCGGCCACACCAGCACGGGGCAGAAAAACGTCGCCGCCTCCGCCGCCGGACGCGGTCTGGAGGTCGACAAGTTCAACCCCGCCGCCGCCGAGTTTCATTTCCGCCATGTGATCGACCGGGTCGCGGCCGACGCCGCCGCGGTCGGCGCGAAGGGACCGGCCACGGTGACGATCGATAGCTACGAGGCCGGGATGCAGAACTGGACCGCCAAATTCCCGGAAGAGTTTCGCCGCCGCGTCGGTTACCCGATCACCGCCTATCTGCCCGCGCTTTTCGGTCGCCTGGTGGGCGACGCGGGTGTTTCCGAGCGTTTCCTTTTTGATTTTCGCCGCGTTCAGGCCGACCTGATGGCGGAGCACTACTACGAGCGCATGCACCAACTCGCGCGCGAACGCGGGCTGCGTTTTTTCGTCGAGGGCTACGGGCCGGGCAACTTCGACGAGTTGCGCGTCGCCGGTCTAGCCGACGTGCCCATGACCGAGTTCTGGACGCGCACGCCCTGGACCCCCAATCGGGTGGTGAAAATGGTGAGCTCGGCGGCCCACATCTACGGCAAGCCCGTCGTCGCCGCCGAATCCTTTACCGGGGAGTTCAAAACCTCCCGCTGGCTGGAGTATCCCTACGCGTTAAAAATCCTCGGCGACGAGATGGCGGCGCAGGGCGTTAACCTCACCGTGTTTCACCGCTACGCCCACCAACCGCATCCCGACGCCGCGCCGGGCATGGCGATGGGGCCGTATGGGTTTTTCTTCGACCGCACCAACACCTGGTTCGAGCAAAGCAAGGGCTGGATCGACACCGTGGCGCGCACCGGCCATCTGCTTCGGCAGGGCACCTTTGTCGCCGACGTGCTTTACTTCACCGGCGAGCGTTCGCCCGATCCTTCGCAATACGCCGTGCCGGCCCTGCCCGCCGGCCACACCTACGATCTGGTCAACACCGACGTGCTGCTCAACCGCATCACGGTGCGTGACGGCGCCTATGAACTGCCCGAGGGCGGGCGTTACCGGTTGCTGGTCCTGCCGCCCGACCTGAAGGCCATGCGGCCGGCCCTGTTGCGTAAACTCGCCGATTTCGTCGCCGCCGGCGGCGCGCTGCTCGGCCCAAAACCGATCTTTTCGCCGACCCTCCACGCGTATCCGGAGGGCGAGACGGCCATGTTGAAACTGGCCGCTGAACTCTGGGCGCCCGATCGCCAAGGGCCCGGACGCGTGTTTCCGACGGGAACCATCGGGGAGGCTCTCGCCGCGCTCAATGTGACCCCGGACGTGACGTGGCGCGGCGCACGGCCCGACGCCGATTTTTCCTGGCAACACCGCAAGCTGCCCGACGGAGATTTGTTCTTTCTCGCCAACCGCCAGCGCCGGGAAGAGTCGGTCGTCGTCTCCTTTCGCGGCATGGCGGGTCTTCAGCCGGAACTCTGGAGACCGGAGACCGGAGACCGTAGTCTCGCCGCCGTGCATGAGAGCGACGGCGACCGCGCGCTCGTGCCGTTTACTTTCGAGCCTGCGGAATCGATCTTCGTGTTGTTTCGCCGTCCAGCGGCGCCCGTCCTCGGACCGTTGCGCCGTGACGGACGCGACATCGTTGCGTCCACGGTCGCTCCCACGCCCGCGCCGGATGCAAGCGGGACTTTTGCCATGTCGATCTGGCTCAAGCCGGACACCGACCTGCGCGCGATGCCGAAGGAGTCGACCACCGGCCGCATTGATGAAGTGGGCAAATTTTACGCCATCCCGGCGGACCCCGGCGATCTGCGCTTTGGTCCCGGTCACGCGACCGCCGGCCTCGCCGTCGGCCGCAACGGTATCTTTGTCGTTGAGCGGGCCAGCGAGTCGTGTCCGGCCGTGCTGGTCGCCGACCTGAAGATCTCCGGCTGGACGCATGTCGCGGTCGTCTATCGCGACGGAAAGCCGCGCCTCTATGTCGACGGCGTCTTCGTTCGCGAGGGGCTCGCGTCGGGCAAGGTCGTTCATTCCGGCGTCGGGTCGCCGATTCCGCCGGTGGATTACACCCTCAACTTCAATGGTGTCGCCGCCCTGACGCGCGCCGCCGGCCAGCCGCCGCCGACCTCGCGCGGGCAGGTTTTTTGTTTCGAAGGTAACTCCCTGCCGCCCGAGACCATCGTCGGACCGGTGGACGACGCGGCCATCGTCGCGATCGCCGCGAAGGGTCCGCCCGCGCCGGACTTGCCGGTTGTGACCGGGCTGGCTCGCGTCGGGAACGACGTCGAGGCCTTGATTTGGGAATCGGGATCCTACGCGTTGGGCGCTGGTAGCGCGGTCGAGGTCAAGGTGCCCGCGCCCGTGAAGCTAGTCGGGCCGTGGCGCGTGGCTTTTCAGTCCGGGCGCGGCGCGCCGGGTTCGGTCATGCTGCCGGAACTTCAATCCCTGCACCTCAACGCGGATCCGGGCGTGAAATACTTTGCCGGCACCGCGGCGTATTCACACGTGCTGGACGTGCCCGTGGACTATCTGGCGCGCGACCGTCGCGTGATGCTCGACCTGGGGCGCGTCGAAGTGATCGCGGACGTGGTGATCAACGGCCGATCGGTCGGTCAGGTGTGGAAGGAACCCTACCGCCTCGACGTCACCGATTTTGTTCAGCCCGGAGCGAACTCCCTCGAAGTGCGCGTGACCACGCTCTGGCCCAACCGTCTGATCGGCGACGAGCAACTCCCGCCGGAGGACGAGTTCGGAATTCGCGACGAACAAGGCAACGATCCGCACGGCATCACCCGGCTGCCCGCCTGGTATAAGGAAGGCCGGCCGAAGCCTCCCGGCGGCCGTGTGACGTTCACGACCTGGCGTTTCTACGATCGGGACGAGCCGCTGGTCGCGTCCGGTTTGATGGGTCCGGTCCGTTTGCTCAACCCGGTGCGGGTGGGGTTTCCGAACCTGATTCAGGGGCGGAGCAGTCGATAGAAGGCCCGGGGAGCGGGCGGCGCGGGGTCGCTGAAAGCCACGGTGCCGTTCAGGATGGCGAGCATGGCACCGGGGACTCCGGCCCAGTCGTTTTGCAAAGTGGCCGAACGCTGCACGGACTCGGTTAGGTTGGCTGGATTCGTCACGCCAGCGGGAGCCGGCCAACTGAAAGAAATCGCACCGGTCGTCGCGTTGAAATACAGGTCGCTGATCGGTGGCAGCGGGGAGGGGGCGATGGTGTTATCCGTGGTTTGAGCCGTCGTGAAGCGGGCCGGATCATAGGCGATCACCGTGAATCGTGTGGCATCGAGATCCGGTAGCGGACCCACCCGGATGGGCGCGCCCCAGGCGGCCAGGGTGCGCCAGACCGGGGCGGCGCCCGGGGCTCCGCTCGCCTGCACCCACTGTCGCGGACTTCCGTTGGTGGAAAGGGCGTAAAGCACGTTTTCGCCGTTGCCGTTGGCGTCGATCGTCAGATCGAGCCGTTGCGCGGTGGGATCCACGTTTCCAAGGACGGTCGGCCCGGGTTTGTTCGGCAACGGATTGGCGTGGGTTTTGAAGAAATCGTAGATCGCGGTCAGGGTCGAACCGGTCGTCGTGACGTGGTGGGCGCCGGTGCCGGTGATTTTTTGATAGGGCACGCCCAACGCGACCAGTTTGGCCTCCAGCAACTGCGCCTGATAGACATACCAGGCGGCGTCGTCGGTGTTGTAGCTCAGGAACACCGGCGCGCTCGCGCCGGTGGCCATGTAATACGGGGCGCCCTGCAACTGCCAGAGCGGGAGATTCGCGGCCGTCGCGCCCCAGGCCGTCACGAAGCGGCTGTAGATATCAACCGCCGATGTCGCCGGGTCTCCCGTCGTCGTTCCACCCGAGCGCGTGTAGTCGAAGATCCCCGAACCGAGCACAACGGTCTGCGGTCGGCCCGACAGCGCGGTCGAATAGCCCGCCGAGTCGATGGCCGGAAGGGCCAGATCGCCGATGCCCAGCGAGCCCGCCGTAGCCCCGCGCGAAAAACCGTGCAACGCGATGTTGCCGGAAAGGCCCAGACTGGCGCCCACTTCGCGCAGCACGCGCACGGACGACCGGACCTTTTTGATCGAGTCGTAGTTCACGACCAGATTCTTGTCGGAGTTCGTCTCGAACGAGGCGAAGTTATACCCGTTTGATTTCGGCTGGCCCCATTCGCGGAACTTCGGGTGGTCGGCCATGGCCCAGGCGATTCCCGCCGCCGGCGCGCCTTCCAGGATCGTGTTGGTGATGCCGGTGAAGGCGTTGCCATTGTTCATCCGGTCGTCCGCGTTTCCGAAGTAGCTGTTCGAACAGGAGTATTCCAAGATGATCGGCACGCCACGCGAAGGCCGCGACGGGTAGGCGATATCCATGCGCAGCTCCACGTCGGTGGTTTCGGCGCCGTTGTAGACGGTGCGGTCATTCAGAAAATACGGCACGTTCCGCAGCAGACGGTAGCCTTCGCACAGGATGTAACACTTGTTCTTCGCGGCGGCCAGACCGGTGGCGCCGGGAAAGGCGCCGGTGCCGATCTCCTGGCGAATCTTCAGCACGTCGGCATTGAGGAAAGGCGAGGCCGCCTGGGCGTGGCCGGCGTAGTCGAGCTCCACCACGCGATAACCGTTGGCGACGAAGTCGGCGATGATCGTCGCGTCGGGCTCGAGGCCGATGCGTTCGCACGCAAGATTTTTGAGATAAACCACCAGGGCCGGCGGCGAGACCACGGGATTCGGCTCGGTCACGGTGGCGGATACGGTGCCGCCGGTGGCCGCGCTGGTCCAGGTCAAGGCCTGGGCGCGGGTGCCGCAGGTGAGAAAAAGCAAGCCGAGCAGCAGCCGTGGGTGGGGCAGGGAAAACATGCTAGAGAAAGGTTATTCGGCGGGATTCGCCCGGCGCGAGAGTGACATCAATCGTGTGCTCACCGGAACGCACCACGGTGCGTTCGCCGCCGACGCTGCGGAGGGTGGCTTCGGTCAGGCGGCCATTTTTCCAAGCGAGATCCACCTCGAAGCCGCCGCGCGCGCGCAGGCCGCGCACGGAACCTTCGGGCCAGGCGGAGGGCAGGGCGGGGAGGAGCGTGATTTCGCCGGGTGCGCTCTGCAGGAGCATTTCGGCGATGGCGGCGGTGATGCCGAAGTTGCCGTCGATCTGGAAAGGCGGATGGGAGCCGAAGAGATTGGCGTAGGTGCCGCCGCTCCAACGTTGTTTGCTCGTGGCGGCGTCGGCGGGTTTGAGCGCGTTGCGGAAAATTTTGTGCGCGTGGTCGCCGTCGCCGAGGCGGGACCAAAGGGCCATCTTGTAGGCGAGGCTCCAGCCGGTGGAACCGTCGCCGCGCACCCCGAGGGTTTTGCTCGCGCCGGCGGCGAGTTCGGGCGTGCCGCGCGGGGTGATCTCGTGGCCCGGATAAAGCCCCCAGAGGTGGGCGATGTGGCGGTGTTGCGGGTCGGCCTCGGGGTATTCCTCCTGCCACTCGAGAACGCGGCCGTCGGAGCCGAGGCGAGTGGGTGCGAGGCGGGGCAGGGCGGAGTCGAGTTCGGCGCGGAAGTCGGCGTCGAGGTCGAGCGACTCGGCCGCGTCGCGCGTGGCGGCGAAGAGGTGGCGGAGCAGTTGTTGGTCGGCGGTGGGACCGAGGCAGACGTGGGCCGGTTTGCCGTCGAGCAGGAAGGCGTTTTCCGGGGAGTTCGAAGGCGCGGTGACGAGGTGGCCGGTCTTCGGATCGGCGATCAGCATATCGAGGTAGAACTCGGACGAGCCTTTGAGGATTGGGTAAACGCGGGCGAGGAAGGCGCGGTCGCCCGTGAAGAGATAATGGTCCCAGAGGTGCTGGCAGAGCCAGGCGGAGCAGGAGACCGTGGAGCCCCATGAGGCCGATTCGCCGGGGGAAGTGAAGCCCCAGGGATTCGAGAGCAGGAAGGAAACCCAGCCGCGCGCGCCGTAGTAGGCCTTGGCGGTTTTTTGCCCGGGGGCGACGAGCGATTCGATCAGGGCGAAGAGCGGTTCGTGTAGCTCGCTCAGGTTTGTGACCTCGGCGGGCCAGTAGTTCATCTGGACGTTGATGTTGGTGTGCCAGTCGCCGTTCCACGCGGTCTGGATCTTGTCCGCCCAGATGCCTTGCAAGTTCGCGGGCAGACCGCCGGGGCGGGAGGACGAGATGAGCAGGTAGCGGCCGAAGTTGAAATACAGCGCGGCGAGCGAGGGATCGGGAGCGCCTTCGTGGAACGTGCGAAGGCGGTCGGGGGCGGGACGCGCGGCGGCGGCTGGATCGGGTGCGCCGAGGTCGAGGGCGACGCGGTCGAAGTAACGGCGGTAGTCGGCGACGTGGGCGGCGCGCAGGTTGTTGTAGGTTTTTTCGGCGGTGCGGGTGGCCCGACATTCGGGTGAAACCAGATCGTGCGGGCCGGAGGATAAATGCCCGGTGACGCGATACATATCATCGACGGCGGCGTCCCGGGCGGCGGCGACTTTTCGACCGGCGAAGGTCTTGATGTCGGTGGCGGCGGTGACGAGGACCAGCGCCTCGTCGGCGCCACGCACGCGAACCGTGTTGTCGATGTTCTCGATGGACCCGCCGCGCGGAATGATCCTCAAGGCGGCGGCGTAGCGCACGCCGGTATCGCCATTGCGTCCGTCGTTGAGCTGGCCGTGCATCAACAGGGCGTCGGTGCCGGCGGGCTCCACGGTGAAGCGCTCGGGACGGTCGAGACGGGCGTCGAACGAGATGCGCCCGGGTGCGCTGGCGGTGAGGCGGATCACGACGGCTTCGTCGGGCGCGCTGACGAACGCCTCTCGGGTGAAGTGCACGCCGTCCTGTTCGTAGTCGATCCGGCCGACAGCTTCGGCGAGATCGAGGGTGCGGCGGTAGTTTTTGACCTCCGCGGGATCTGAAGGAGTCGCGGTGGTGGAGTCAGGGAAAGACAGTCGGAGGTTGCCGAGTGTCTGGTAGCAGCCGAAGGGGGTGTTGGCGCCGGCGCCTTTCCCGGAGCCTTCGCCCGCGCAGGTGAAGTGGGCGTTCACAAGGGCCTCCGCCTCGTGGTTTTTCCCTTCGAGCAAGAGGCGGCGGATTTCGGGTAGGGCGAGGTGGGCGTCGGAGCGGTCGGCTTCTTGCGGCGAGCCGGACCACATTCCGGATTCGTTGAGCACGATGCGTTCTTCGGCGACACCGCCGTAGAGCGCGGCGCCGAGCCGGCCGTTGCCGAGCGGGGTGGACTCGAAGAGATGTTCGCCGGGCGAGGTCAGGACGACGTAGCGCGCTTCGTCGCGTGGGGCGGCGGCGAGGGTGAGCGCCAGACCGAGCAGAAGGGCGAATAAACGAGGAATCATGGGGGCGGGGAACCTGGCCGCACCAAGCAACGTGGGCTGCGGCGGGCGATCAAACCACCAGAATTTTTGGCCGCGAAAAGGCGCGGATGCCGCAACAGACGGAATACGCTAACGGGCTTGAAGGAGTGCGGCGGTTTGCTCCGGAGTGAGAGTGTCGTGGTTTTCGAGCCACATCCTGGCGGCGGAAGGGTCTTCGGCCAGCCAGGCGCGAAGATGCTTGGTGATTAGTTCGGCCCGGATTTCCGGGCTTCGAATCTGGGCGTAAAGATCGGCGGCGGAGGCGGGCGGGAGATTCCTCCCGATGCCGCCGTCAAAGCCGAGCAGACTGCGCTCGAGTTGAGCGTTGGTTTGACCTTGGAGCCAGTGCCGCACGGCTGCGGGGTTTTGTTTGGCCCAGATTTGGAGCGGCTGGGATTGCCAGTTTGCGGTGACTTGACCGGCGACGAGGAGTTGCTCGGTGCCCCAGCGCAGGGCGGAGGCGGGATCGGTGCGAGCCCAGGACTGGACGATGGGGCCGATGGCGGCTTCGCGGCTGGCGGCGTCGGCGAGGTTTTTCCATTCGCGCACGGCGGCTTCGGGCGATTCGACGGCAAGGGCGCCGAGGATGGCCCCGTGGACGCGGGGAGCGGCGCGCGCGACGACGGGGTCGTCGGTCCGGGCGGCGAGCCAGGCAAGTGTGGCTTCGGGCGAAAGGACCGCCCACGCTTCGAGCCGCATGCCGAGCGTCTCGTCCCGGCTCTGACTCGGCACGCGGGCAAGGACCAGCGGAAGGTCTTGCTCGGGGTGCTCGGGCGAGTAGCCGCGGGTGGCGCGTTCGAGGATGCGGTTGCGCAGGTCGCGATCGGTGATGGTGTCGAGCCAGGCGAGGGCTGCGGAATGTGATTTCTCCACCCAATCGGAGAGAAGTTTTCCGAGGGTCGCCTGGCGCATGGGGAAATCGGTGCGGGCGAGCAGGGCGGACCCGACGCGGGCTCGGCTGGCGTCGTCGGTTCCTAGTCGGGCGGCGATACTGGGCAGTTCTTGCGCGCGGGGTTGGACGGCGAGCCAGGCGAGGGCGCCGTCGAGGTCGGTGCGAGCCCAGGCGGCGAGGGCGGTGTCGAGTTGCCATTTCTGGGTGCCGCGGCGCCACATGGTCGGGCCGAAGGCGCGGATGGCGGCGGCGGGGTCGGTCTTGGCCATGGGACGGAAAAGATCGGCGGCGAGGGCGTCGCGGAAGGACGCACCCCTGGCCTCGATGATGGCCAAGGCGCGGGCCAGATCGGCGGGGGCGATTTGGCCGGTGACATAGCTGGTGAGATTGATCGCGAAGTCTTGATCGGCGAGAGAGCTGGTGAAGGCGAGGGCGGCGAGGGCGTCGCGGCGCGACCACGCTCTGGCGGCCTGGATGGCGAGGTTGCCGGCGTCTTTGCCGGCGGAGATGGCCCAGCGGGCGGCGGAGGCCGGGTCGCGGTCGAGCCAGGCGTCGAAGGCGAGGCGGCGGAGGTCGGAACGGGCTTCGTCGGAGAGGTGTTGGATGCCGTCGAGCAGGCGGGGAAAATCGGTGTCGGCGAGGCGGGCGAGAACGGCGCGCAGGGACTCGGCGCGGGCGGCGTGGTTGGCACGCGGGCCGGGCGTGGTTGGAAGGGCGATCCAGGCGGCGATGAGCAGGGAAGTTTGACGCGGGGAGAGGGGGCCGGATGGAGCGATGACGGCGGCAGGGGGAGAGGACACGGACGCCGAGACGGGCGGGGCGGGGCGGTGGGACACGACCCACACGCCGGCGGTGCCTACGGAAGCTCCGATCAGGACGGAGAAGAGGAAGGCGGGGCGCATGTGGGGTCAGGGTTGGACGGGATTCATGTGCACGAGGATCCGGGCGGCCTGCTCGGGCGGAATCGACTCTTTGGCGTCGAGCCACGCGCGGGCGCCGGCGGGGTCGTGGTAGGACCAACCGCGGAGATGATTTTCGAGCAGCATCAGGTTTGGGTATCGATCGGCGATGCGCGCGAGGCGGGCGGCCGTGGCGGGTGCGTCGGGCGCGTCGATATCATCGTCAACGAAGTCCTGGTAGAGGGCCCGTATAGCGTGAACGCCGAGATTCGGAGCGGATGCTTTTTGGTCTTCCGCCCACTGGAGCAGCGCGTCGGGATCGCGACGTCCCCAGTTGGCGAGGAGCAGGGTCAGGGTTTGATCCCGGGCGAAGGGCTCCGCCAGGCGGGCGGGGTCAAAGGAGGGGGATTGTTGCTTCAGCCACCAGAGGGCGGCGGCGGCGGGATCGCGTTCGCCCCAGGCGGAGGCGATGGCGGAGGCGGTCGAGGTGCGGGCGGGGCCGGCCGGCAAGGAGGCCCAGCGGGAGACCGCCGCCGCAGGGTCGGCGCGGGCGACATCGGCGAGCGCGCGGCTTTCGAGCGGGGCAAGCAGAGGGGTGAGGTCGGGATCGGTTTGGGCGCGGAGCCAAGCGAGGGCGGCTTCGGGGTATTCGTCATGCCAGCGTTCGAGGACCTTTCGAACCTCGTGGGCGCGTCCCGGACCGGGGTCGAGGTGGAGGGCGAGAGCGAGGTTCGCTTCGGGGCGGACGGAGCTCCACATACCCAGGGAGCGATCGAGAAGCCCGGCGCGTTCCTGAGCGTCTGGGAGTTTATCGAGCCAGGCAAGGGCGGCGGTCGGATCGGTCTCGGCCCACGAGTTGAGCAGCGAGCCAAGCGGTTCGACGGGGTTGATGATTCCGCGGTGGGTGCGGAGGGTGTCGGCGAGCAGGGCGGGCGAGCCGGCGTTGCCGGCGCGGCTGACGAGGCGGCGGAGGAGTTCCTGATTATCCTCGGGCGAAAGGTGGGTCTGGGCGAGGAGCCAGTCCAGCGAGCCGGCGGGATCGGCGCAGCCCCATTTGGCGAGGGCGGTGGTGAGCTCCCAGTTGTCGCCGTTGGGCCCGGGTTCGACGATGGCGGCGCCGAGGGCGCGGACGGCGGAGGCGGGGTCGTTTTTAGACCAAGCGGTGAAGATCTCGCGGCGGACGGAGAGGAAAAATGCGTCCCCGCGGTCACGGGCGAGGGCGAGGGCACGTTCGGGCGCGGTGGAGGCCAGGCTGGCGAGGAGGGCGCGGAGGAGGGGATCGCGCAAATCGGAGAGCGAGGCGGCCCATTCGTAGGCGGACGCGAACGAAGAGGCGGCCCAGGCGAGGGCGGCGTCGGAAGCCAGGTTACGACGCGCTTTGTCGTCGATGCCCGGGCCGGGGGCTTGGCTGGCGATCCAGTGGGCGGCGGCGGGCGCGTCGAGCTCGAGCCAGGCGGTGAAAGCGAGGCGGCGCAGGCGGGCTTCAGGCGTGCCTCGACGGCTCGCGGTGGCGGCGAGGAGGCGCTGGAAGGAGGTGGGCGGAAGGGTGACGATAAGATCGCGGAGCAATTTCGCGCGAGCAGCGGTTTCCGTTTCCAAGGAGTCCGCGGCGAGCGGGGGAAGGGCCAGATAGGCGGCGAGGGCGGCGTCGGCGTCGGCCGGAGCGAGGCGGGAGGGGTGTAGGAGCGTGTTTAGTTCGGCGGCGGAGAGGGCGGGCGCGGGGGTGGTCGAGGTAGACGCGCGGTCGGGACCGGTGTTGGGTTGGTAAACCACGACGCCGAGGGAGAAGGTGGCCAGCGCGGCGCCGGCGGTGAGGGTGGCGATTTTGGCGGTGCTCACGGCGGCGAAGATACCGGTGGTGGCACCGACCACGGCACCGGTGCCGGCGGCGGAGAGCGAAACGGTGGTGACACTGGCCGCGAGGCCGGCGGGGGTGGCGGCGAGGGCGGGTTGGGCGAGGGCGAGGGCCAGGGCGGCGGATGTGGAGACGAGGCCGCGACGGGCGAGGTTGGCGCGGAGTTTTTCCAGAGCGCGGTTCACGCGGACGCGGGCGGCGTCCTCGGTGACGGAGAGGGTCGCGGCGAGTTCGGCGTAGGAGCGGTTTTCAAAGAAACGCAGGAGGACGGCGGCGCGGTCGCGCTCGCCCAGGGTTTGGAGGGCGTCGTCGATGAGCGGACGGAGGCGTTCCCAGTCGGCGGCGCCCTCGGGGGCGAGCTCGGTTTCGTTCATGGCGAAGGCCGCTTGTTCGCGGGCTTGTCGGCGCAACTCGGTGCGGCGGAGCTCGGCGGCG
Source organism: Opitutaceae bacterium (assembly GCA_027482905.1). Taxonomy (GTDB): domain Bacteria; phylum Verrucomicrobiota; class Verrucomicrobiia; order Opitutales; family Opitutaceae; genus IMCC26134_A. The sequence continues at coordinate 11,937 of JAIXVP010000032.1, forward strand.
GCGTGGCGCGTGGCGGTGTGCAGCCAGGCGACCAGCAGAGCTCGATGAGAGAGCGCGGAGGCTTTGCGAGCGAGGTCGGTGAAGACGCGCTGGGCGACGTCCTCGGCGCGGTGTGGATCCCCGCCGGTCTGGCGGAGGGCGGCGTGATAGACCAGAGAGAGGTGGCGGCGAACCAGCTCGGCGAAGGCGTCCTGGGAGCCTTCCGCGGCGTAGCGGTGGAGGAGCGCGGCGTCATCATTCATGGGGGTTCACGTATTTACTGCCGCCGACGCCGAAACCGAACATGCGTTAATTTGATTGGAGCAGGGCGGCGGCCTGGGCGGGGGTGAGGGCGTCGTGGGATTCGAGCCACATCTTGGCGGCGGCGGGGTCTCTGGTGAGCCAGGCTTGGACGTGTCGGGTCAGGGTTTCGGTGCGGAGGGCGGGGTCTTGAATCTTGGTAAAGAGATCGGCGTAGGCGGCGCGGGATCGTCCGGTATAGTCGCTGTCGAAGTGGTCGAAAAGATGGCGGTAGTGGTCTTTGCCGCCTGCCTTGAGTTCGAGGGCGAGCGACTCGGTCCAGCGGAGGGCGTCCTCGGGTGCTTTTTGGGCCCAGGCGATGAGGAGCATGGAATCAAAGGTAGCCGGCGCGTCGCCGCCGAGCGCGCGTTGTTGTTCGGCGCCCCACTGGAGGGCCGCGGCGGGATCGGTTTTACCCCAGGCTTGGACGATGGGATTGAGGGCGGCTTTTTGCGCGCGGGGATCGGAAAGTGCGCGCCACTCGGCGACGGCGGTGGCGGGTTCGTCGTGGGCGATGGTGGCGAGCAGGGAGGCCTGCACGGTGTAGGCGGCGGCGGCGACGCCGGGGTCGTTTTGCGCGGCCATCCAGGCCAGGGCGGCGGGTCGGTCGAGCCGGGACCAGTCGGAGAGGAGTTGACCGAGTCTTTCGGTGCGGTCCCGGCCGGCGGGCAGGGCTAGGATAAAGGGCAGGGGCTGTTCGGGGTGCTCGGGCTTGTTGTAGGAAAAACTCGCGGCGCGGAGCAACGAGACGCGGAGGGCGGGATCGTCGAGTTGGTCGAGCCAGGCGAGGGCTTCGGCGGGTTGGGCTCGGCCCCACTTCGGGAACACCTCGCGCAGGGACTCGCGACTGCGGGGGAGCTCGGGATGGGCGGCGAGGGCGACGACCATGGCGCGGCGCTCGGCGGGGCCGCGCACGAGGTCGTTCATGGCGTAGCCGAGAAGGCCGCCGGGCTGGGCAGCAATCCAGAGGACGAGGCCGTCGGGATCGCGGCGGGCCCAGGCGGAAAGAGGGCCCCGGAGAGTGTAGAAGCCCTGGCCGCCTTTCCAAAGAGCGGGGGCGAAGGCGCGGACGGTGGCGGCGGGGTCGGCCTCGCCTAGAGCGGTGAGGAGGGCGGGCAGGACGGCGTCACGGAAGGCGTCGTCGCGGGAGTTGGCGAGGGCGATGGCGCGGGCGGAGTCTTGCGCGGCGAGGGCGACGAGGGTGGGGCCGGCGAGGGCGCCAGCGGCCTCGGCGTCGGGAAAGGCGCAGGCCCAGGCCGCGGCGGCGGGGGCGTCGAGCTCCGCCCAGGCGCGAACGGCCTGGAGGGCGAGGTCGCGCAGGGGTTTGCCTCCGGCGGCGGCCCAGCGGGTGGCGACGGCGGGATCGACGTCCACCCACGAATCAAAGGCGATCTGGCGCAGACGGCGTTCGTTCTGGTCGGAGTCGGAAGTGAAGGTCGCGAGCAGACGCGGGAACTCGGCGGCGGGCAGGCTGGCGACGAAGGCGCGGAGGGCGTCGGCGCGGGTTGCGTAGGGTGAGGGGGGAGCGGAGGGAGGAGCTAGCAGCGAGGAGTTGGGAGTGAGAAGAGCGGAGGCGGAGTGAGGCGCGGGCGCGGCGGAACGAGGAACGAGAAAGGTTGCGGCGGTGCCGAGGGTCAGGCCGAGGAGAAACAAGCGGAAGGCGGGCTTCATGGGGCGGCGGGGTCGGCTTTGGTGAGGAGCTGGGCAGCCAGCTCGGGGGAAACGGAATCGTGGCTTTCCATCCAGGCGCGGGCGGTTTCAAAGTCCTGGCGCAGCCAAGAGTCCAAAAAGTAGGTCAGGACGGAAGTTCGGTTGCTTTCGTCCGGGATGGTGGCGATCAGCTCGGCGCGCGAGGCGCGGCTCGCGATGGATTCGGCGGGATCGCGGTAGTATTC
>JAIXVP010000260.1 GCA_027482905.1 Opitutaceae bacterium
CTTCCTTGAGCGAGATGGAGTTCACGATGCCTTTGCCCTGAAGGCATTTCAGGCCGGCCTCGATGACCTCCCATTTGGAGGAATCCACCATAACGGGGACCTTGGCGATCTCGGGTTCGGAGCCGATGAGCTGGAGGAAACGCGTCATGGCCGCGACGCCGTCGATGAGGCCGTCGTCCATGCACACGTCGATGACGTTGGCTCCGTTGTCCACCTGCTGCCGGGCGACCGAGACGGCCTCCTCGTAGTTGCCGGCCTTGACGAGCTTGGCGAATTTCGGCGAGCCGGCGACGTTGGTGCGCTCGCCGACCATGAGGAAGGTGCCGAGCTGCTGGGTGAAGGGGAGGGAGCCGGAGAGGCGGAGGGGAAGGGAGCGAGGAGCTAGGAGCGAGGAGCGAGAAGCGAGGAGATCGGAGTTGGCGACGGCGAGGTCGGTGGCGGAAGCGGTGGACGTGGCGGCCGGCGGGGGCGTGACGCGGGTGGCGACGGGTTTGCGGGGCTGTTTGGGCGCGAGGGCGACGGCGATCGCGGCGATGTGTTCGGGCGTGTTGCCGCAGCAGCCGCCGGCGATGTTGCACAGGTGGCTGTCGGCGAATTCGCCCATGAAGCGCGCCATGTCGGCCGGTTCGAGATCGAAGCCGGTGGGCGTGAGCGGATTGGGTAGACCGGCGTTGGGGTAGGCGGAGATGAAGGTGTCCGGGGCTTTCTCGGCGAGCTCGGCGAGGAAGGGCCGCATGAGGTCGGGACCGATGGAGCAGTTGAGACCGACGGAGAGGGGCTGGTGGGTGCGGACAGCGTTCCAGAGCGCCTCGACGGTCTGCGCGGAGATCATCGTCTCGCCACCGCGGCCGACGGCGGCGGAGATCATGAGCGGGAGTCGTATGCGGTCCTCGGCGAAGACCTCCTCGATGGCGACGAGGGCGGCCTTGGCATTGAGGGAATCGAAGATCGTCTCGACGAGCAGGAGGTCGGAGCCGCCGGCGATGAGGGAGCGGATCTGGCGGCGGTAGTCGGCCTTGACCTGATCGAAGGTGATGACGCGGAAGCCGGCGTCGTCGGCGTCGGGGGAGTTGGAGAGGGAGACGGTGAGCGGTCCGATAGCGCCGGCGACGTAGCGGCGACGACCGGTGGCGTTGGCGATACGGTCGGCCCACTCGCGGCACTGGCGCGCGGACTGGAAGTTGATGTCGTGGGCGAGTTCCTGGAGGAACTTGTCCTCGATAACGGTCTGGTAAAAAGCCGGGTCCTTGCGGCCGCCGTGCTCGCGCGGGTCTTCGATGAAGAACTCGCTCTGGCCGATGCTGGTGGCGGAGAACGTGTTGGTCTCGATGATGTCCGCGCCGGCCTCGAGGAAACGGCGATGGATATCGCAGATGACTCCGGGCTGGGTGAGCGAGTAGATGTCGCCGTTGTTCTTGAGATCTTTGGGGGCGTTTTTGAAACGCTCACCGCGCGCCTGCTCCTCCGTGATGCCGTAGGTGCGGATGGTGGTGCCCATGGCGCCGTCGATGATGGCGACGCGCTCGGCAAGGAGGCGGCGTAGCTCGGTTTCGGCGGCGGAGATCGTGGTGCGGGGGGCGGACATCGAAGGAGAGGAGGAGGCGAAAGGAAGGCGAACGGAAGGGGATTTTCCCTCTGCCGTCAAAATCATATCTTTACTTTCACATATGTTGATATGTTTAAGCGCCGGGCTGACTTTTGCCCTCGGGCGCAAGCGGCGCGCATTTTTCGCCAAGCCATGCCGGCGAAGGAGGCTCGCCAGGCGCCCCGGGCGGTGGATGCTCGGCGTCGTTCGTGTTCTTTGCACGTTTTTGGAAGCGGGGAAGGCCGTGAGATCCGGCCACAGTTGCGCTGCGGTATCGTGCCACAGACTCCCACCGCGTCGGCGAACGACGCGGGCAAAGCCAATCGGGTGAGCAGCCCGGTGAAGGCGGGGGCGAGGAAACGGTTCGGGTATGACCTTATGGGTAATGCCGGACCTGAAGCACGGAGTCCGAATATCCGTTCCGAATCGTCTCACGCGGCGGCCGCCAAACTTTTGCGGGCGGCCTCACCGCGAAATCTTCATCGCAAAATGAAGCGTGAGGGCAGTCCGCGAACCCCGGTTCGTCTGCTCGCACCCCGATCAGATCCATCCGAACCATGTCCAATCCCATTCCCTCGGGCGGTCGCCTCGCGCGCCGCTCGCATTTTGCTCCGCTCGCTCTTCGCGCGGTGGCTTTCGCCGTTGCCGGCTTCGTGGCGCTCGCGCCGTCCGCGCGCGCCGTGACGGTTGACTTCGAGGACGCCCCTCTCGGCGCGCCCCCCGCCCAGCCCTACACCGGTCCCGGCGGCGGATTCTACTACAACGGCTCCGACGGTGCCGGCGCCTGGACCAGCGGCGGCGCGAGCTTCGCCAATCTTTACGACGCGACTTACGACTCGTGGTCGGGCTTTGCCTACGCCAATCTTATCGACGCCGCCACGCCGGGCTACGGCAACCAGTATGGCGCCGTCGCCGGCGGCGGTTTCGGCGGCGCGGGCAACTACGCCGTCGCCTACGGGGCGAGCTACGGCGGCACCGCGCCCGTCGTGACTTTCGCCGCGCCGGTCGACGTGGTTTCGATCCGGCTGACCAACACGACCTACACGGCGCTCGATCTGGCGGACGGATCGGGGTTCTCGAAAAAGTTCGGCGGCGCCACCGGCTCCGATCCCGACTGGTTCAAGGTGGTGCTGACGGGACGCGACACGGCCGATCTCGCGACCGGTGCGGTCGAGTTTTACCTCGCGGACTTTCGTTTCGTGGACAACGCCCTCGACTACATTGTCGACTCGTGGATCGAGGTCGACCTGAGCGGACTGGGCACGGGCGTGAAAACGATCGAGTTCAGCTTCGCCTCCAGCGACACCGGGCTATTCGGCATCAACACGCCGACCTATATCGCGGTCGATCAACTCGTCGCCGTGGCGGCCATTCCCGAGCCGGCCGCCCTCGCGGGGTTGGCCGGGGGCGCGGCGCTGGTGTGGGCGACGACGCGGCGGCGGCTCCGCGTTGCGCGGGCCGCCTGAAACGCTCCGCGCCCTGCGTCGATGTCGCGTTTGACAACTTTTCGGAAGGGTTTGGCGCTGGCGCTCGCCTGCGCGCGGACGGCGCTGGGCGGCGTCTACGACGGCGCCGCCGGGACGGACGGCTCGCTCGCGGTCGCGCAGGACGATCCCTCGCTGGTGGCGTTCGCCACCGGCTTCGTCGATCTCGTGCGCGGCCCCGCCCAGCTCGGCGACCCCGCCAAGGGCGTCGTCTCCTTC
>JAIXVP010000134.1 GCA_027482905.1 Opitutaceae bacterium
AAAAAAAAAAAAAAAATAGCCATATCGGCGACAAGCCCGGCCATTCCGCCCGTCTCCCCGCCGTGTTAACCTGATTCCGCCCCATGACCGTCCCCGCCCTGCGCCGCCTGCTCCTCGCCTCGTTCGTCCCCCTCTCGGCCGCCGCCGCCGACGACCCCGCGCTGGTCCTGCGCTACGACCGGCCCGCCGCCGTCTGGACCGAGGCGCTGCCGGTCGGCAACGGCCGCCTCGGCGCCATGGTCTTCGGCGGCGTGGCGCGCGAACGCCTTCAATTGAACGAGTCCACCTTCTGGTCCGGCGCGCCCCGCGAGTGGAACAACCCCGGCGCGCTCGCGGCCCTGCCCGAGGTGCGCGCCGCCCTGTTCGCCGGCGACTACGTCGGCGCCACCCGCCTGAGCAAAAAAATGCAGGGTCCCTTCAACCAATCCTACCTGCCGCTCGCCGACCTGCACCTCGACTTCGACCACGCCGCGCCCGGCGACGCCGCGGCCTACGCGCGTTCCCTCGATCTCGACCGCGCCGTGACCACCGTCCGCTACCGCGTCGGCGACACGACTTTCACCCGCGAGGTGTTCAGCAGTTTCCCCGACCAGGTCATCGTGATCCGTCTCACCGCCGATCGCCCGGGCCGCATCGGTTTCCGCGCCACCGCCGACAGCCTGGTGCGCCACACCCTCGCCACCGCCGCTCCCGCCACCCTCGTCCTATCCGCCCGGGCCCCCGCCCACGTCGACCCCAGCTACCTGAAATCCGACGATCCCATCCGCTACGACGAGGGCGAAAACCCCGAGGGCATGCGCGCCGAGTTGCGCGTCCGGGTGCTCGCCGACGGCGGCAAGACGACCGCCACGAACAACGCCGTCACCGTCGCCGGCGCCGATTCCGCCACCCTCCTCCTCTCCGCCGGCACCAGTTTCAACGGTCCCGCCAAATCCCCCGGCCGCGAAGGCCGCGACGAACGCGCCGAGGCCGCCCGTCCCCTTGCCGCCGCTGCGCGGCGCTCCCCCGCCCAACTGCTCAAGCGCCACCTCGCCGACCACCAAAAACTCTTCCGCCGCGTCGCTCTCGATCTCGGCGCCGCGCCCGGGGCCGACGCGCTCACGACCGACGCCCGCCTCGCCCGTTTCCGCGACGGCGCGGCCGATCCCGCCCTCGCCGCCCTGCTGTTCCACTACGGCCGCTACCTGCTGATCGCCAGCTCCCGCCCCGGCGGCCTGCCCGCCAATCTCCAGGGCATCTGGAACGATTCCGTCCGCCCGCCGTGGTCATCAAACTGGACGCTAAACATCAACACCGAGATGAACTACTGGCCGGCCGAGCCGACCAACCTCGCCGAGTGCCATGCGCCGCTCTTCGACCTGATCGACCACCTCTCGGTCAACGGTCGCGAAACCGCCCGGGTCAACTACGGCGCCGGCGGCTGGGTCGCCCACCACAACGCCGATATCTGGGCCCAGACCGGCCCCGTCGGCAACTACGGCGGCGGCGACCCCAAGTGGGCCAACTGGCCCATGGGCGCCGGCTGGCTGGCGCAGCATCCCTGGGAACACTACGCCTTCGGCCGCGACGCCGCCTTCCTGCGCGAACGCGCCTGGCCGGTCATGCGCGGCGCCGCCGAGTTTTATCTCGATTGGCTGGTCGACGACGGCCACGGCCGGCTTGTCACCGCGCCCGGAACCTCCCCCGAGCAGGGCTTCAAGACGCCCGACGGCCGCAACGCCAGCGTCGCCATCGCCCCGACCATGGACCTGGCCATCATCTGGGATCTGTTCACCAACGTGCTCGAGGCCGCCCGCGTGCTCAAAATCGAGGACGCGTTCACCGCCCGCGTCGCCGCCGCCCGCGCCCGCCTCCTCCCGCCCGGGATCGACGCGCGCGGCCGGCTGCGCGAGTGGGCGCACGACCTGCCCGAGGAGGACGAACACCACCGCCACGTTTCCCATCTCTTCGGCGTCCATCCCGGACGCCAGATCACCCCCGCCCGGCCCGAACTCTTCGCCGCCGCCCGCCGCTCGCTCGAGATTCGCGGCGACGAGGGCACCGGCTGGTCCCTGGGCTGGAAACTCAATCTCTGGGCCCGCTTCCGCGAAGGCGACCGCGCCTACGTTTTCGTGCAAAACCTGCTCCGCCCCGTCGGCGGGGAAAATCGCACGAAAGTCACCGGCGGCGGCGTGTATCCAAATCTTTTCGACGCCCATCCGCCCTTCCAGATCGACGGCAACTTCGCCTACACCGCCGGTGTCGCCGAGCTTCTCCTCCAAAGCCACGGCGACGCGCTCGACCTCCTCCCCGCCCTGCCCGCCGCCTGGCCCGACGGCTCCATCCGCGGCCTGCGGGCGCGCGGCGGCTTCGAGGTCGATCTCGCCTGGCGGGCGGGGAGGCTCGAATCCGTCGTGATCCGCAGCCTCGCCGGTTCCCCGCTCCGCGTGCGCCTCGGCGAACGCGTCCTCGACCTCCCGCTGAAACGCGGCCGCTCCCTCCGGCTCGATCCCGCCCGCTTCGCCGCCGCGCCCGGTCTTTGATTTTCCGCAACCACATCCTCCCATCATGCTTCGCACCGGCATCCTCAACCCCGCCCTCCTGAGCCTCCTCGCTCGCGTCCGGCACACCAACACCCTCGTCGTCGCCGACCGGGGTTTCCCGTCCTGGCCCGGCCTCGAAACCATCGACCTGTCGCTGGTGGACGACGTGCCCACCGTCGCCCAGGTCCTCGCCGCCCTGCGGCCCAATTTCGTCGTCGGCCGCGTCTTCGCCGCCGCCGAGCTGCACGGCGCCAACGCGCCCGGTCCGCTCGCCCTCCACCTCGCCGCCCTCGACGGCCTGCCCGTCACCTTCGAGCCCCACGTCGAGTTGAAGAAACGCGTCCCCTTCGCGGTCGGCCTGATCCGCACCGGCGACACCACCCAATACGGCAACCTCATCCTCGAATCCGCCTGATCCTTTTATGCAAACCCGCACCCTCGGCGCCACCGGCGTAAAAGTCTCCGCCCTCGCCTACGGCGGCTCCTCCCTCGGCTCCGCCTTCCGCGCCATCGACGAGGCGGAGGGCATCCGCTCCGTCCACGTCGCCCTCGACCACGGCATCAACCTGATCGACACCGCCCCCTACTACGGTGCCACCACCGCCGAGACCGTCCTCGGCAAGGCCCTGAAAACCGTCGCGCGGGATCGCTACATCCTCGCCACCAAGGTCGCCCGCTACGGTCCCGAGCAGAAGGACTTCGATTTCTCCGCCGCGCGCGTGACCCGCAGCGTGGACGAGAGCCTCGCGCGCCTCGGCGTCGATCATGTCGATTTTATCCAGGTCCACGATATGGAGTTCGGCGACCTCGACCAGATCGTGAACGAGACCATCCCCGCCCTGCGCGCCGTCCAGGCCGCCGGCAAGGCCCGCTTCGTCGGCATCTCCTGCCTGCCCGTCCGCCTTTTCCGTCACGTGCTCGACCGCGTCGCCGTCGACCAGATCCAGAGCTACTGCCACTACTGCCTCAACGACACCGCCCTCGCCGACCTGCTCCCCTATCTTCAGACCAAAGGCGTGGGCATCTTCAACTCCGCCCCCCTCGCCATGCGCCTCCTGAGCACCGAGGGTCCGCCCACCTGGCACCCCGCCCCCGCCGCCCTGCGCGCCGCCTGCGCCGAGGCCGCCGCCCTCTGCCGCGCCCGCGGCACCGACCTCGGTAAACTCGCGCTCCAGTTCTCGATGGCGAATCCCGACATCCACACCCACATCGTCGGCACCGCCAGCCCCGCCCGAGTGCGGCAAAACCTCGCCGACGCCTCCGCGCCCCTCGACCAGGAACTCCTCGCCGACGTCCTTCGCATCCTCGCCCCCGTCCACAACCTCACCTGGTCCTCCGGCCGCCCCGAGAACAACTGAGCCCCCATGCAAACCCTCCTGATCGACGCTCCCGGCCGGTTCTCCTACGGCGAAAAACCTCAACCCGTGCCCGCCCCCGGCGAGGTGCTGCTGCGCGTGCGCCGCCTTGGCTTCTGCGGCTCCGACCTCTCCACGTTCCGCGGCGGTAATCCCCTCGTCTCCTACCCGCGCATCCCCGGCCACGAGATCGCCGCCACCATCGCGGCCGTGACCCCCGGCGTGCCGCCCGAATACGCCGTCGGCCAGGACGTCACCGTGCTGCCCTACACGACCTGCGGGAAATGCAGCTCGTGCCGCCAGAAACGTTTCAACGCCTGCCGCCACAACCAGACCCTCGGCGTGCAGCAGGACGGCGCCTTCACCGACTACATCGTCGCCCCCTGGGAGAAGCTCGTGCCCGCCGCCGGCCTCGGCCTGCGTGAACTCGCCCTCGTGGAGCCCCTCGCGGTCGGCTTCCACGCCGTTTCCCGCGGCCGCGTCGCCGCGACCGACACGGTCGTCGTCTTCGGTTGCGGCATGATCGGCCTCGGCGCCATCGCCGCCGCCGGCCTGCATCGCGGCGCCACCGTGATCGCCGTCGATCTGGAGGACGCCAAGCTCGCCGTCGCGAAAAAAGCCGGCGCCACCCACGCCATCAACTCCCGCGCCGAAAACCTCCACGAGCGCCTCCAGGCGCTGACCGACGGACACGGCCCCGACGTGGCCATCGAGGCCGTCGGACATCCCGCCACCTTCACCGCCGCCGTGGACGAGGTCTGCTTCGCCGGCCGCGTGGTCTACATCGGCTACGCCAAGGCCCCCGTCTCCTACGAAACGAAATACTTCGTGATGAAGGAGCTCGATATCCTCGGCTCGCGCAACTCCACCCCGGCCGACTTCCGCGACGTCGTCGCCCTGCTCTCCTCCGGTCGCTACCCGGTCGAGGACACCGTGACCCGCACCGTCCCCTTCGCCGAGTCCGGCCAGGCCCTCGCCGAATGGTCCGCCAACCCCGCGGTCATCACCAAAATCCACGTCGAAATCTGATCTCCTGTCTCCTAGCTTCCAACTCCTCGCTCGCAGCTCCCAACTCCGAGTTCCTCGCTCCTAGCTTCTAACTCCTGCATTCTGACTCCGAACTTCTGGATTCTTCCTTCCATGCCCGTCATCGACTCCCACCACCATTTCTGGCGCTACAACCCCGCCGACTACGGCTGGATTCCCGACGCGTGGAGCGCGCTCCGTCGAGACTACCTGCCCCCTGATCTCGAACGCGAACTCGCCCCCGCCGGCGTGGACGGTGTCGTGTCCGTGCAGGCCCGCCAATCGCTGGAGGAGACCACGTGGCTGCTCGATTTCGCCGCCCGCCACGCCTTCGTCCGGGGCGTCGTCGGCTGGGTGCCGCTCATCGCGACCGACCTCGCCGCCCACCTCGACCACCTCGCCACCCACCCCGCCGCCACCAAGCTCCGCGCCTTCCGCCACGTGCTCCAGGCCGAGGCCGACGACGCCTACATGCTGCGCGACGACTTTAATCGCGGCGTCGCCGAGCTCACCCGGCGCGGCTACGTCTACGACATCCTCATCCTCGAACGCCACCTGCCCCACGCGATCGCCTTCGTGGATCGCCACCCCGACGCCACCTTCGTGCTCGACCACATCGCCAAGCCCCGCATCGCCGCCGGCGAACTCGAGCCCTGGGCCAAAAACCTCCGCGAACTCGCCCGCCGCCCGAACGTCGCCTGCAAACTCTCCGGCATGGTGACCGAGGCCGATGTCGCCGCCTGGACCCCCGCGCAACTGCAGCCCTACTTCGACGTCGTCATGGACGCTTTCGGCCCCGCCCGCCTGCTCTTCGGCTCCGACTGGCCCGTCTGCCTCGCCGGCGTCGGTTACGCCCGCTGGAAAGCGACCGTCGAGGCCGCCCTCCCCGCCCTCTCCGCTTCGGAACGCGCCGCGGTGTTCGGCGACAACGCCCGGCGCATCTATCGCCTGCCCTGACCGACTTCGCCGAATCCGTCGCCGGAGCCGGATTAACCCGCCCGCACCACGACGAGGTCGTCGAGGTGCAGCCCGCACCAGACGCGGTCGCCTTCGTGGAAGGCGTCCATCATCGCGCTTTCGTTGGCCACCACCGCCGTCAGCGTCGTGCCGGCGTCGGTGCGCACCGTGAGGTGGTCCAGCGCACCCTGGAAAATTTCCTCCGTGATCACGGCCTGGAACGAGTTCTCCGCGCCCTCGATCGGCCGGCGCGAGATGCAGACCTTTTCCGGCCGCACCGAAACCACCGCGCGCGCGCCGTCGCGCGGCCAGCCCGCCAGCGGCACGCGGACTTCCAGCCCGCCCTCCAGCCGCACCCGGGCGTTCACGCCCTCCTCCGCCAGCCACTCCGCCTCCAGCAAATTCGCCTCGCCGATGAAATCCGCCACGAAGGCGGTGCGCGGCTGGTGGTAGATCTCCAGGGCCGTGCCGAGCTGCTCCAACCGGCCCTTGTTAAACACCGCGATCCGGTCGCTCATGGTCAGCGCCTCCTCCTGGTCGTGGGTCACGAAGACGAAGGTCATGCCGAGGCGCTTTTGCAGCCGCTTCAACTCCACCTGCATCTGGTGGCGCAGCTTGGCGTCGAGCGCGGAGAGCGGTTCGTCGAGCAGGAGCACCGCCGGGCGCGGAACGATGGCGCGGGCCAACGCCACCCGCTGCCGCTGACCGCC
>JAIXVP010000267.1 GCA_027482905.1 Opitutaceae bacterium
CTTTGCCGAGCGACTGAACGCGCTCACCGCCGGGTGTCTCCTCGGCTTCATCGCGGTCCCGACCATTTTCACCCTCGCCGAGGACGCGATCAACAACGTGCCCCGCGCCTTCAAGGAGGCTTCCTACGCGCTGGGCGCGAGCCGCTTGCAGACCATCATCCGCATCATCGTGCCGGCGTCCCTCTCCGGCATCGTGTCCGCCATCCTGCTCGGCCTCGGCCGCGTGATCGGCGAGACCATGGTGGTGCTCCTCTGCGCTGGCAACCGCATCGCCATCCCGGATTTCACCGCCGGGCTCGGAGTCGTGACCCAGCCCGTGCACACCATGACCGGCATCATCGCCCAGGAGATGGGCGAGGTGGAGCCTGGCGGTATCCACTACCGCGCGCTGTTTGTCGTTGGTCTGCTCCTGTTTTTCATCGCCCTGCTGCTCAATTTCTTCGCGCAAAAAATCGTGCGCAAATACAAGGTCTCCATCGGCTGAGCCCCGCCGCCCCCGCCCGCCATGTCCGCCCCCGCCAATCCCTTCGCCCCGCGCCCCGGCTCGCTGCGTCGCACCGAGAATGCCGTCGCCTACGTCTTCCGGTTCGCCACGTATTTTATCCTGCTCTGCGGCGTGTTTGTCTTCGGCAACATCTGCCTGAAGGGCCTGCCCACCGTCACCGGCGCCTTCCGCGGCCTGGACCACTTTCCGTATGTGACCAACACGTTTCTCTTCGAGGCGCCGGAGAGCCTCTACGTGTTCCAGCACGAGGGAAAAAAGATGGAGATGGGCGACACCGAGTATCGGGCCTTTCGCGAGGCCGAGACCGCCCGCGCGGCCGCCGAGGGCCGCCCGGCGCCGAAGTTCAAGGCCCAGAGTTACGTCTACGCCGCCGGCGGCATCTGGCCCTGCATCGTCGGCACCGTGTTGCTGGTGGTGGGCTCGATGACGATCGCGCTTCTCCTCGGCGTTTCCGCCGCGATCTACCTCAGCGAATACGCCCGCGACGGCGCCTTCGTGCGCTTCACCCGCCTTGCCATCCTCAACCTCGCCGGCGTGCCCTCCATCGTTTTCGGCCTCTTCGGCTTCGCCATGTTCGTGCTCTACTTCGACTGGAACGTGTCCCTCCTCGCGGGCTGGTTCACCCTCGCGTTCATGGTCCTGCCGGTGGTCATCACCGCCTCGGAGGAGGCCCTCAAGGCCGTGCCCAAAGGCTTCCGCGAAGGCTCGCTGGCCCTCGGTGCGACCAAGTGGCAGACCATCCGCAAGAACGTGCTGCCCTACGCCCTGCCGGGCATCCTGACCTCGTCCATCCTCGGCATCGCCCGCGTCGCCGGCGAGACCGCGCCGATCATGTTCACCGCCGCCTACGTGGTCCGGGACAAGCTACCGTGGGAGGTCGCCAAATCCGGCGATTTCTTTTTCCAAGGCGTGATGGCCCTGCCCTACCACATCTACGTCGTATCCTCGAAGATTCCTCAGAACGAATACACCCAGCGCGTGCAATACGGCACCGCCTTCGTTTTCCTCGCCATCGTCGCCCTCATCGCCGGCAGCTCCATTCTCCTGCGCAACAAGCTCCGCGGTCGTTACCAATGGTGATCCGCCCGCCTGGTCCCGCCGCATGACCCCCTCGCCCGATCCCTCCGCTTCACCCGCCCGCCCTTCCTCCGTCGCGTTTATGGAAACCTCTTCGCCCGCTCCCGTCGCCCCCGTCACGCGCTCGCTCGCGACCCCATCCAAGCCGGCCCGCAGCCCCGGCGCCGAGCCCCTGCCCACGCTGATCGACATCAAGAACCTCGATTTTTACTACGGCGCCAAGCAGGCCCTGTTCGACATCAATCTCGAGATCCCGGACCGCCGCGTCACCGCCTTCATCGGCCCCTCCGGCTGCGGCAAGTCCACCCTTCTGCGCTGCCTGAACCGCATGAACGACCTCATCGACGGCACCGCCGTGAAACGCGGCGAGATCAAGATCCGCAACGTCGACATCTACGGCTCCGCCGTCGACCCCATCGAGCTCCGCAAACGCGTCGGCATGGTTTTCCAGAAGTCCAACCCCTTCCCGAAGTCGATCTACGAAAACATCATCTACGGCCTCCGCATCCAGGGGGTGAAGAGCAAGACCAAGCTCGACGAGGTGGTGGAAAAGTCCCTCCGCGGCGCCGCCCTCTGGGACGAGGTGAAGGATCGCCTGCACGAGTCCGGCCTCGGCCTCTCCGGCGGCCAGCAGCAACGCCTCTGCATCGCGCGCACCATCGCGGTCGAGCCCGAGGTCATCCTCATGGACGAGCCCTGCTCCGCCCTCGATCCCATCGCCACCGCCAAGGTCGAGGAGTTGATCCACGAGTTGAAAAAGCAGTTCACCATCATCATCGTGACCCATTCGATGCAGCAGGCCGCCCGCTGCTCCGACCGCACCGCGTTTTTCTACATGGGCAAACTGATCGAATTCGACGAGACCCACAACATCTTCATGAATCCGAAGAACGCCCAGACCGAGGCCTACGTCTCGGGCCGCTTCGGTTGATGAACGGCCGGCGGACCGAAATCCAGAATCTAGAATCTAGAGGACCGATTTCGCTTCTCCCCGCCTCCAACTTCTCGCTTCTAGATTCTTCAAAATGAAACGCTTCTTCGACTCCGAACTGGAAACCTTCCGCTCCGACCTGCTCCGCATGGGCGAGGTCGCGGTGCGGCAGGTGCGCGACGCGCTCCAGGCCCTCGTCACCGGCGACGTGCAGCTCGCGGAACGCGTGATCGCGGCCGACGACGAGCTCGACGATCTCGAGAAGGCCATCGATACCGAAGCCATCCGCTACATGAATCTCCGCGCCCCGGTCGCGACCGAGCTCCGCCTCGTGATCGTCGGCATGAAGGCCTCCCATGACCTCGAACGAGTCGGCGACGAGGCCACCAACATCGCCAAACGCGCCATTCGCCTCGCCGGCGAGCCCCCGCTCAAGCCCTACGTGGATATCCCGCGCATGGCCACCATCGCCATCGAGATGCTGCGCGACGCCCTCGACTGCTTCATCCACGCCGACAGCACCAAGGCCATCGCGGTGGTGAAACGCGACATGGAGGTCGACGCCATCAACCGCCAGCTCTACCGCGAACTGAGCAGTTACATGATCGAGCAACCCGGCACCATCACCCGCGCCCTCGAGCTCATGTTCATCAGCAAAGGCCTGGAACGCATCGCCGACCATGCGACCAACATCGCCGAAGAGATGGTCTTCCTCAGCGACGCGACGGACATCCGCCACGAGGAGAGCCTCAAGAAGGCCGGCCGGATCGCCTGACGCATCGCCCGCGGCGGGTTCGCGCCGGGCGCCGGGCTGGGTTGAGGACAAAAGCACCGGCCGGCGCGGCGTCCCTGGTATCTCGTTTGCTTCGCGGCCGGCATGTTGAATCCTCCGTCCGCCGGAACTCGTCTTCACCGCTGGCTGCTCGCCGCGTTTCTCGGCGTGGCCGTTGCGAGCGCCGCCCGGGCCACGCCCGCCCCGGCCACGCTCTACACCGGCGCCTGGGTGCTGACCCTCGCCGACGGCGCGGCGGTCCCGACCGCGCCCGGGCATCTGCTGGTCTCGGCCGACGGCTTCGTGCTCGCGGCCGGCCCGGGCGCCGAACCGCCGCCTGACACCGTCGGGCTGGCCGACGCACGTCGCGTCGATCTGACCGGCCGCATCGTTTTGCCCGGCTTTGTCTCCGGTCACAGTCATCTCTGGCAGAGCGCGTTCCGTGGTATCGCGCCCGACGGCGAGCTCTATCCTTGGCTGAACGCGCTTCATCGCACCTACGGCAAGTTTTTCGTCGAAGGCGATTTCGCCGCCTTCACGCGTCACGGCGCCCTCGACCAGCTCCGCCACGGCGTCACCACGACCTACAACCACTCCCAGTCCATCGGCGGCAGCTACGATATCTACGGCGAACAACTCGCCGCCTCCGAGGCCCTGCCGCAGCGCTTTGTCTTCGCCTGGGTGAACGACCGCGACGCCGACGACGCCACGTGGGAGGCGCGGCTCCAGCCCCTGCTCGCCCGCGCCGTTCCCGCTCCGGATCGCTCCCTGCTGGCATTCGCGGTCAACGCCATCGGGGTCCACTCCGAAGGCGACCTCTTGCGCCGCGAACTCTCCCTCGCCTCCCGGCACGGGTTGGGCGTGCAGATGCATTACCTCGAGGCTTCTGGCGCGGTCGAAAGCGATCGGGCGAAATGGCCCGCCATCCGCGAGGCCGGCGGCGTCGGTCCCGCCCGTTCCTTCGCGCACTTCATCCATCCCGACGCCGCCATGGTGAAGGAGGCCGCCGAGGCCGGCGCGGCGATGATCTGGAACCCGCTCTCCAATGGCCGGCTCGGCTCCGGCTTGTCCGACATCGAAGGTTACCTCGCCGCCGGCCTGAAGGTCGGCATGGGGGTCGACGGGGCGGCCAGCGCCGACATCTCCGATCCCTTTGAAAACGTCCGCCTCGGGCTCTACGCCTTGCGCATGCGCCGGCAAAACTCCAAGGGCCTGCAGCCGGTCGACGTCCTGCGCCTGCACACCCTCGCCACCGCCCGCGTGCTCGGGGTCGATCGCTGGGTCGGCAGCCTCGAGCCGCGCAAGTTCGCCGACTTCCTGATCGTCAACCCCGCCGCGCCCGCCACCGGTCCGGTCTGGGATCCCGCCGCCACGGTGGTCTTCGCCTGCAGCTCGTCCAACGTCGAGAGCGTCCGCGTCGGCGGCCGCGAGGTCGTGAGCGCCGGCCGCGTGCTCGGGGTGGACGAGGCCGCCGTCGAGACCGAGGTCGCCGCCCGCGTCGACGCCCTGCGCGTCCGCACCGGCAAGTAGGCGGCGGAGACGGGTCTTGACGTAGCCGGCCCCGCCGGGAGCCCTTGGCGCATGAGCGCCGAGCCCACCGACCGGAATTTCCTCGATTACAAACAGGCCGAGAAAAAGGCCCTGGAACTCCTGCGCGAGATGAAGGCGACCAGCCCCCGCAAGGTGGACATCGAACTCGCCCTCCTCGTCGCGATCTTCGAGCTGCACAAGGGCACCCTTCCCGGCGCGACGGTCTCGACGATCATCCAGGGCCACCTCCAGACCCTCGTCCCCTTCTACGCCGGCCCGGCTGCGCCTTCCCGCTGAGCCCGACCCGGCTTCGGCACGATTCACCCACCTAGCCGGCGGCGCACCTCCGGGAGGTCGAGCCCCTCGATGCGCACCACCTTCTGACGCGACAATTCCCCGTGGCGCACCGTCACCGCGCGGTGCGGCAATCCGAGCGCATCGGCCAGAAACTCGCACAACGCCACCGAGGCGCGCCCCTCCACCGGTGGGGCGTGGACCTTCACCTTCAAAGCGTCGCCCAGCCAGCCGCAGACCTCGTTGCGCGGGGCGTTCGGGATCGCCTTGATCGCCAACGTGCAGGCGACCGGCGGGGTGGGGGAGTCGGGACTTTTCACGGCGCGCCGTAGACGATAGCCTCATGCGGGTAACTTCAAGGCCCGGGATAACGTCCTTCCGTTGATGGGCTTCTCTCCTTGGATCCTCTCCGTCCGATGAAACGCACCGCCGCCTCCGTCCTGGCCTTTTCGGCCCTGCTGCTCGCCAGTCTGGCGGTGCTCGGGGTTCGCGGCTGCGTCGGCACGGGCCGGGCGCCGGAGGCGGCCGCGACCGCTTCAAAAAAGGTCATGTCACCGACGGCTGCCGGATCGGCGGCGGCGTTCACGTCCGACGAACTGGATACCGAAGACCGCGAGGCCTTCGAAGTCTTGTTGCGTGAGAAATTCAACCGCACCGGTGTTAGGTCGGACGAGGCGGTGCTCACCTTCAAGGACGAGGCCGCCCGCCGGGCCTTCCTCGCCCGCGCCGCCGCCGCCGGCCTCACCGTGCTGGGCCGGCTCGACGCCCTCAACGCCGTGCGGGTGCGGGTGGGCGACTATGTCGCGTTCGTCTCCGAGCTCGGCGCCCACGCCGACGACTACTCCGGTGTCGTCGTCAATCCGATCCTCGCCGCCAACCCGCCCGCCGCCGAGGCGAGGTCGGCGCGGGTCGGCGCCCCGGTCGGAGCGGGGCTGCTCGAAGCGCTCGGGGTCGAAGGGGACTCCTCCCGCTGGGGCGCGGGCGTGACCATCGCGGTGCTCGACGGCGGCAGCGCCGCCGACGCCACGCTCGGCGCGCGGCTGAAGTATTTGGATATCGGTTACGGCGTGGTCGGGGGCGGGGACGACGGCCTGCACGGCACCGCCGTCGCCGCGCTCGCCGCCGGCGCCTCGCCCGACGCCCGCGGGGTGGCGGCGGCGGCCGAGATTCTCAGCATCCGCGTGACCGGGGTGGACGGGGCGAGCGACGCCTTCGCCCTCGCCCAGGGCATCTTCGCGGCGGTCGACGCCGGCGCGCAGGTGATCAACATCAGCCTCGGCGGCTACGCCACCAACGCCGTGCTTGGCGACGCGGTCGAGTATGCGCTCGCCGCCGGTGTGGCCGTGGTGGCCTCCGGCGGCAACGACCAGGCGGCCCAGCTCGCCTGGCCCGCCGCCTACGCCGGCGTGGTCTCGGTCGGCGCGGTGGATGCGGCCGGGCGCCAGGCGATCTTCTCCAACTCGGGTCCGAGCCTGCAGCTCACCGCGCCGGGTTACGCGGTGCAGACCGCCGGCCTCGGCGGCACGCGGCTGAGTTTCAGCGGCACCTCGGCCAGCGCGCCGGTGGTGTCCGGCGCGATCGCGGCGGTGTTGTCCACCTCGCCCGGCCTCACCCCGCTTCAGGCGGCCGACGTGCTCACCGCCCACGCCAACGACGGCGGCGCGGCGGGCGCCGATCCGGATTATGGCAACGGCAGCGTCAATCTCGGCTGGGCGCTCGCCCGCGCGGACGCGAACCGGGTGGATCCGGCCATCACCAGCCAGAACTACGACGCCGCGCGCGGCACGGTCACCGTCGTGGTGCAAAACCAGGGCGCGCAGGCTCTGGCCGGATTGGCGTTGGAGGCGAGCACCGGAGGCGAACTCCTCGGTTACGACCTGCCCGCGCTCGCCGCGGGTGCGTCGGTCGGCATCGAGGTCCCGATCGACCGCGCGGCGCTTTCGAGCACGGGCGAGTTGACGGTGCGGTTCCAGGTGGTCGCGCCTGTCGGGGTGGTGGACCAGAACCCGGCCAACAACCGCAAGACGGGCGTCATCACCCAATAGCGGCCCCGCCTTCGGCCGGACGGGCGAATTGCGGGTGTTCCTCGATGGAGCGCTCGAAATCCGGCCGCTGCTCGGGCGCGAGGTCGGCGGGGAACTTCGACCCGCTGCGGCGCCAGCGCGTGAGCCACTCGGGGCCGAGCAGGCGGGCGGCGTCCGGACCGGCGGGGCGGGTGGTGTAGGCGATGGTGGTGGCGGCCTTGGGGCCGGTGCCGACGCCCTCGGCGACGAAGAAACCCGCGTGCAGCAGCGCGACGCGCACACCGGTGCCGGCCGAGTAGGTGTAGAGCGAGGCCGGACGGGGCCGGCAGTGGCGGTGCAGGCGGGCGAAGACCCCGGCCTGCCAGAGCGCGGTGTCGGTTTTGCTCGAAAACGGATCATAGAAAACAACGTCCGGGGCGGGAGCGTTTTCGAAGAGCTCGAGAAAATCCCCGTGCAGCAGGCGCCATTCGATCTGGTCGTCGGAGCGCCGCCAGAAACTCTCGCGTAGCAGGGTGTGGGGCGCGGGATGGCGCAGGTGGGGGAAGTGCGACGCGTGCCGCGCGGCGAGGGCGAGCGGATCGAGATCGCGCTCGAAGCTCACGAGGTGCAGCGGACGCGTCCCGGCCGGGCCGGCGGCGGCGAGTTCGGCCTCGGCGCGTTGGAGCGCGCCCATGGCGTTCGAGGCGGCGCCGAGACCGACGTCCCAGACCACGAGCGGCTCCGTGTCCGAGTCGTCCCGCCGGCGGAGGCGCTCGCCGAGGCGGGACTGCGCGACGTAGAGGCGCTCGGCCTCGTCGGCGGGCGCGGACACCGAGTGCATGACCTCGCCGGAGCTGACCTGGCGGATGCTGGAAAAGCCCTGCGGCGAGGTCTGGATCTCGTAGTCGCCGAGCCGGGGCGCGCGGCGGATCTTGGCCGGGGCGGGGTGCACGGGCGGGTTGGCCTTGTCGTCGCGGGACAGCTCCAGGCGTTGCCGCGCGTGGTAGGCGGCGAAGGTGCCGTCGAAAATGGCGGCGCGGATCTCGGCCATCAGGCGCTGGTAGAACGCGATGTTGTGGTGGGCGAGCAATCCCCAGCCCAGGGTTTCGTCGCTTTTGATCAGGTGGTGGATGTAGGCGCGCGGGTGGGTGCGGCAGGTGTGGCAATCGCAACGGGCGTCGAGCGGTTCCTCGGAAAATTTATACACCGCGCGGCGGCAGTGGATCTTGCCGTGGGAGGTGAAGGCGGTGCCGCGCTGGGCGAGTTGCGAAGGGATGATGCAATCGAACA
>JAIXVP010000114.1 GCA_027482905.1 Opitutaceae bacterium
CCGGGTGGAAAACGTGTTCGACGACCGCGGCGGTTACCGTCCGCGCTGGGTCGATTCGAAGAAGATCCTCGGCGTCCCCTACGACATTCCCATCGCCGGCTACGGCACCAAGACCGTCAACCTCCTCCGTCTCTGGGCCTCGCGCTCGACCGAGGAGTTCGATCTCAGCGCCTTCAACTCCGGCGGCTACGTCGAGGCGGTGCGCGAGAAGGCGATCGGCGAAACCGTCTCCAAGGTGCTCTACCCGAACGACAAGACCGAAAACGGCAAGGAGCTGCGCCTCATCCAGCAGTATTTTTTCGTCTCCTGCTCCCTGCGCGACATCATCCGCCGCCATTTCCGTATCGCCGGCAACACCTGGTCCAACTTCGCCGACAAGGTCGCCGTCCAGCTCAACGACACCCATCCCGCCGTCTCGGTCGCCGAGCTCCAGCGCATCCTCGTTGATGAGCAGCATTTTACCTGGGAAAACGCCTGGGCCATCGTCACCAAGACCTTCGGCTACACCAACCACACCCTCCTCCCCGAGGCCTTGGAGAAATGGAGCCTGCCCCTCTTCACCAAGGTGCTGCCCCGTCACACCCAGATCATCTTCGAGATCAACCGCCGCCTGATGGAGACGGTCGAGGCCAAGTGGCCGGGTGACAACGACAAGAAACGTATCTGCTCCCTCGTGGACGAAGGCGGCGCGAAGGCCTTCCGCATGGCCAACCTCTCCGTGGTCGGCTCGCACGCGGTCAACGGCGTCGCCGCGCTCCACACCCAGCTCCTGAAGAAGGACCTCTTCCCCGAGTTCGACTCCCTCTACCCGGGCAAATTCCAGAACAAAACCAACGGTATCACCCCCCGCCGCTGGCTGCTGGATTGTAATCCCGCGCTCGCCACCCTCCTGCGCGACACCCTCGGCAACGGTGACTGGGCCCGCGACCTCGACCAGCTCCACGCCTTGGAGAAGTTCGCCGACGACGCCGCGTTTCAGACGAGTTTCATGGCGGTCAAACACGCCAACAAGGTCGCCCTCGCCGCCGTGATTCAGCGCGAGTGCGGCATCACCGTCTCGCCCGACGCCCTCTTCGACGTGCAGATCAAGCGCCTGCACGAATACAAACGCCAGCACCTCAACCTGCTGCACATCCTCACCCTCTACCGCCGCCTGCTCCAGAACCCGGCGCTCGACATCGTGCCGCGCGTCTTCGTCTTCGCCGCCAAGGCCGCCCCCGGCTACGACCTGGCCAAGAATATCATCCGCGCGATCAACACCATCGGCAAACGTATCAACGAGGATGAGCGCATCGGCGGCAAATTGAAGGTCGCCTTCCTGCCCAACTACCGCGTGTCGCTGGCCGAGAAGATCATCCCCGCCGCCGACCTCTCCGAGCAGATTTCCACCGCCGGCAAGGAGGCCTCCGGCACGGGCAATATGAAGCTCGCCCTGAACGGCGCGCTCACCATCGGCACGCTCGACGGCGCCAACGTCGAGATCGGCGAGGAGGTCGGCGACGACAACATCTTCATCTTCGGCCTGACCGTGCCCGAGGTGGAGGCGCTGGATGCGAAGGGTTACAGCCCTTGGGACTATTATCATCGCGACGAGGAACTGCGCGCTGTCATCGACTGGCTGGGTAGCGACTTCTTCACCCCCGGCGAGCACCACGCCTTCGGCGCGCTACACCATAGCCTCACCGGCGGCGGCGACCACTACAAGTGCCTCGCCGACTACCGCAGCTACGTCCAGGCCCACGAAAAGGTGGATCTCGCCTATCGCGACCGCTCCGCTTGGGCAAAGAAAGCCATCCTCAACACCGCCCGGGTGGGCAAGTTTTCCAGCGACCGCACGATCCACGAATACGCCCGCGACATCTGGAGCCTGCCCGCCGTGGCGGTGGGTTGAATTCCAGCCGATTCGCGTAAAGCCCGGCTCGATTCGAGCCGGGCGACTCAGCCGCCGACGCTCGGGCCGGCGGCAAGTTTCTTTTCCAAACGCGCGAGCAGCTCCCTCGCGATCTGGTTAAAATGGTCGGCGGCGGGGTGGCCGGGCTGGGTCGCGACCAGCGGTGCACCGGAGTCGCCCGCCGAGCGGATGTCGGGGAAAAGCGGCACCTGACCGAGCAGGCTCGTGCCGAGGCTGTCGGCGACCTTTTGTCCGCCGCCCGAGCCGAAGAGTTCGTGGCGCGCGCCAGTCGGGTCGGTGAACCAGGACATGTTCTCCACCACGCCGACGAGGGGCACGTTCACTTTCTGAAACATCAGGCCGCCCTTGCGCGCGACCTGGGTGGCGGCGGGCTGGGGGGTGGTGACGAGCACGGCGCCGTCCAGCGGCAAGGTTTGCACAAGGCTCAGCTGGGCGTCGCCGGTTCCCGGCGGCAGGTCGACGAGAAGGAGATCCAGCGGACCCCAGTCCACGTTTTGCACGAACTGCTGGATGGTCTTCATGATCATTGGCCCGCGCCAGACCACGGGGGTGTTGTCGTCCACCAGGAAGCCCATGCTCATCACCTTCACGCCGTGGGCCTCGAGGGGCACCAGACGGGAGGACTCGCCCTCGCCCCGCACCTCGGGACGTTCGCCATGGAGGCCGATCATGAGGGGAACGGAGGGGCCGTAGATGTCGCAGTCCATCAGCCCGACGCGGCCCGGACGACCGAGGGCGGCGAGGTGGGCGGCGGCGGCCACGGCGAGGTTGACCGCGAAGGTGGATTTGCCGACCCCGCCCTTGCCGGAGGCGATGGCGACGGCGTGGCGGATGGTCTTGGGCGCGCCGGCGTTGCCGCCGAGGTTGCCCGCGCCGGGCGTCGCCTTGGGCGCGGCGACGGCGAGGTCGATGACGGTGTCTTTCACCCCCGGGATGGCGCGCAGGCAGGCGTCGACCTCGCGTTTGAGGTGCAGGGGAACCTTGGGGTCGGCCGTGGTGATGGTGAGCGCGACCCGGGCGGTGCCGTCGATCAAGGCGGCGGACTTGACCAACCCGAACGACACGATGTCGCGGCTGAAGCCGGGGTATTTGACCTGCTTGAGGTGTTCCTTGAGGGCGTCGGGCGTCACGGGAGAATAAAAAGGGTTGCGGGCGGGATTGGCGTTGAGCGGTCGAGTGGCGGGGTAAATAGAAGGGGCGTCAACGTCGCTTCCCACGCCACCATGCTTACCCGCCTTTTTCCCCGTCTCAACTTTTTCCCCCGTTTGCTCGCGATCACTCTCGCGTGCTCGGCCCTGGCTCCGTTCGGGGCCCGGGCCCAGACCGACCTCGGGCCGCTCGACCTCAAATACGATCTCAAGAACACCCCCATCCTGGTGACGGGCGCGAACGCCGAGATGAACAAGCTGGCGAACGACGCCTTCGCGGTGCACGGCGCCTTCCGGCGCGCGGCCCAGAACCCGACCTTCACGGTCAACTTCGCCCCGGCGGGCGCGGGCGTGCAGGTGACCGTCACCCGCGCCGGCGGCGCCGCCCCGGTGGTCTCGCAGGTCGTCACCGGCACCTCGCCGCGCAACGCCCTGTTCAAGGCCGCCGACGTGGCGGTCAAGGCCATGACCGGCAAACCGGGCTTTTTCGCCTCGCGCCTGGCCTTCATCGGCGAGCGCACCGGCAAACCCGAGGTTTATGTCAGCGACCTTTTCCTCACCGACGTCCGCCAGGTGACCAACGACAAGGCTCTCGCGCGCACCCCACGCTGGTCGCCCGACGGGCAGCGCCTCATCTACACCAGCTACTTCAAGACCGGCTTCCCCGACCTCTTCGTCATGGACCTGGGTTCGCTCCAGCGGAACACCTTTGTCAGTTTCAAGGGCACCAACAGCGGCGGTCGCTTCAGCGCGGACGGCAAAAACGTCGCCATGGTCCTCTCCGGCGAGGGCAATCCCGAGATCTACGTTGGCAACGCCCAGGGCCGGCAGATCACGCGCAAGACCCGCACCACCGCGATCGAGTCCGGCCCGTGCTTCTCGCCGGACGGCTCGCAGCTGGTGTTCTGTTCCGACGCGGCCGGCGGCCCCCAGCTCTACCTCATGCCGGCGGCGGGCGGCGCGGCGCGGCGCCTGCCGACCCGGATCAGCGGCTACTGCGCCGAGCCGGACTGGAGCAAGGCGGACCCGTCCCGCATCGCCTTCTCCATGCGCAGCGGCAAGGGCTTCCAGATCGCGGTCTACGACCTGAACAAGGGCATCGCCGAGGTGGTCTCGAAGCAGCCGGCCGACGCGGTCGAGCCGAGCTGGCTGGCCGACGGCCGCCACATCGTCTTCAGCTCCCGCTCGGCCGGCGCGAGCAGTCTCTGGATTTTGGATACGGTGAACAAGAAGGCGACCCAGCTCAGCGGCGCCTCGGCCGGCAAGGTCTCGCAGGCCAGCGTGCTCGACCCGCGCTGAGCGGCCCCGGGCCGGGCCACGACCCGGGCCGCGGTTCAGCGTCCCGGAAACCGGGCCTCCGCCAAGGCGCGAAAGACGGCCGGCGGGCGCTGCGGCCGCCCGGCTTTGTCGATGAAAACGTGCCGGGTGTGGCCCTCGGCCAGGACCTCCGCGTCACGGGTGAGGACGTAGTCGACGCGGAGGCGCACGGCGGGTTTTTCGCGCAGGGTGGCGAGGACCGTCACGGTGTCGCCGTAACGGGCGGGCCGGAGGTAGCGGAGCTGGATCTCCGTCACGGGCAGGTAAAAACCGTCGGCCTCCAACTCGCGGTAGGGCAGCCCGTGCGCGGCCAGCAGGCCGGTGCGGGCGACCTCCAGCCAGGGAAGGTAGCTGCCGTGGTAGACGACGCCCATCATGTCGGTCTCGCTGTAGCGGACCTCGATCTGGCAGCGGTGTTCGAGCATGGTCGGGATCAACTGGCGACAAGACGACGGCGGCGCAAGGGGAGGCTTGCATGCGGGGAAAAGTCCCGGAAATTTCGCCCCATGACGTCCACTCTTCGCCGCGTGCTTTTGATCGATGATGACCGGGGTCAGGCGCGCATCGTGGACGCGGCGTTCTCCAAGTTCATCGGCGAACGCTTCGAGCTCCACTGGGCCGCCACCTACGAGGACGGTTTGCACGCGCTTACGCAGGGCAATTTCTCCGCCTGCCTGCTCGACTATCAGCTGGGCCCCCGGGACGGCCTGGAACTCTTGCGCGAGGCGGTGCGTCTCGGGGTGACCACGCCGGTGATTTTCCTCACCAGCGAAACCTCGGGCGACGTCGACACCCAGGCCCTGCACGCGGGCGCGATGGATTACCTGGTCAAGTTCGAGATCAGCCCGCGCGGTCTGGAACGCTCCCTGCGCTACGCCCTGCGCCTGCACACGACGCTGAGCGAACTGCGCCGGCTCGCGACGCGCGACCCGCTGACGGCGCTCTTCAACCGCCGCGAGGGCGTGCGCCTGCTGGAGAACGAGGTGGGGCGTTCGCGCGAGCACGGCCGGACGGTTTCGGTGCTGCTGATCGACATCGACAACTTCAAGGGCGTGAACGACACGCTCGGACACGCCGGCGGCGACCGCATGCTCGCGCTCGTCGGCGAAGCGATCCGCTCGACCGCCCGGGAGACCGACGCGGTGGTGCGCTGGGGCGGGGACGAGTTCGCGGTGTGGTTGCCCGAGACCGACGCGATCGTGGCGCGCCGACGGGGCGAGGCGGTCGTGGCGGCGGTGCGGCTGCTGGGCTGCACGGTTTCGGTCGGCGTCGCGGAGTGGAACTCCAGCCGGGAAGGGGCGAACGACCTGCTGCTCGCGGCGGACAAGGCGCTCTACGAGGCGAAGGCGGCCGGTCGCGACCGCGTCGCCTGATTCGCCGCGCGGACTAGCGCGCGCCGGGTATGGGCAGGGTTTCGAGGGCGGTGATCCAGAAGACCTCGCATGCTCCGCCGCCGACATCGTCGCGGGTGAGCGAGCTGCGCCAAGTGTAGCCGCCGGGGCCGGCCACCTGGACAAGATAGCCGCTCAGCCCGACCAGTTCGTGCCGGCGAACGCCGAGGAGTCTTTCACGCAGCTCCGGGGTCGAGGGCAGGCAGTGGGTGTTGGCCGAGTGTTGGGCTATGACATCCGGCGGAAGCGGCGAACCTTCGGCGCCCCAGCGGTATTCATACCAGCGTCCGCTTTGGGAGATGCTCAGGTCGTTGATCACGGCGGCGGCGGACATCGGACCCCAGGCGAGGGCGAGATCGACCGGCGCGAGTTCGGCGCCGCCGTCGTAGCGGTAGCGCTGTTGGCCCAGGACCACGGCGGCGAGGGCGTAACGCGCGAGCGGCGTGATGGTATAATCACCGTGGCGAAAGGCGGCGGGCAGTCCGGTCGCATCCTGTTGCGGATCGGCGCGGGCGGGCAGACCGGGCCAGGCGGCGGGTCGGTCGCGGTAAACCCACCAGCCGGCGAAAGCCAGCAGGGTGATAACCAGCCATTTTTTCATCGAACGGGTCGAGGTGGCGGGGCGTCGCCCGGGGCGGGA
>JAIXVP010000038.1 GCA_027482905.1 Opitutaceae bacterium
CGTCGTCGATCCCGTCCAGCCCACGCCACGCACTCGCCGTTCGGTCCCAATCCATAAGCACGACCGCACTCAGGTCATCGAAGTAGGTGCCGGTCAGGTACGTAAGCGGGACAGGAGCCACCCCTCCATAGACTACAGTGACGTCAGACGGTTCGACGTCTCCCAGACCCTGCCGCAGCACGCTCCTCGCCTCTCTGACCTCCATAAAGGCCGAGCCGAAATCGACCAGCGCCCCATCCCGAAAGAAGGGGCTTACATCGATAATCTTCTCGATCGGCTGACCGACCAACACGCTAGGTAACGCGTCCCGCAGCGGCGTGGCGAACTTCTTCTGAAGGCCTCTCTGTTCAACAACAAGCACTCTCTTTCGCTGGCGCGCAGCCTGTTCATTCTTTGTCTCTTGGAACAAGAGCCAGCCGCCGAATGCCAGAAGCAAGGCGCCGATTACCAGACCGACAATGGACAGGGGAAACCATACTTCACTTCCAAAAAACAGGGTCGTGTCGCCTCGCGTCGCAGTGAATGACAAGCCACCCAGCGACGCGAGCACGATAGGTACGCCGCAGCGCATAACTCGAAGGCCATTCGATCGTTTCCGAATGATCAATTCGACGATCAAGTCCAGAGCCCTACGAAGACCGTTCGCCCAGCCGGCCGAGCTTGTCATCTCCTCTATCCCTTTACCGATCCAGCAGCCATGACGGCCGGCGGGCCTCCGAGGCGGCCCGCGGGGAGCGCGAGTTTCCAGACCTCTACCAGCATTTCGTTCCCGTAGAACAACGGCGGTTCTCCTGCAGCGAATCGCGAGGCCGTGATAATATGCTATTAGCAACGATTTGGTGGGCAGAATGCCGCTAACCGCAACGCGGATGGCCGAGGAGATCCTTGAGGATCTCGCTGCGGAATTGGAGATACCACGGGAGCGTTATGAGGCTGCGGAGCGGCGCTACAAGGCGGTCGGCAACTGGCTGGAGCGTCCCGAGTCCTCGCTCCGACCATTCAAGCCCCAGCTCTACCCACAAGGTTCGTTTCGTCTCGGGACGGCGACCAAACCCGCGGACAGCGAGGAACACTACGACCTCGACATCGTCTGCGAAGTGCTCCTCGGCAAAGACAAGATCACTCAGGCGCAGCTAAAGGAAATGCTCGGCAAGGAGATCGAAGCCTACGCCGAGCGCTACAGCATGGCGGAACCTGGGGAGTCTCGCCGCTGCTGGACCCTTGATTACGCTGATGGCGCCCAGTTCCACATGGACCTGCTACCGGCGGTGCCCGACGGGCTCCGGCAGAAGCTGCTTCTTGAGGCAAGGACGCTCGACGCGGCTTGGTCCGGCACCGCAATCGCCATCACGGATCGCGACGATCCGAATTTCAGAGTAACCTCAGAGGCTTGGCCATCGAGCAATCCAAAGGCCTACTCGAAGTGGTTCGTTGAACGCATGCGCGTTATCCTCACCGAGCGAAAGGCCGTGCTTGCAGCTTCAATCGGCGCGAAGGCGGAGGACATCCCCGACTACAAGGTGAAGACGCCACTTCAGCAGGCGATCCAGATTTTGAAGCGGCATCGCGATGTCACTTTCGACGAGCAGCCCGACGAGCGGCCCATATCCATCATCCTAACCACACTGGCGGCAAAGGCATATCGCCACGAAGCGCGCATCTCTGAAGCGCTCTCATCAATCCTTGCTGGAATGGACCAGCACATCGAGAAACGGCTCGAATTTCGTGACGGAATAGAAAAGACTGTGTATTGGGTCGTCAACCCGACCGATCCGCGTGAAAACTTTGCCGACCGCTGGGAGGAATATCCTGAGCGGCGCGAAGCCTTCTACAGGTGGCTCCGACTGGCTCGCGAGGACTTCGCAGCTGCAGTCGGTGGGAATGACCCCGCGCGCATCGTCGAGGCACTCGCCCCGCGGCTTGGGCGAGGTCTGGTTCAGCGCGCTGCGAGCAGGCGCCATGCTGTTCCGCCGACCGCGCTGGCGCGAATTGCGAGCGTCGGTTCGGGCATCTCGTCTCTCATCCAAGGCATTATATCCGCGCCGCATCACAAAACGGTGCCGTGGACCGACGCTTCGTCAGGACGAGTGCAAATCGTGAAAGCGGCCTACAGAAGGGCGGGCTTCCGCCCGAAGCTCTTCGGATCGGGCGGCCGAGCTCTACCGAAACATGCCGAACTCACATTTGAAGCGGTCACCTCTATCCGGCGCCCCTTCAAGGTCTATTGGCAGGTCACAAACACTGGCAACGAAGCGCTTCTGGCACCCGGAGGGCGTCGGGGCGACTTCCACGAGGGCGAAGCGACCAGGGGCAGCCTAGTTAGGCACGAAAGAACGCTTTACTCGGGGTCTCACGGCATCGAGTGCTTCATCGTACGCGACGGAAGAATGCTGGCGCGCTCGGGTCTCTTCGTCGTCAACATCGAGTAGCGCCCCAGCGCTTTCGCTTCCAGTGCAGTTCAACCACCCCTTCCAGCCTGCGCTCCTGCCCCACCCACTCCCACCTGGACTTCCACCGCCTACCCGGCGCAAACTAGGCTCTCATTCCTACGCCACCCCGCTCTTTGACCCCGCAAATCCGCCCCATCCCCCCGCCCCTCGGGCGACCGAGGGATTTTGTCCGAAGCCGGCCCGGCGTCCTTCCCCACCACCACACCCGCACGCCGCCCCCCGCCCGAAGCCGGCGAATTTGTCCGAAAGCCGAACTGGGAAATTTGTCCGAAAGCCGAAACTGAAGAAAGTTTGTCCGAAACCCCGATCCGCCCAAAAACCCACCCGCTACCCCTCCGCCACACCCCCCGGCGCCGCCTCCCCCCGGCCCGGGCGCAGCGCGCTCAGCGCGTATAAAATGGCAGCCACATCAATGGCTTCCTGCACCAGCGCCCCGGCCAGCGGCGCCAGATACCCCGCCGCGGCCGCGGCCATCGCCAGGCCCGAGAGGCCCATCCCCAGCCAGATCGCCCGCAGCGCCACCCCCCGCGCCCGGCGCGCAATCGCGATCGCTTCCGGCACTCGGTCCACCCGGTCCACCAGCAGCACCACATCCCCCGCCTCCGCCGCCGCCGCCGTGCCATGCGCGCCCATGGCAATCCCGACATCGGCCGCCGCCAGCGCCGGCGCGTCATTCACCCCGTCGCCGACCATCGCCGTCGGCGACGCCGCGGCCTCCGCCCGCACCGTGCCGATCTTGTCGGCCGGGGACTGCCCGGCCAGCACGGCATCCAGCCCCAGCGCCCGCCCCACCGGGGCCGCCGCCGCCGCCCGGTCGCCGCTCACCAGCACCAGCCGCCGCACCCCCAGCGCCCGCAACCAGGCCACGGCCCGCGTTGCCTCCGGCCGCAGCCCATCCGCCATGACGAAGGCCGCCACGGCCCGCCCGCCCTGCGCCAGCCAGGCAACGGAGGCCGCCTCCTCCC
>JAIXVP010000010.1 GCA_027482905.1 Opitutaceae bacterium
GTGCCGGCGGGCGCCGTCAGCCCGAACCAGCCTTCAACGACGAAGCCCGGGATGCTCTCGGCGACCAGGGGTAGGTCAGGATGCTGTAAGGTTCGGCGGGCAGCGGAGACGGCGATGGGGGCGATGCGGCCGGATTGCAGCGCCGGCGCCGCGGAGAGCGCATCGAGGAAGGCGAACTGGATCTGGCCGCTGATCAGATCCGGCACGATCTGCGTGATGTTGCGGTAGGAGACGCCGGTCACGTCGATCTCCGCCCGCGCCTGCAGCAGCGCCGACGGAACCTGGGAGGAGGAGGAGTAGTAGCCGAAGAAGACGCGCCCCGCATTGGCCCGCGCATGCGCGACCAGCGCGGGGATGGTCCTGAAGGGCGCATCGGCGGAGACGACCGCGATGGTGGGATAGGTGCCGAGCAGGCCGACATGGGCGTAGTCCCGCACGGGGTCGTAGGGCAGGCGGCGGAACAGGAACTCGTTCGCCGCATGGGTGGAGTTGGTCGAGATCAGGAAGGTGTAGCCATCCGGCGCCGCCTGCTTCGCGGCCTCGGTCCCCAGGACGCCGCCGGCGCCGGCGCGGTTGTCCACCACGACGGGCTGGCGGAGATGCGGCTCCAGGAACCGGCCCAGTGTGCGGCCGACGAAATCGGCTGCGCCGCCGGCGGCGGAGGGGACGATGATCCGCACCGGGCGGTTGGGCCACTCGGCCTGCGCCTGTGCGATCGATGGCAGCAGGGGCGTCGCGGACAGCGCAGCGAGCAGGGCACGGCGCTTCGGCGCTATTGGTGTCATGGACTCATCCTCCCGCAACCCGGTTCGTTGCGCGGAGCATTGCCGAAGCCGCTGCGGCTTGCACGCGGCAATTGGCGGGAGCGATATCCTTCTGCGCCGGCGCGCCTCCATGGCTGTCGTTTTCCCCGTGATTCAGGCGCGTGGAACGTCGCCCTATCAGCACGGGTGGCGCTGGCCATTCGCGCGCCCGGTGAGTCAGGCCGGCGCCAGGTCCAGCGCTGCCCATACCTCGCTGCACAACGCGCCGAATTCCGGCGTGCCGCGCAAGGCGCGCCCGTCCCTCGGCCGTGGCAAGGTGATGGGCAGGTCGAGCCTGATGCGGCCCGGGCGCTGCGAAAGGACCACGACGCGGTCGGCCAGCGTCACCGCCTCCTCGATGTCATGCGTGACGAAGATGACGGAGCGGCGATGCGTGGCCCAGACCCGCAGAAGCTCCCGGCCCATCACCGTCTTGGTCTGGCTGTCGAGCGCGCCGAAGGGCTCGTCCATCAGATACAGCTCGGGCTCATAGGCCAGGAGCCGCCCGAGGGCCACGCGCTGGCGCATGCCGCCGGAAAGCTGGTGGGGCAGGTTACGCTCGAACCCTGTCAGGCGCAGGAAGGCGATGAGTTCCGGCACGCGCCGGGCGATCACCGCCTTCGACCGCCCGGCAAGCTCTGCGCCGACCGCGATATTGTCGAAGACGCTCGCCCAGGGCAGCAGCGTGTCCCGCTGGAACATGAAGCCCACCTGTGGCGGCGGCGCGGTGACCGCCACGCCATCCACCAGCACCTGCCCGCCGGAGGGCGCGAGCAGGCCGGAGACCACGCGCAGCAGCGTCGATTTGCCGCAGCCGGAGGGGCCGACGATGGCCAGGAATTCGCCGGCCGCGAGTTCGAGGTCGAGGCCCTCCAGCACCGTCACAGGCGCCCCCTCCTGGCCCGGGAAGGAGATGTCGAGGCCACGGACCGCGACTTTGGGCGGCGTCAGCGTCACGCCCTGCGACGCGCGTTCGAAGCCATCCATCAGGGGTTCCTCCAGCCGGAGAAGCGTTGATCGAGCGCGGCGACCGCGGCATTGCCGACCATGGCGATGGCCATGAGGGTGACGAGGCCTGTGAAGACACCGGTGGTGTCGAGATGCCCGGCCGAACGCTCGATGTACCAGCCGAGCCCGGCGCTGGCGCCGATGAGTTCGCCGACCACCGCGCCGATGAGGGAGAGGCCGACGCCGAGCCTGAGCCCCGCGATCATCCAGGGCACGATCCAGGGCAGCAGCACGCGCCGCGTGATGAAGCCGCGCCGCGCGCGCATGGTGCGGAACAGGTCCACCAAGTCCCGGTCCACGGTCTTCAGACCCTCATGCACATTCAGCATGAAGACGAAGAGCACGGTGGAGAAGGCCATCATGACCTTGGAGAAGAGGTCGATGCCGAACCAGATGATGAAGAGCGGCGCGAGCGCCACGCGGGGCAGGCTGTAGAGGCCGAGGACCAGCGGCTCCGCCACGCTGTTCGCATATTTGTAGGTCGCCATGGCGATGCCGATGGGCACGCCGACCGCGAAGGCGAGCGCCAGGCCGAGCCCCGCCTCCGTGATGGTGCGGGAGGCATGGCGCCAGAGATCGCCGGCCAGCGCCAGCGACCAGAGGCGTTCGGCGATCAGGCTCGGCGCGCTGACCCAGATGGGATCCACGCCGAGCAGGCCGAGCGACTCCCAGGCGCCGATGACGATGGCGAAGAGGATCAGCCGGTCCCGCAGCAGCCGGGCGGCGGGACTGGCCGACAGGGTGAAGGGCAGGGCGGAGGCGCTCATCCCCGAGCCTCCCCCGTCGCGATGGGCCGTGACGGATCGGCGGACCAGCCGGACCAAGAGGCGGGGAAGAGCGCGGCCTCGATCCCGATGCTGGCGAGGGCCGCGATCTGGTGCGCGGCGGAGACGCCGCCGCCGCAGGAGACGGCGACAGGCTGGCCGCCATCGATGCCGAGCGCCGCGAAGCGTTGGCGCAGCGCCGCCGCGGGCAGGAAATGGCCATCGGGGCCAAGGTTGCCGCTGGTCGGCACGCTCAGCGCGCCCGGGATGTGGCCGGCCGCGTAATGCGCGGCGCCGCGCGCATCCAGCAGCGCACCCTCCCGCGCCAGCGCCGCGGCTTCATCGACCGAGACGGTCGGCAGCTGGCCGGCGGAGAGCGTGACGTCGCCGGGATCGGGCAGCGGGATGTCGCGCGTCACGGCGCCGCCGGCGGCGATCCAGGCGGCGAGGCCGCCATCCAGGATGCGGACATCGGCGATGCCCGCCCAGCGCAGCACCCACCAGGCGCGCCCGGCCCGCTGGCCCTTGCTGTCATCATAGACGACCACGCGGCCGCCCTGGCGAATGCCCCAGCGCCGCGCATCGCGTTGCAGGATCTCGACGCGCGGCAGTGGCCGCCGGCCGGCCGGCCCGGCAGGGTCATCCGCGAGTTCGGTCGCGAGGTCCACGAAGACCGCGCCGGGGATGTGGCCCGCGCGGTAATCCGCGCGGCCATCGACATCCTCCCCGGGCACGCGCACATCCAGCAGCACGGGCGCGAGCTGCGCCTGAAGCAGCGCCGCAAGGTCGGCTGCGTTGACGAAGACCTGGTCGCGCGCCATCAGGCGACCTCCTGCCGCAGGCGGCGCGCGGCGGCGTGGCGGTTCTCCGGCCAGGCCAGGTTGAAGTGGGACCGGAAGGTCGCGCCCTCATACTCAAGCCGGAACAGCCCGCGGCGCTGCAGTTCGGGCACCACATGCGTCGTGAAGGCCTCCAACGCGCCCGGCATGGTCGGCGGGAACAGGATGAAGCCGTCGGCGGCGCGTTCGTGGAACCACGTCTCGAAATAATCCGCGACCTCCTTCGGCCCGCCCACGACCTCCGCACCGCCGCGGCTGCGGCGCCAGGTGCGGAAGACGTCGAGCAGCGTGATACGGTCATCGCCGTAGGAGAGCTTCGCCTGTTCGATGATGGCGGCGGCATCGGGCGGCAGCGCGGCCAGCGCCGGGACCTCGGCTATCCAGGCATCGGGCCGCTCGGCGGAGAGGTCCACGCCCAGCGCGGCGGCCAGCGGCGAAAGGTTGGGCGGCGCCACTGTCAACTCCTGCACGCGGCGATACAGGGCGTGGCCCTCCGCCTTGGTCCCGCCGACGTAGTAGGCGATGCCGCAGACCAGCGACTGGCTGTCCGGCGCGCGGCCATGCTTGGCCAGGCGGCCCTTGATGTCGGCGTAATAGGCCTTGGCCTTGCCGAGCTGCAGCGCATGGCCGAAGCGGATGTCGGCGTAGCGCGCGCCATATTCCTTCGACCGCTCGCTCTCCCCCGCCGTCAGGATCGGCACCTGGCCCTGCGGCGGGCGCGTGATGTTGAGGGGGCCGGCGACCTGGAACTGCTCGCCGCGGAAATCGATGCGGTGCACGCGGTCCTGGTCCAGGAAGCGGCCGCGATCCTTCTCCGCCACCAGGGCGCCATCCTCCCAGCTGTCCCAGAGCTGGTGGATGATCTCGGTGAATTCGGTGGCGCTGTCGAAGCGCTGGTCGGTGCCCCAATGGGCGTCGCGGCCGAAATTGGCCGCGGCCTCCGGGTCCCGCCCCGTCACCACGTTCAGCGCGATGCGGCCGCCGGAGAGGTGGTCGAGCGTGGCGGTGGCGCGGGCGACGTTGAAGGGATGGGCGTAGGTCGTGTTCACCGTCGCGACCACGCCGATCCGCTCCGTGATCGCGGCGACATAGCCGGCGAGCGTCAGCGCCTCCGGCCGCAGCACGAGGTTCGGGTGTTCGGTCTGCTGTTCGGGCAGGCCGACCACGCGGTCCCCAATGAAGTAGAAGTCGAGCTTTGCGGCCTCGCTCAGCAGCGCGGTGCGCTTCAGGAAGGCGGGGTCGAAGGTGCCATCGGCGCGGGCTTCCGGCAGGCGCCACCCCGCGGGGTGGAAGCCTGTGGCCCAGATGGAGAAGCCGAGGCGGATGTGCTGGCGGGGCATGGCGATCTCTCCGGGCGCGTTCAGCGGGCGGCCTGCAACAGGCGCGTCGGCATCACGACCTCATAGGGCTGGGGGCGGATGCTGGGGTCGGTGGCGATCAGGTCATCCTGCAGGCGGGTGATCTCGTCGCGCGTGTAGATGCCATCCCGGCTCAGCCGGTCCGGCAGCCCGGCGGCGACCTGGGCCGTCACCTCCGCCGGCAATTCGGGATAGAGGCGGCGGAGCGTCGCGGTCGCGACCTCCCGGTCATCCAGCAGCAGCGCCTGGGCGCGCAGGATCACCCGCGTGGCGCGGCGGGCCAGGCCCTCATTCTCCTCCAGCCA
>JAIXVP010000096.1 GCA_027482905.1 Opitutaceae bacterium
CATCCGGCGTGGGTGCGGCCGGTGGAGCTGGCGGGGGTGGCGACCGGGGCGGTCGCGGCGTGGTGGCGGAAGCGGCGCGTGGTTTGACAGAGGCGCGCGGTCGGGCAGGGTGCGGGACAAAATCATGGCATACACGGAAGATCGCGCCGTCTGGTTCGAGGGGCAGGGGCTTTGGCAACATGTCCCGGCGAGCGACTGGAACGACTGGGCGTGGCAGCTCAAGAACCGCATCACCAAGCTGGAGGAACTGGAGCGCTACATGACCCTCACGGCCGACGAGCGGGCCGGCGTGCTTTTCGCCAGCCAGAAGCTGGCCCTCGCGATCACGCCGTATTTTTTCAATCTCATCGACCGGGACGATCCGAACTGCCCGATTCGCCTCCAGATGATTCCGCGCAGCGGCGAAACCCAACTGCACGCGGAGGAGATGCTGGATTCGTTGGGTGAAGACGAGCACTCGCCGGTGTCGGGTCTGGTGCATCGTTACCCGGACCGGGTGTTGTTTTTGGTCACGGATCGCTGCGCCGCGTATTGCCGGTATTGCACGCGGAGCCGGCTGGTCTCCAACGCGCAGGACTACAATTTCCATCCCGAATACGAGCAGGGTCTGCGTTACATCGAGAGCCACCCCGAGGTGCGCGACGTCCTGCTCTCGGGCGGCGATCCGTTGCTGTTGAGCGACCGCAAGCTCGACCACCTGCTGGGGCGGTTGCGGGCGATTCCGCACGTGGAATTCATCCGCATCGGCTCGCGCATCCCGGTGTTCCTGCCGCAGCGCATCACGCCAGAGCTATGTGAGATCTTCAAAAAACACGGGCCGATCTGGATGAGCATCCACGTCAACCACCCGCGCGAGGCGACGGCGGAGCTGAAGGCGGCCTGCGAGCGGCTGAGCTTCGCGGGCGTGCCCTTGGGCAACCAGTCCGTGCTCCTGCGCGGGGTGAACGACGACGCGGACGTCATGAAGGCGCTCGTCCACCGTCTGCTGCGCATGCGGGTGCGGCCCTACTACCTCTACCAGATGGACCTCATCACCGGTGGAGCGCACTTCAAGGTCGATGTCCGCAAGGGGCTGGAGATCATCCAGGCGCTGCGCGGCCACACCACCGGCTACGCCATTCCGCAGTATGTCATCGACGCGCCGGGCGGCGGCGGGAAGGTGCCGATGAATCCCGAATATCTGGAGAAACTCGACGGCGAGGCGGCGGTGTTCCGCAACTACGAGGGCCGGACCTTCCGCTATCCCCTGACCGCCACGCCGGTGACGGCGGACGAGGCCGCGACCCCGCGCCCGCACGACCTCGGGGCGTGAGCATTCGCGGGCGGCGTTTGCGGCGGGTTTAGACTTGGACGCGGGCCGGGCGGGCCGCACGGTGCGCGGATGTTGAGAATCCTATTTGTCGGCGACATCGTCGGACGGCCCGGGCGGGAGATGTTGATGGAGCGGCTGCCGCGTTTGCGGTCCGAGCTGAAGCTCGACGCGGTCATCGCCAACGGCGAAAACGCGGCGGCGGGCGCGGGCATCAACGGCGGCATCGCCAAGGGTCTGCTCCAGAGCGGGGTCGATGCGATCACGCTGGGCGACCACGTGTGGGACCAGCGCGGCTGGGAGGTGGAGATCGACGATTTCCCGAAGGTCTGCCGACCGGCCAACCTGCCCGGCGCGTGCCCAGGGTCGGATCACGTGATCGTCAACGTGAAGGGGTTCCGGCTGGCGGTGTTTACCGTGCTGGGGCGGACTTTTATGGGCTTGAAGGCGGAGTGCCCGTTCATCGGTGCCGACACGATGCTGCGGAAATTGGCGGCGGAGGCGGACGGGTTTTTCGTCGAGGCGCATATGGAGGCGACGAGCGAGAAAATCGCGCTGGGCTGGCACCTCGACGGGCGGGCGGTGGCGGTGCTCGGCACGCACACTCATGTGCCGACGGCGGACGCCTGCGTGCTGCCGGGCGGCACGGGTTTCATGTGCGACGTCGGCATGACCGGGCCCTATGCCTCCGTGCTAGGGCGCGAGATCAAGCCGGTGGTGGAGCGCTTCCTCGACGGCATGCCGCGCAAGCTGGAGGTCGCGGAGGGCGACGTGCGCATCTCGGGCGCGGTGGTGGATTACGACGAGGTCCAAAAACGCACGCTCAAGGTCGAGTTGCTGCACCTGCGGCGCGGACGCTGAGCCGGGCCGCGCCGTGCGCGGTGCAGAAATCCGAGCAACGGAAAAAATCCGAAAGACGAAGGCGCGGGAAACGATAGCCTTAAGGGTGCTACGCGGTGAAGGCGCCGCGCATGTCGCCGGTTTGCTGGAAGCGGCGGTGGAAGGCGAAGGCGTGTTCGAAGGCGAAGGGTTCGTGGCCCTCGCGGCAAAGGGCGAGATAGCGGCGCAGGTCTTCGCGGAAATCCGGGTGGGCGCACTTCGCGATGATGCGTTCGGCGCGTTGGCGGGGGTCGAGGCGGCGCAGGTCCGCCACGCCGTGCTCGGTGACGATGACCTGGACCGAGTGCTCGCTATGATCGGCGTGGGTGACGTGCGGCACGAGCGTGCTGATTTTCCCGCCCTTCTGGAGCGAGGGGCAGGTGAAGATCGAGAGGTGGGCGTTGCGGGTGAAGTCACCCGAGCCGCCGATACCATTCATCAGGGTCTGGCCGAAGAGGTGGGTGCTGTTGATGTTGCCCTGCAGGTCGGCCTCGATGGCGGTGTTCACCGAAATGATGCCGAGGCGGCGGACGATCTCGGGGTTGTTGCTGATTTCCTGCGGGCGGAGCACGAGGCGGGAGCGGAGGTCGGCCAGGTCGGCGTAGAGGGCCTTGAGCGCGGGCGGGCTGAGGGTGAGCGAACAGCCGCTGGCGAACTTCAACTTGCCGGCGCGGAGCAAGGCGAGGGTGGCGTCCTGGAGCACCTCGGAATACATCGAGAAGCGCGGGATCTCCGGGTGTGCGCCGAGGGCGCCGAGGACGGCGTTGGCGATGTCGCCCACGCCGGACTGAAGCGGGAGGAACTCGGTCGGGATGCGGGCGGAGCGGAGCTCGGCGGCGAGGAAGTCGGCCACGTTTTCGCCGATGCGGGTGGTGACGGCGTCGGGCGCGGCGAAGGCGCCGGTTTCATCCTCGCGGTGGGTGACGACCACGCCGGCGATCTTGGTGGGGTCGAGTTGGAGCCAGGGTTGGCCGATGCGGTCGGAGACGTCGTAAAGGGGGATTTCGCCCCGGTGGGGTGGGTCGACGGGTTCGTAGATGTCGTGCAGGCCGCAGAGGGTGGAGGGGTGGCGGGAGTTCAGTTCGATGAGGATGCGTTCGCCGCAGCGGGCGAAGGTGGGCGCGGCGCCGACGCCGCTGGTCAGGACGACGCGGCCGTCGGGCGTGAGGTCGGAGGCCTCCAGGACGGTCCAGTGCACGGGGCCGAGGGCGCCGGTGCGGACGTGTTGGGCGACCTGGCTCAGGTGCAGGTCGAAGAAGCGGACGCGCCCGGTGTTGATCGCTTTGCGCAGGTCGGGATCGGATTGGTAGGGGGTGCGAAAGCTGATGGCGTCGGCCCGGGCGAGGGCGCCGTCGAGGGAGGGGCCGGTGGAGGCGCCGGTGATGATGCCGATTTGAAAGGGACGGCCGGCGGCGTGCTCGGCGACGGCGCGCACGGCGAGGGCGGCGGGGATGTCCTTGGGCGTGCCGGCGGGTGTGAAACCGCCGAAGGCGACGGTGGCGCCGTGCGGGATCAGGGCGGCGGCTTCGGCGGCGTTGAGGGAGGGGAAGGGGAGTGGCATGGGAGGCGTTTCCGGACGGTGCGGGAGGGGCGCGGAATAGAGTCCCAAGATAAATCAGACGTGCAAAACCCGCTATGCATTTGTTGGCGGGCGCAGGGCGTAAATCGTCGCGGAGGGACGACATAAAGCGGCCCGACACGCGCTTGGCGGGTCGGGCCGGGTGAGAGGAGTGACGGTGGCCGGCGGCGGATCAATAGAGGCGCACGTAGGCGCCCTTGCGCAGGCGCTCCAGCCATTTGTCCTGGGACTCGCGGGTCATCTGCTGGGCCAGGGTGGTCTCGATCTGTTCGCGGACCTCGGTGATGGGCGGGGTGCCGGCGGCCTTCCGTTCCTCGGCGTAGAGCAGGTAGACGCCCTCGCGTTGCACGATGGGAGCGCTGACCTCACCGGCGGCGAGGGCGAAGAGCGGGTCGCTGAACTCGGGTTTGAGGTCGGCGCGTTTTTGCCAGCCCCAGTCGCCGCCCTTGGCCTTGCGGGCGTCGTCGGTGTATTCCTTCGCGAGGTCCTCGAATTTGGCGCCGGCCTTGAACTTGGCGGTGATCTCGGTGGCCTTGGCGAGGAGGTCGGCGTCGGAGAGCTCGGCGCGGTTGAGCTGGATGAGACGGAGGTGGACCTGTTCCTCCTGATGAAAACGTTCCTGGTTGGCGGCGTAGTAGGCCTCGACCTTGGCGGGGCTGACGACGTTGAGGCTCTTGCGCTGCTGGCCGCGCATGTAGCCGTAGATGATGTCCTCCTCGACCTCTTTGCGGTAGTCGCGGAGGGTGAAGCCGCGTGACTTCAGGTAGGCGAGGAAGCGGGCGCGGTCGCCCTCGAACTGGGTGGTGAGTTGCTCGGAGATGGCGTTGTCGATGTAGCTCTGGGGGATCTGGCGTTTCTCGTCCTTGCGGAAATCTTTCACGATCAGGGCGCGGTCCACTAGATTGCGGATGATCTCGTCCTGCACTTTCTCGAGTTTTTGGGAAAATTCCTGCTGGTTGCGGGAGTCGCGCCGGATCTGGGGGAGGATGGGGGCGAGCTCGCGGCGGATGTCGTCCACCGTGATGACCTTCGACTCGACCACGGCGGCGATGCCGTTGGCGAAACGGAGATTGAGGCCGTCGTCGTCGGGTGCGAGCGGTTGGGCGAGGACCGGCGCGCCGAGCGATAGGACGAGCAAAAC
>JAIXVP010000354.1 GCA_027482905.1 Opitutaceae bacterium
CGCCGTCCCGCCCACCACCACCGCCGCGATGACCTTCAACTCGAAGCCGAGCCCGCCGTTGGTCTCGATGGTCGGGTAGCGGGTGTAGTTGAACAACGCCGCGGCCGCCGTCGCCACGCCAAGGACGACAAAGGCCGCCACCACCCGCCGCGCCGGGTTGAGACCGACCCGCCGCGAGGCCTCGTGGTCGCAGCCCACCGCGTAAAACGCCCGCCCCGCCGCCGTATGCCGCAGCGCCCACGCCGCCACCGCGAAGACCGCGCCCGCCACCCCGAGGTAGATCACCGGGGCCGACGTCGGCGCCAG
Organism: Opitutaceae bacterium; assembly: GCA_027482905.1. Classification (GTDB taxonomy): domain Bacteria; phylum Verrucomicrobiota; class Verrucomicrobiia; order Opitutales; family Opitutaceae; genus IMCC26134_A. The sequence goes on from JAIXVP010000354.1 coordinate 307, forward strand.
GCAGAACCACTGGAAACCGACCGGCAGATCCTGGATCCAGTCGCCGCCCGTCGCCCGCAGCACGCCGTTGCGCAGCAGCACCATCGCGGCGAGGGTGGCGATTATGGCCGGTATCCGCGCCACCGTGACAAGCACGCCGTTCAGCGCCCCGAGCAGGGCGCCCAGCGCCAGGGTCGCCACCGCCACCGCCGGCATCGGCCAGCCGGCCTTGGCCAGCAAGCCCGCCGCGATGCCCCCGGCCACGAATTGCGAGCCGATGGAGATGTCGATCTGCCCCGCCACGATCACCACCGTCATGCCGGCGGCCGCGAGCAGCACCGGCAGGTTGTCGATCGCCAGATTGCGCAGATTTCCCGCCGAATAGAATCCGTCCACCCCGCCCAGGGGCAGGAGAAACAGCACCGCGATGGCCGCCAGCAGGGCCGCCTCGCGCGGATGTTTTTTGAGCAACTCCCTCACGCGCCGCCCCCTTCCATCGCGAGGTGCAGCACGGCCTCGCGCGTCGCCTCGCCCGCCGGCAGAACGCCAGCCAATCGCCCGCGCCGCAGCACCGCGATGCGGTCCGCCAGTCCGAGCAGTTCGGGCAGCTCCGACGAGATGAGGATGATGGCGAGCCCGTCCTTCACCAACTCGCCCATCAGCCGGTGGATCTCGGCCTTCGCGCCGACGTCGATGCCCTGGGTCGGTTCGTCGAGGATGAGCACGCGCGGCGCGGTCGCGAGCCAACGGGCGAGCGCCACCTTCTGCTGATTGCCGCCGGATAGCGTGCCCGCCGCGACATGGATGGAGGCCGCCTTCACCCCCAGGCGCGTCGAGAGTTCGCCCGCGAGTTTCTCCTCGGCGGCCTCGTCGAGCCACGCCCCGCCCAGCCGGCGCAGCACCGCCAGCGAGATGTTTTCCACGATGGGCAGCGCCTCCACCACCCCGTGCTCCTTGCGGTCCTCCGGCACGTAGGCGATGCCAAGCGCGAGCGCGTCGCCCACCTCGCGAATCTGCGCCGGCCGCCCGTCGACCCGGATCTCGCCCTCGGTCGCCGGCGCCAGGCCGAACAACACCCGCGCCAACTCCGTCCGCCCCGCGCCAACCAGCCCGGCCAACCCGAGGATCTCCCCCCGCCGCACGCTGAGGCTGATATCTCGCACCCCGGAAGGGGCGTGACCGACCCCGCGCGTCTCCAGCACCACCTCCCCGATCCGCGCGCCGGCCTTGGGAAACATCTCCGCCAGCTCGCGCCCCGCCATCAGGCGGATGAGCCGAGCGCGGTCCACCTCGGCCCGCGGGTAGACGCCGATCCACGCGCCATCGCGCAGCACGGTGAAACGGTCCGCGATGCGCAGGACCTCCTCCAGGCGGTGTGTGATGTAGAGGATGGCCACGCCCTCGGCGCGGAGCTTCTCCACCAGTTCGAGCAGCCGGTCGGCGTCCTGCTGGGCCAGCGACGCGGTGGGCTCGTCCAAGATGAGCACGCGCGCCTTCCGGCCCAGCGCCCGGGCGATTTCGAGCAACTGTTTCTCCGCCATGCGCAGGGTCCCGACCGGCCGCTCGACGTCGAGCTCGGCGCCGATGCGCGCCAACATTTCCCGCGCCCGCGCCGCCCGCCGCCGCCACGAAATCACCGGACCGTCCTCGCCCAGCAGCAGGTTCTCCGCGACCGAGAGTTCGGAAAACAGCGTCGGGTTCTGGTAAACCACCGCGAGCCCGAGTTCCTGCATGCGGCGCGGGGTCGCGTGCTCGACCATGGTTTCGCCGAGGCGGATCTCCGCGCCCGGATCGGGCTGCACCACGCCGCTGGCGATCTTGATCAAGGTGCTTTTGCCGGCCCCGTTCTCGCCCAGCAGCGCGTGAACCTCGCCCGCGCGCAGCTCCAGCTCGACGCCGCGCAAGGCCCTCGCGCCCGGGTAGGTTTTGGCGATGTGACGCAGACTCAGCATTCGACGCGGGGGTTCGCGGGCGGCATGGAACGGGTGAGCAAGGTCGGCGACCGTCCCGACCGCAAGCCCCGCCGCGCGCCGCGAAAAATCTTACCGTCCGGGGATTGCATCGCCCCTCCCTCCCGCCTGTCCTCACCGCCCCGCATGCCGGCCACGTCTCCGACACCCCCGCCACCGCCCTCCCCCGCCGCCCCCGTCGCGGCCGGGTCGGTCGCCCGCGCCGACGCCGCCCTCGCCGAAGATCACCGCCTGCTCGCCCAGTGGCACGAGGAGCTCGCCGCCCGCCGGGAGGAACGCATCAAGCTCCAGGCCCGCCACCGCGACCGCCTGGAGGACGCCCTCGATCACCTCGCCTCGCTCCGCCAAAACGCGCGCGACCGCCAGGCCGACATCGCCGCCATCGGCCGCCCCGCCGACGCCGAGACGCCCGACGCCGCCCTCCCCGTTCCGAGCTACCCGCTCCCCGCTCCCAACTCGCCGGCCCCTGCGCCCGAACCCTTCGCCCCTGAAGACCTCGCCGCCTACCGTTTCCCGTCGCTCGATCTGCTCCGCCCCGCCTCCGCCGCCGAACAGGAACTCGTCCCGGCCGACGAGATCGAGACCAACAAAAAGCTCCTCCAAACCACGCTCGATAGCTTCGCGGTGGACGCCTTCGTCTACGACTCGGTCGTTGGCCCGCGCGTCACCCAATTTCGCGTCAAACCGGGCTTCGGCGTGCGCGTCGAGTCCATCGCCGCCCTGGAAAAAAACCTCGCGCTCGCCCTGTCCGCCAACGCCGTGCGCATCCAGGCCCCCATCCCCGGCGAGAGCTTCGTCGGCGTGGAGATTCCCAACCGCAAGTCCGTCCCCCTCGCCCTGCGCGCCGCGTTCGAGTCCGCCGCCTGGCGCGAGTCCCGCGCCGACCTGCCCATCGTGCTCGGCGTGGACATCACCGGCCGCCACGTGATCTGCGACCTCGCCAAGGCCCCCCACGCCCTCATCGCGGGCGCCACCGGCTCCGGCAAATCCGTCTGCATCAGCAACATCATCCTCTCCCTCCTTTACCGCTTCCGCCCCGACGAGCTGGAGCTGGTGTTGATCGACCCGAAGATCGTCGAGTTCGCCATCTACCGCGACCTGCCCCACCTGATTCACCCCGTCGTCACCGACCCGAAGCAGGCCTGCCAGGCCCTCAAGTGGCTCGTGCGCGAGATGGAGCGCCGCTACGAAACCTTGTCGGAAAAAAACGTTCGTAACCTCGCTGGTTACAACGCCCGCGCCGCCGCCGAAGGTTTTGCGAAACTCCCGTTCGTCGTTCTGATCATCGACGAACTCGCCGACCTGATGATGACCGCCGCGCAGGAGGTCGAGACGCCCATCGCCCGCCTCGCCCAGATGGCCCGCGCCGTCGGCATCCACACCATCCTCGCCACCCAGCGCCCGTCGGTGAACGTCATCACCGGCGTGATCAAGGCCAACTTCCCCACCCGCGTGGCCTTCCAGGTTTCCTCGCAGATCGATTCCCGCACCATCCTTGACGGCAAGGGCGCCGAAGCGCTGCAAGGCCGCGGCGACATGCTCTACAGCCCGCCCGGCCTCGGTCGCCTGCAACGTCTCCAAGCCCCCTTCGTGGACGACGCCGAGGTCGAGCAGATCGTATCGTCCCTGAAGGCCCAACTCGCCCCGCGCTATCGCGTCGAGCTCCGCGCCGAAGACGCCCCCGGCGGCGGCGAGGACGTGCTCGGCGACAGCGAGACCCATTCCGGTCTCGACCCGCTAGTGAAGGAGGCGCTCGAGATCATCGCGGCCCACGGCCGCGCCAGCACGAGCTACCTACAACGCCGCCTGCGCATCGGCTACAACCGCGCCGCCAGCCTGATCGACGAGATGGAAAAACGCCGCTTCATCGGCCCCCAGGTCGGCACCAACCCCCGCGAAATCTACGTCCAACCCGGCGACCTGCATCTGGATTAACCGCCCCCGATTCCGCTGTCCCACCCGCTCGCCTCCGCCACCGTGCCCCCCGAATCAATCACGCCCGCCAGCCTCCTCGAACGCATCCGTCGCGACGGCGTGCGCCGCACCGCCCAGGCCCTGCGCAAACCGCCGCTGCCCTCGACCCTCCTCCAGACCCTCGCCGAGCTGCCTCCCGCCGAGGCCCCCGAGGCCCTCGCCTTCGTCGCCGCCTATCCCCTCGCCCCCAGCCATCTGCTGGAAAACCTCGCCGCCCGCGACCCTTCGCCGGAGATCCTCGCGCACGTCGCGACCAACCCCCGCACCCCGCCCCACCTGCTGATCACCTTCGCAACCCACGCCGAAGCCTCCGTCCGCGCCCACGCCGCCCTCCACCCCCAGCTGCCCGCCCGCGAACTCCTCGCCCTGGTTGACGATCCCGACGCCACCGTTCGCCGCGCCCTAGCCACCAATTCCGCCCTCCGCCTGCCCCAGCAGGCCCTGCTCGCCGGCGATCCCGATCCCTCCGTGCGCCTTGCCCTCGCCGGCCTTTCCTCCCTCGCCGCGCCCGCCGCCCTCGTGCTCGCGATCGACGACAGCGCCGTCGTGCGCCTCCAGACCGCCGCCGCCGCCCCCGCCGAGGACGAAACCGCCTCCGGTTGGGCCGCCTCGGATGAGGAGGACATCCAACTTGCCCTGCTCCGGCGCCGCTCCCTGCCCGAGCCCGCCGAGCGCCTCCTCCTCCAGTGCACCCACGCGTCCGTGCGCCGCGCCGCCCGCGACCGCGCCGAACCCGACGAGGTCGATCTCCTCCACTTCCTCACCGCCGGCACCCCGGACGAACGCCGTTGGGTCGCCGCCCGTCCCGCCCTGCCCCGCGCCCTCCAACGCCTGCTCGCCCAGGACCCCGACCCCACCGTGCGCTCGGCCCTCGCCGCCCACCCGCGCCTCGACCCCGGCATCGCCGCCTATTTCGTGGACCTCGCCGACGAACCCGCCTGCGTCGCCCTCGCCGGCAACCCCGCCGTGGCCGAGGACCTGATCCAGGGCGTCGCCGCCACCCGCCGCCCCGCCGTGCTCGCCGCCCTCGCCTACCGCGAGACCCTCGACCCCGCCCTCGCCGCCCTGCTCGTCGCCCGCAGCCCCGTTTTCCGCCGCCACTGGGCCGCCCAGGACCGCGCCCTCGCCGGCCTCGACGCCGAGACCGCCGCGCTGCTGGCCAAGGACAAACTCCCCGCCATCCGCGCCCTCGCCGTCCGCGGCCACGCCTGGCGCCGCGCCGACCTCTACGACTTCGTGCGCGATCCCGTCCCGCGCGTCCGCCTCGCCGCCGTGCGCCACCCAAACGCCGCCGACGAGTTGCTCACCGACGCCCTCGCCGATCCCGATCCGGAGGTAGCCGCCGCCGCCCGCGCCGCGCAGGCCGAACGCAGCACCGCCGCCGCGAAAAAACCCGCGCGCGACACCAGCCTCATGCCGACCCTGTCCGCCCGCCCCG
>JAIXVP010000155.1 GCA_027482905.1 Opitutaceae bacterium
GCACCCGGATCTGCGCGTCCTCAAAGTCCGGCGTCACCACCACGACGAAGTTGTAGGCGCGCATGTCGCCGAGCAGGCGCACGAAGCAGCGTTCGTTGAATTTGACCAACTCCTTCGCGGGGCGCACCGGGCGGATCTCGGGGCTTTGCAGCCAGCGGTCGATGAACTCGTTGCCCGGGATGCCGGCGATGTGCTCCTCCACCAGCGTGCCGCCGCAGGTGAGGAAGTTGAGACGGTTGGGCGAGAGCAGGTGTTCGAGCTCGAGGCCGTAGATGCGCGAGGCGTCGCCGCGTTTGACGTAAAAGTGGTCGGGATTGTCGTTGTAGGCGTTGACGATGCGGACGCGGAAGGGGGCGGAGTTGCCGAAGGCGCAGAAATCGATCCGGTCGATGTAAAGGTGCTGCATGACCGAGAGGTCGCCGTCCACGCGCAGGATGGCGTAGACGCGTTTAAGGTCCTCATGCAGCGCCTGCATGTCGAGCCGGTCGTAGAACACGCTTTCCCAGAGCGATGGTTTGCCCCGCGGGTCGGAGAGGGGCACGCTGTCGGTGAAGCGCCGCAGCCGTTCGTAGGTGACGGGCAACTCGCGCTCGCGACGCGTCCGCCGCAGGTAGGCGCGCAGGGCGTCGCCGACCGGGAAGGCGGGCTTCTTCTGCTGCTGGCGCGGGGCGTCGGGCGATTCGCGTTCGTCGGGCATGCGGTGCGCAGTCTGGACGGGTGGCTGGGACGGCGAAAGGCGAAAGGTCAGGGCGCGGGGGTGACGACGCGGAAAAAACGCCGGGGCGAGGCGGTAGCGGGCGGCGCGAAGCTCGCGGTCGAGGTCGTGGCGGTGAGATTGCCCGAGGCGACCCAGGGACCGGCGGCGAGATCGTCGCACGCCTGCACCGCGTAGGTCTGGCCGGGGACGGCGGGCCAGGAGAGTTGCAAGGCTCCCGACACGGATGAAATGGACAGGACGAAATACGAGCGCGGGTCGGTGGGATCGGTGCCCGCGATCTGCTCGGTGGCGTTGGTCTGGCCGTCGCCGTCGGGGTCGGCGGTGGAGGCGGCCGCCGGCGCGCCGGTCGAGCCGAACCATTGGATTTGCCAGCGCTCGAAGACGGTGAGCGGGGTCCACACGACCGTTGCGCCGGCGGTGGTGTTCAAAAGGGAGAAGGCGCCGTAGGCGGAGGCGGCGCGGCCGAGCGAATCGGCGCCGACCGAGCCGAGGGCGAGCGTGCCCGAGACGGAGCCGGCCGAGAGCACGGGCCAGGAGCGGGCGGTCGTCCAGAAGGCGGAGGCGAAGTTCACGGTCGAGCCGACCGAGGCGAAATCGAGGTCGAGGGTCGCGCCGGGGCCGAGCGCGGCGGTGCCGGCGACCACGGCGCCGAGCGCGTCGGTCGCCGCGGAATCGGAAAGGAGTCCGGCGCGCCAGATCGCGGTTTCGGCGCCGGTGTAGACGCCGGTCACCGACAGCCGGGATCCGCCGGCGACGGAGACGGCGGCGTTGTGCGTGAAGTCGCCCGAGACGGAGAGCACGCCGCCGGATACGGCGACGGTCTCGTCGTTGACCACGGCGGCGGTGAGCGTTCCGTAGCCGGAGAGCGTGCCGCCGGAGCCGACATGAACCGTGCCGGCGGCGTGGGAGCCGCCGGCCAGCGCGAGCGCGGCGGAATCCTCGATCTCGGTGACGGACGCGGCGGAGGCGACGAGGGAGCCGACGAGGCGCAACGCCCCGGCCTGCACGTCCAGGGACCCGTTGATGGCGGCGGCGCCGGAGTAGGTCCACGTTCCGGCGCCGACCTTGACGAGATTGGTGAGACCGTTGGCTTGTTCCGAGATCGCCCCCGCGTAGGTCGCGTCGGTGTTTAATCCGCCGATACGGTAGGTGATCTGCCGGCCACCGGTGTTGCCCCCCTTCAAACCGCCCGGGCCGGAGAGTTCGCCGAGACTCACGAAGGTGCCGAGGCCGGAGTTGAGGATGCCCGGGTAGTGGGCGGTGACGCCGGCGCCGAGGTTGAGCGCGGCGGCGGGCAGGCCGGGCCACGAGTAGTCGAGCGCCATGCGAAAGTCGGCGACCTTGCCGGCCGGCGCGATGGCATTGATCCGGCCGGTGAAGCCGGACCAGTCGCCCTTGAGATCGGCGCGGACGGAGCCGTCGGGCAGCGCGTAGTTCAGCACGCCGCCGCCGGTGAGTTTGCCGGTCAGGGTGCAGCGCCAGCCGACGTTGAGGGTGCCGGTCTGGCCGGAGGGGACGTCGATGTTCCAGGCGCCGGTGCTGCTCACCGGGTTGTTGGACCGCGTATACATGGTGAGCGCGCCGCCCTGGAGGCTCACGTCGCTCGTGCCGAGGCCGTTGGTGTTGGCGGAATCGCTCCCGAAGGCGATCGCGCCGCCGGTGATGGTGGTGACGCCGGCGAAGGTGTTGCGACCGCCGACCGTGAGGGCGAGCGCGGAGCCGGTCGCGGTGGCGTTGTCGAAAAGGGTGATCCGGGTGGCCGAATCCACGGTCTGGATACGCGTGCCGTCGGGTATGCCGGCGCCGGCGACGAGCAGGCCGGGCAGCGCGCCCGTGGTGCTCGTCACGTCGACGACCGGGCTCCCGGCGGTGGTGACGCCGCCCGCGAGGGTGAGCGAGGCGGGGGTAAGGGTGAAGGTCCCGGAACCCGATTTGACCAGGCTCATCTGACCCCGTAGTTCGCCGAGGCCGGCGAGGGTGTAGTTTTTCGCGCCTGAAACCGTCACTTTCTCCGGCTCGACCGCCGCGGCCAGGTTAAGGCCGGTGGCGTTGGAGCCGGTGTCGTCGAAAACCACCTTGTCGCCGGTGCCGAACGAGGTCGCGGCCGAGGTGGCGGCGTTGGTCCAGGCGGAGGTAGCGCCGTTGTCCCAGGTGTTGGAGCCGGAGGTGGCGCCTCCCTTCCAGGTGACGGTCCGGCCCGAAGAGGGCGGCGGCGGCGGAAAGGCGGGCAACTCGAGCCGCAGGTAGTCATACATCACATGCGTCGACTGGTCGGAGCCGCTGAAGCCGAAGGTGAAGGTGTTGGCGCCGACCTTCAGGCGGGAGACGGGAATGCTGATGTCGACGCGGCAGTATTTGGCGTGGATGCCCTGGCGGAGGAGGGCGTTGCCGCCGTCGACGGGCGGGGAGATGCGGGCGAAGGAGTTGGGTTCGTCGTTGAGAGTGAGCCAGAGGCGGGAGTAGTGGGAGCTCGCAACCGCGATGGTGAGCACGGCGTTTCCGCTGGCGGGCACGGCGGGAAGGGTGAAATTCACCTTCCAGTTCCAGGGGACGGTGGTGGTGACGCCGTTCGCGTCCGTGGTGGCGTAGAGGGTGTGGACGTAGTTCCAGTCGGTGGCGGGGTTGCTCACGCCGACGGTGTAGACGAGAGGGTTGGGCAGTTCGGCGGCGAAGCCGTTCCAGAGGAAGGGCTCGAAGTAGTCGTTGCCGTGGCGAAACTCCTTCGCGGTGCGGTCGGGCGTGCCGATTTCCCACGCGATGCTCGCCCCCGGGTGGGCGACGGTCCACGTGAGCGTGCCCTGGGCGTTGGTGCCGCCGGCGGTGACGGTGACGCCGGTCTTGGAGTATTCGCCGACCACGCCGTCGTTGAAGGCGTAGAGCGTGTAGGAGCCGGGGCGGACGGCTGGAATGGTGAAGTTTCCCGAGGCGTCGGCGACGGTCCAGTATTGATAGCCCTTGCTTTGGAACTGCCAGTTGCCGGCCGCGTCCTCGGGCGCGGCGAGGCCGACGCGGGCGCCGGCTCCGCTCACGCCGGGTTTGAGGGGATCGTTGATCACCAGTCTACCGGTCACGGTTCCGCGGCCGGCCGCGGCGGGATGGTCGGCGTTGACGAGCCAGGCGTAGGGCCAGGCGGCCTTCTCGGCGGCGACCTGGGCCTTGGCGTCGGCCCAGAGGGCGTCTCCGGCGTTCGGCGTCGCGGTGGTGCCGTTGCAATACAGCAGGAACGGTCCGAACATTTTTCGCCACGACTCGCCGGCGGCCACGCCGATGCCGGACGCGTTGTAGTGGTTCCGGCCGAAGTGCATCAGGATGTAGCTCTCGGAGGAGGTGAGGTCCTGCTTGGTCGGGCCGTCGTTGAAGTAGTCGTGGCCGCCGAGAACGAACCAGACGCCCTTTTTGGCGATGTTGCTGGCGTGGCCCCAGGTGCCGATGTCGAAGTAGCGCGCGGAGTAGGAGTATTTGCCGTCGTATTTGCCCGCGCGCACCCCGGTGTTGAGCTTCACGATCTCGCCTATCGCGGTCGGCGAGGACTGCTGGTAGTCGTAGTAGGAGGGCATCTCCCAGTTGCGCAGGTCGTCGACATAGGCGCGTTCGAACGTGAACGTCGTCGCGGAGCGCGGCAGTTTCCACACGATGCGCCACTCGCCGACGGTGGCCGCCGGATAGGAGGCGGGGTGATCGAGGATGGCGTAGGCGTAGAGCCCGGTGTCGCCTCGGCGCAGCACCCAGCGGAGATCGATGTCGAAGACGTGCTTGTAGCCGGCGGTGGCGTTCCAGGTGCGTTTGCACGAGATCTCGACCATGTCGGCGGTCTGGGTGACGACCGAGTAGACGCAGCCGCTCGGCTGCTCGTAGCTCGAGCCCCCGTCCATGCTGTAGTAGATGGGATTGGCGGGGTCCACCATCTGGGTGCCGTTGAGTTTGTAGCTCGTGACCCGGCCGGTGGCCTTGTCGACGACCGCGTTTATCACGCCGTTGTCGAGCGTAGCGTTCGTGCTGGTGGTGGTCAGCGTGACGTTGGCGCCGACGCCGGCCGCGCCGCCTCCGGGGTCGTTGGCGGCGGCGAGCACACCGGCCAGAGCGAGGCAAAGGCACGGGAGGAGGACCGCGAGGCGCAGAGCGCTCGCTAACCGGGGTAGGGGTAGGGCAAACCACATGGTGAGGGGGTATCGGGACCATAAAACTTCGCCGCCGATTGGACAACCCCGGGTTGGCTTACAGTTGGAAACGCATCCCACCGGCCCGGCCTGCGCACGTTTGCGGGAGTTTGAGGTTGGCCCGCGCCGCCCGCCCGCCTAGCGCTTGTCCTTCCTTCCACCAACCATGCCCAAGACGCACTCCGACATCGGACTCATCGGCCTCGCCGTGATGGGTCAGAATCTCGCCCTCAACATCGCCGACCACGGCTTCCAGATCTCGGTCTACAACCGCACCGTCGAAAAGACCGACAAGTTCGTCGCCGAGAACCCCTCCACCCCCGGCGGCGTCGTCGGCACCAA
>JAIXVP010000029.1 GCA_027482905.1 Opitutaceae bacterium
CCTCCTGCTTGCGCAGGTTGGCCTCGAACAGGCGGCGGAGGTAGTAGTCGTAGAGCCGGTCCAGATTCGTGGCGATCTCGCCGCCGGCCTCGTGGTTCAGATTGGCGCGCAATTCGTTCAGGATGGCCTGGGCGCGCAGGATGGAGGTGTTGATGGTTTCGAGGCGTTTGGGCGTGTCCTCGGGCAGGGCGAAGCTGGCCCGGGCCTGGTGCATGAAGCGGAGGGCCCCGTCGAACAGGAGCAGCACGAGCTGGCCGGGGCTGGCGGTCAGGATCGACTGCGACTGGTAGGCGCGGGCGTAGGAGTGGGCGGGCGACATCATGGCGGTTTACTCCACTTCGTCGCTCGGATCGCGCGACAGGGCGATCAGGTTGGCGATGCGGTCGATGATCTCGCGGGGCGGATAGTTGAGGTCGACCGCGAGCTTTTCGGCGCGGGCGATGACCTCGGGGCGGATCTCGGGGGTGGCGGCGAGGGCGTTTTGGAGACCGACGGCGCTGTCGGTGGACAGGGTGTCCTCGGTGCGGGCGGAGTCCGGCCTTTCGGCGCGGACCCGCCGTGAATCGGCGGAAGGGATCGGCGTGGCGCCGATCTGATGGGAGGGTGTGATCATGGCTATGCGTTGGGTTGCACGGTCAGCCCTGGATCAGAGGAAGGGAACGCCGTTGGTTAACTGTCGGGTGAGGTATCGGCACGTCGGGGCGGGAGTTTAGCGCGCGGGTTGCGGTTTGGTGTCGGGGGAAGGCGGAAGGGTGCGGGGCGGAAGGAGCGCGGCGACCGCATGGAAGGCGTAGTCGCCGAAGCGCGAGGGGCTCTGGAGCACGCCGTGGGCCGCGTCGCCGGGGGCGGAGGCGTTGGCCCGGGCGAAACGCCGGGCGCCGCGCGCGGTGGCGGCGTCGGCGGCGTCGAACAGCTCGTCGGCGATCCAGATCGTCTCGCCGCCCGGCAGGGCGACGAGACGGGCGCGGAAACCGAGGGCGAGCGGCGGATAGGATTTCACGGTGGTGAGATCGAGGAACAGGGCGGCCTGGGCGCCGGTCTCCCGGGCGACCCGCTCGAGCAGGCCGGCGGGGAGCAGGCCGGCGGAGGAGAACGACTCGCGGCCGGTCCAGACGGACAATTCGGGGCGGCCCACCGGCACGAGTTCGGCGCGCTGCGTTGCGCCCAGACCGCGCTGCCACAGGGGATCGTAGGCCGCGAGGGACTCCGACGGCAGGCGGCCGGCGACGTCGTGGGCCGGCAGCACCGCGACGCGGGCGAGCTCCGCCGGCCAGACGGCGGGACCGCGGACGTTGGCCGGGGTGTAGACCGGGCCGACGTCCTCGAGATTGCGCGGGACCGAGGAGCAGCCGGCGAGGAGCGCGAGCAGGGTGGCGAAGACGAGGGGCGGGCGGCGCATGGGTTACTTGGAAGTGGTGGTGGGAAAGGCGCTGGCGAGCTGGGACTGCATGTTCTTGATGCGGGACTGGGCGGATTCCATCGCGATGAAACTGGATTCTAGAATGGCACGACGCTGGACCAGGCGGCGGTCGATGTCGGCGATCTGCCGGTCGATGCTCGCGTTCGAGTTCGTGATGGCGGTGCGCTGGGAGGCGAGCTGGCCGGTGCCGCCGTTCACGCCGAGGTAGTTGTCGGTCAGGCTGGTGAGGCGGGCGGCGAAACCGGTCGAGGCCTGCTGGAAGAAGGCGGCGACCTGGGCGGCTTGATTGTTTAGGGCGTTGGTCAACTTGGCGGTGTCCTTGATCGCGAGATTGGAGGTTCCGGACACGTAGTCGATGCCGAGGGAGTCGAGGCTGGAGATGGCCGAGCCGAGGCCGGGCACGGAGGCGAATGCGCTGGAGCGAAGCGCGGTGGCCCAGGCCTGGACCTCGCGGTTGGACGAAAGCGTCGCGGTGGTGACCTTGCCCTTGCTGCTGGTGACCTTGGTCTGTTCCTCCAGCAGGGACTGGGTGGCGTTGAACTTGGCGATGAAGTTGTCGATGCGCGAACGCATCCCGGCGGTGTCGGCCGCGACCACGACGGACTGGGACGCGACGGAGCCGGCGTTGACGGTGAGGCCCTCGAGGCCGTGCTCGGCGGCGGTCAGGGTGTTGCTGCGGCTGGTCAGGACGTCTCCACCGTCTACGGTGAATTGGGCGTCGAGGCCGGCGGTGGTGGTGGCGCCGGCGGTGAGTCCGAGCGCGCCGAGGAGGCCGCCGGCGGATTCGGACACCGAGATGCCGAGCGAGCCGGTGGCGGTGTTCGTGAGCGAGAAGCGGTCGGCGGAGGCGTCGTAGGAGGCGACGACGCCCGCGCCGGAGGCGTTGATGCGGCCCACGACGGCGTTCAGCGAATCGGTGTTCAGGTTGTAGGCGATCTCGACGCCGTTGACGGTGAAGCTGCCCGCGCCGGAACCGTCGACGGCGGTGACGGCGGTCGAGAGCCGCCCGGCGGCGAGGGTGGCGACGGGGTTGACCACGCCGAGCCGGGTGGCGCTGGCGACCGCGCCGGAGCCGTTGGCCGAGAGCCGGGCGACGGAGAGGAAGTTGGACGTGTCGTTCGCGGCGCCGAGGGTGATGGGGGCGGCGGAGGCCAGGGTGACCCGGTCGGCGGCGGGATCGTAGGCGGCGGTCACCGCGCCGCCGGTGGCGGTGGAGATCGCGGTGAAAACGTCCTGCAGCGAATCGGTCGTGGCGATGGTCACGCGGGCGCCGTTGACCGAGAAAAACCCGGCGGTGGGCGTGGCGGAGGCGCCGAGGGAGGCCAGGGTGATCCCCGAGACGTCGGCGGTGGGGGCGATGCGGGCGCCGATGTCGGCCGCGCCCTGGAGGCGGGTCGCGGTGGCGAGGCGGGTGACGTTGAACGTATGCGCCCCCGTGGCCGAACCGGCGGCGGCGGTGGCGGTCCAGCTCCCGGCGCTCACCGTCCGGACACCGAACGCGGCCGGCGTGTTGAGGTCGGCGACGGCGGTGCGCAGGGCGGTGAGACTGGACTCGACGGTGGTGAGGGCCGAGACCCGGACCAGATTGTTCGATTTTTCGGTTTCCAGGCGGGCGGCGGGCGCGCGCTCGAGATCCATGATGGTGTCGACGAAACTCTTCCAGTCGAAGCCCGAGGCGAGTCCGCTGAGTTGTAGGCTGGCCATGGTGGGTGGGTTCGGTGGTGGTTGGACGGAGGTGGAACGGGGCGCGTGCGCGCGACGCCCGCGAGGCGGCCTATCGGCACGCCCGGGCGCCGGCTTGAGGGGAAAAAACGCGGGGTGCGGCGACTGCGTAACTTGAACTTGGATACAAAAAATCGACGCGCTTCCGCTAAAGTCCGGCGGCGCCGGTTCCGTAGATAGGGGCAACCGCGGAAAGTTTCGCGGCCGGATCGGCCCGGATCCTCCAACCGGCCCGTCGCCCTACGGACAGGGTAGTTTAATCAAGGAAGAACCCAACATGTCACTCGTCATCAACACCAACTCGGCGGCCACCTCCGCATCGAACAACCTCGCCGCCTCGAACTCCA
>JAIXVP010000428.1 GCA_027482905.1 Opitutaceae bacterium
ACCGCCTGGGACGGCGACACCACCATCCGCCCCGAAAAAACTTATCTGCTCCACCATAAAGGCAGCCGTAAACGCCTGGCCAACCTCCTCGCCGCCGAACCGGACGGGCAATCCATCCGGGTCGATGGCCCCCCCGTCAACTGGACCCTGGTAGCCACCGGCGTGTCCAACCGCTATTATGTGGTTTCCGCCCGCGACGGCCGTCGCCTCAGCTCCGTCGCCGGCGCCGCCCCCACCTTCGCCGCCGCCGGAACCACCGGCGCAAACGTCGAGTGGTCCCTGACCGCCAGCCAAAACGGTTGGTATTATCTCGGCCACCCCGCCTCCAGCCGGCGCCTGCAACTCTCGTATAACAACACCACCGCCACGGCCACCTACACGCTGGCGGCCAACACCACCACCGGCGACGCGGTCGAGTGGCGCTTTATCGTGCCGATTCCGGAGCCCAACGCCGCCCCGGTCCTCGCCGCCATCCCGGCCCAGACTGTGCTCGAAGGCGCCCTCTTCGCCTTCACCGCCTCCGCCACCGACGCCGACCTCCCGGCCAATACCCTGACCTACGTTCTGCTCAACGCCCCCGCCGGCGCCGCCATCGTCGCCAGCACCGGCGCCTTCGCCTGGACCCCGACCGAGGCCCAGGGCCCCGCCACCTATGAGTTCACCGTCCGCGTCAGCGACGGCTCTCTCACCCACGACCAAACCGTTTCGGTGACGGTGAACGAGGCCAACCTCGCCCCGGTGCTCGCCGCCATCCCGGCCCAGACCGTGAACGAAGGCGCCCTCCTCGCCTTCACCGCCTCTGCCACCGATGCCGACCTCCCGGCCAATACCCTGACCTACAGCCTGCTCAACGCCCCCGCCGGCGCCGCCATCGTCGCCAGCACCGGCGCCTTCGCCTGGACCCCGACCGAGGCCCAAGGCCCCGCCACCTATGAGTTCACCGTCCGGGTCAGCGACGGCTCTCTCACCGATGACCAAACCGTTTCGGTCACCGTGCAAAGCCCCCTGCCCAGCGCCGTGCTGGATTACGACGGCGACGGACTGCCTAACCTCTTGGAGTATGCGTTGGGCACCGACCCGCAGACTTCCAACCCGATTCCCTTCCGTATCGTCGGCGTGGACGCCGGTCGCGTGACGCTCGAGTTCCCGTGGAACCGGCAAGACACCCGTCTCTCTTGGGCGATCCACCACGGCGCCGATCTGTCGAACCCCGCCGCCTGGCCCGCCGTCTCTCCCGGCCCCACCACCGTCACCCCCGAAGGCAACCTCGACCGGATCACGGTCACCCCCGCCTTGACCACCCCGACCGGCTTCTACCGTCTCAAGGTCTTGGCCAGCCCCTGACCCGACGAGCGGGCGCGGACGAAAGCCCGGCCCCGAGCAAAGTTTTTCCCCGCGCCACCAAATTGTCCTTGCGCGGCCGGAAAACAGACTCTGTTCTCTCACCTTTATTTCCATGAAAGCGACCATCAAAACCCAGGGTCAGCAGTTCGCCGTCACCGAAGGCGACGTCCTTTTCGTCAACCGTTTCCCGAACACCGAGGCCGGTTCCATCGTCGAAATCACCGAGGTTCTCTCCTCCGGTGAAGGCGCCTCCTTCAAAGTCGGCACCCCCACCCTCGCCGGTGCCAAAGTCACCGCCCAGATCCTCGAGAACAAACGCGGTGACAAGGTCATCGTGTTCAAGAAGCGCAAGCGCAAGGGCTACCAGCGCAAGCGCGGTCACCGCCAGGAACTGTCCGTGATCAAGATCCAGACCATCTCGGTCTGATCCCGCCCCACCCTTTAACCAAACATCAACCGGAGATCCTAAGTCATGGCCCATAAAAAAGGTGCAGGCACAACCAGCAACGGTCGCGAAAGCCAAAGCAAGCGTCGGGGCATCAAGAAGTTCGGCGGCCAATCGGTCATCGCCGGCAACATCATCGTCCGTCAGTGCGGCTCCAAGCTGCACGCCGGCGAAAACGTCGGCATCGGCCGCGATTGGACCCTCTTCGCCCTCAAGGACGGCGTCGTCCAGTTCGACAAGGCCCGCCGCAAGGTCGCCGTCGTCGAGCCCGCCGCCGCAACCGCCTAAACCGGTCGCTCCCCGCGCCCCTTCCCTTCCCAAGCCGACCTTCGGGTCGGTTTTTTTGTGCCCGGACCCATCGCCCCGCGCCGTCACGCTCCTTGACCCGAGGCCCAAAAACGCTTCTCCCTGCAAGCCGTCCGATGTCCCGCGCCCACCCTCAGCCGACGCCCGCGCCCGCCGTGCCCGCCCCCTGGCGCGCGCTCTCGGCGCTGCTCGCGCTGCTCGTGCTCGGCGCCCACCTGCTGGCCTACGCCCCCGCCGTCCACGCCCGGCTCCACGCCTGCCCGGACTCGGCGACCGCTCACCCTTCCGCCCCGGGCAAAGCCGCGCACTCGCCCGACGTCGCGAGCTCCGACGCCTGCGCCATCGCCCTCCTCGCCCAGGGCGTAACCGCCGCTCCCACCACCCTCGCGCTCTCCGCGCCCCGCCTTTTCGCGACTCCGGCCACCCTCGTGGCCGGGGCCACCGCCCGCTCCGCTCCCCCGGCCCGCCTTTTGCCCCCCGCGCAAGCGCCTCCGGCCGCGATCTGAGTTTCACCCGTGCCCACTTCCGGAATGCGCCGCCCTTGAGCCCGCACCGGATCCTTCGTTCCGCCCCCGCCTGAGCCTGCGCGCCCGGGCCCGAGGCTGTTTCCCGCCACGTTTGTCTCCCCCGGTGCGCTTCGCCGCACCTCTCCCATTCCTGTCCGTCCCCTCCGTCCATCGTCATGTCCTTTTTCTTCCGCTCCACCGTCCTCCTCGGCTCCGCCCTGTGCGCCGCCGCCCTGCCCGCCCAGACGCCTCCGCCCCCCGCCGGGCCCGCGTCCAAGGCCGACGACCCCGTCGTGCTCGAAAACGTGGTCGTCACCGCGTCGCCCCTCGCCCGCACCCAGGCCGACCTCCTGAGCTCGACCAGCGTGCTGGCCGGCGCCGCCCTGCTCGAAAACCAGCAACCCACCCTCGGCGAAACCCTCGCCGCCCT
This sequence comes from Opitutaceae bacterium, assembly GCA_027482905.1. Classification (GTDB taxonomy): domain Bacteria; phylum Verrucomicrobiota; class Verrucomicrobiia; order Opitutales; family Opitutaceae; genus IMCC26134_A. The sequence goes on from JAIXVP010000428.1 coordinate 3,032, forward strand.
GCCCGGCGTTTCCTCGACCTACTTCGGCCCCGGCGCCAGCCGCCCCATCCTGCGCGGCCTCGGCGCCAACCGCGTGCGCGTGCTGGCCAACTCCACCGACACCCTCGACGCGTCCAACACCTCGCCCGATCACGCCCTTTCGGTCGAACCCTTCCTGGTGAAACGCATCGAGGTCGTGCGCGGCCCCGCCGCCCTGCTTTACGGATCCGCCGCCGTGGGCGGGGTGGTCAACGTGATCGACCACCGCCTCGAGACCGACCTCCCCGCCGGGCCCGTCGCCGGCACCCTCGACGCCCGCGCGACCGACAACGGCGCCGGCTACGCCGCCGGCGGCTCCCTCGACGTCGCCCTCGCCCCCGACCGCGCCGCCGCCTCCGGCTTCGTGCTCCACCTCGACGGCTTCCAACGCGAGGCCGACGACCTCGCCGTGCCCGGCTTTTCCGGCCAGCCCGGCGCCCCCAAGGGCGAGCTACTCAACACCGGGGTCGATTCCCAGGGCGCCTCCGCCGGCCTGAGCTACGTGAGCCGGGACTTCAACGCGGGCCTGAACTACAACGGTTTCGATACCCTCTACGGCGTGCCGAACGAGACCGGGGTGAAAATCGACCTCCGCCAGCGCCGCCTCGACGGCTCCGCGGACTACACCGGCGACTTCGGCGTGTTCACCGGCGCGCGCGCCAAGTTCGGCCACGCCGACTACGAACACCGCGAGATCGAGGACGGCGCGGTCGGCACCACCTTCGCCAACCTCGGCACCGACGTCCGGCTCGAACTGCTCCAGGGAGAACTCCTCGGCTGGACCGGCGCCCTCGGCTTCCAGGCCGCGAGATCCGAGCTCTCCGTCGTCGGCGACGAAGCCTTCCTGCCCTCGCACACCACCGCGTCCGGCGCCGTGTTTCTTTTCGAGGAACTCGTCCGCGACCACGTGACCTGGCAGGTCGGCGCGCGCGTCGAGCACCGCGAGATCGAGGCCGACCCCTTCGCCAGCCCCGGCGGAGCCGCCTACGCCGCCCGCTCGGACGACCGCACCACGTTCTCCGGCTCGTTCGGCGCCATCTACACCCTGAATCCGACCTACAAACTCGCCTGGAGCCTCGCCTACACCGAGCGCGCCCCCACCGGCCAGGAACTCTACGCCGACGGCCCGCACCTCGGCACCGCCGCCTACGAGATCGGCGACCCCGGCTTCGACGACGAACGCAGCCTCGGCTACGAACTCGGCCTGCGCAAAGTGACCGGCTTCGTCACCGGCAGCCTCACCGGCTACGTGAACGCCTTCGACGGCTACCTCTACGAGCAGGGCACCGGGGTGTTTGTCGACGCCGCCAACAACCCCACCGCGACCGACGCCGAGCTGCTGCGCACCCTTTTCGTCCAGCGCGACGCGCTCTTCTACGGCGCCGAGGCCGAGGCGATCTGGCACCTGCACGCCAACCCCGGCCACACCCTCGACCTCACCACCGCGCTCGACGCCACCTTTGCCACCGAGCGTGACGGGCCCGACCTGCCCCGTATCCCGCCCCTGAAGGCCCGCCTCGCCCTCGACTGGCGCCACCAAGCCTGGCACGCCGGGGCGGATCTCGTCGCCGTCGCCGACCAGTCCCACACCGCCCCGGGCGAGACCGAAACCGGCGGCTACACCCTCCTGGGCGCGAGCGTCGGCTACCGCCTCGCCACGTCGCTCGTCGTCTACGATTTCTTCGTGCGCGCCGAGAACCTGACCGACGCCGAAGCCCGGGTGCACACGTCCTTCCTCAAGGACATCGCCCCCCTGCCCGGCCGCGCCTTTACCGCCGGCGTCCGGGCGACCTTCTAAACAAGCTCCGATCGCCCGCGCTCGCCTCGCCCGCCCCGCCCGGGGCGGGCTTTTTTTGTCCGTCTCGGCGCGCCCGCTGTTTCCCGCTTTTCCGTTGGCCCGGGAACCGCTCAGGTTCGGCGAACTCTCCCTTTCACCATGAGCACCGCCCCCCGTCCCAGAAAAGTCGCCCTTCTCACCGCCGGCGGCCTAGCGCCCTGCCTCAGCTCCGCCGTCGCCGGCCTCATCGAGCGCTACACCGAGATCGCGCCCGACATCGAACTCATCGCCTACCACGGCGGCTACAAGGGCCTGCTCCTCGGCGACTCCTACAAAATCGGCCCCGCCGAACGCGCCGCCGCCCCCATCCTCCACCGCCACGGCGGCAGTCCCATCGGCAACAGCCGCGTCAAGTTGACCAACATCAAGGACTGCCTGAAACGCGGCCTCGTGCAGGAAGGCCAGGACCCGCAAAAGGTCGCCGCCGACCAGCTGATCAAGGACGGCGTCGACATCCTTCACACCATCGGCGGGGACGACACCAACACCGCCGCCGCCGACCTCGCCGCCTTCCTCGCCCGCCACGACTACGGCCTCACCGTCATCGGCCTGCCCAAGACGATCGACAACGACGTCTACCCCATCCGCCAGTCCCTCGGCGCCTGGACCGCCGCCGAGCACGGCGCGCGCTACTTCCGCAACGTCGTCGCCGAGCACAACGCCAACCCGCGCATGCTCATCATCCACGAGGTCATGGGCCGCAACTGCGGCTGGCTCACCGCCGCCACCGCCGCCGACTACCGCCGCATCCTTGACCGAGAGGAGTTCGTCCCCGGCCTCGGCCTGTCCCGCGCCAACCTCGACGTCCACGCCGTCTTTATCCCCGAGATGGCCATCGACCTCGCCGCCGAGGCCGCCCGCCTGAAGGCTGTAATGGATAAAAATGACAACGTGAACATCTTCATCTCCGAGGGCGCGGGCGTGGAGGCCATCGTCGCCGAGCTCCAGGCCAAGGGCCAGGAGGTGCCGCGCGACGCCTTCGGCCACATCAAGCTCGACGCCGTCAACCCCGGCAAATGGTTCGGCGAGCAGTTCGCGAAGATGCTCGGGGCCGAGAAGGTGCTCGTCCAGAAATCCGGCTACTACGCCCGCGCCGCCGCCGCCAACCCCGACGACCTGCGCCTGATCAAGAGCTGCACCGACCTCGCGGTGGAGTGCGCGCTACGCCGCGAGGGCGGCGTGATCGGCCACGACGAGGACCGCGGCGGCGTGCTCCGCGCCATCGAGTTTCCCCGCATCAAGGGCGGCAAACCCTTCGACATCGCCACGCCTTGGTTCCGCGACCTCCTCGCCGCCATCGGCCAGCCGGAGGGCGTGAAGGTCCACGTCGCCCACTGAGGCGCCACCGCACGCGTCCGGCCGATGCGGCCCGGGATGATCGTGATCCGGGGAGCGCCCGCTCAGTTGTTGCCCGAGTTCTTGCCCTTGGCGGCGGCCAGTTCGGCCTTGGCGGCGGCGAGCTGCGCCTTGAGTTCCGCCTCGGTCGGCTCCTTCGCGTCCTCCGCGTCGGACTCCTTGGAAGCCTTCTTGAACTCCTTGATCGACTGGCCGAGCCCCTTGGCGAGCTGGGGCAGCTTCGTCGCGCCAAACAGCAAAATGAGCACCGCAAGGATGATCAGTAACTCGGGGCCGCCAAGGCCGAGGACACTGCCAAGGAGAGGAGAAGGAATCACGGTCATGATGCGCGCAACGTGCCGCGCGCGGCGAATCGAGTAAAGGGGGAAACCGGCCCGCGCCCGCCCCGGCGTCTCCTCCGGCCGCGCATCACCACCCGTAACAACGACCGGCCTTTGCCGTAGTCTGGAGCAGCGGAGCGGCGCACGCCCTCCCCCGGCCCAAACTTCACCTCCACTCGCCCGTCTTAAACTACCATGCCCACCCTCACCCGCCTCCGCCCCCTCGTCGTCATCGTTTTCGCCCTCGCCGCCGTGGCAGGCGCCCGGGCCGTCTCCATCCCGATCACGAACGCCGGTTTCGAGAACCCGGTCACGCCGCCGGACTCCTTCATCACCAACGCCGCGCCGTCCGGCTGGACGACTTTCGGGGCGATCAACTTCTCCAATCGCGTGGTCGGGGTGCTGAACCCGACCGCCTCCGTCCTCTACGCCGAGCCGGCGCCCGAGGGTGCCAACGTGGGCGTCGTCTTCCTGCTCGACGGCTCGGGGGCGTCGCCCGCCGGGCTCCAGCAGACCCTCGGCAGCACCCTGCAAACCAACACGGTCTACACCCTGCGGGTCGAGGTCGGCAACATCGCCAACGACGCCCGTGCCCCGCACAACGCGTTTCAATTCAACGGCTTTCCCGGTTATCGGGTGGACCTGCTGGCGGGCGGCATGGTGCTGGCGTCGGACCAAAACATCCTCGCGCCGGCGGAGGGCCGTTTTCTCGGCTCGGTCGTGACCGCGTCCATCGGCGCGAGCCACGCGCTGGCCGGCCAGGCGCTGGGCATCCGGCTGGTCAACCTCGACGGCGCGGACGGCATCGAGGTGAACTTCGATAACGTGCGGCTGGACGCGACCGCCATACCGGAACCGGCGACCGGCGCCGCGCTGGCCGCCGGTCTCGCCATGCTGGCGTGCGCGACCCGGCGGCGCGAGCGACGAATTTAAATCGAAAAATCCCCGCGGCCGCTGAGCTCGTGCAATCCGCACTCGCGTTTCAGGCCGCCGAAACGCGTTTCTTCCTCGGATTGGCCAGGCTGGAGCGGCGCGCTGCTGTGCCAGTCCCCGACCGAGACGTAACCCTGTTCCCAAAGCGGATGATAGGGTAGATCGTGGGCGGTGAGGTAGCGGTGGACGGCGCGGTTGTCCCAATCGAGGATGGGGTGGATTTTCGTGATCTTGTTCTGGGTTTGAACGATATCCAGTCCTTCGCGGGTCGAGGCCTGGGTGCGGCGCAGGCCGGCCAGCCAGGCGGTGGCGCCAAGTTCGCGCACCGCGCGGTCCATCGGCTCGACCTTGTTGTCAAAGTTGTAGGCCTTGAGCCCCTCCAGGCCCTGCTCCCAGCGTTTGCCGTGCAGCGCCTCCTGGCGTGCGGCGGTGACCAGCGGGTTGTAGGTGTGCAGGTTAAGCCGGAGGCGCGCGGTCAACTCGGCCGCGAAGCGGTAGGTTTCGGGAAAATGGTAGCCGGTATCGATGAACACCACCGGCAGGCGCGGCGCGACCCGGGTGGCGAGGTGCAGCATCACGGCGGACTGGATGCCAAAGCTGGTCGAAAGAATCAGCCCTTCGCCGAACTCCCCGACCGCCCAGCGGATTCGCTCCTCGGCGGTGGCGGTGGAAAGATCGACGGGCGACGGGGCGCTGGGCGGCATCGGAGAAACCTGAGTTACTTTACCCACAAAGTAAAGTTTCCAGCTCCTATGGTCGTGATGCGATGCGGATTTCGATGATCGAAAACACCTTCAAGCGCTGCGCGGGAGGGCGGCGGCGCGGCGATCCTGCCAGCGGTAGAGGCTGGCGCGGTTGATGCCGAGCAGGCGGGCGGCGCGGGAGAGGTTGCCCTCGGCGACGGTCACGGCGCGGGCGATCAGGATATCCTCGGCTTCGGAGAGGTTGAGCGGGAGCTCGCCGAGGAAAACGCGACCCGCGTCGGCGGTGCCGTCGGGCGCGATCGAATCGGAACCAAGCGGAGGCCAGACCGCTCCGGCGGGCGGGGTGAACACGATATGCTCCGGGCCGAGCTCGGCTCCGGCGGCCTGGATGAGGGCGCGTTCGAGGGTGTGGCGGAGTTCGCGGACGTTGCCCGGATACGCGTGGGCGAGGAGGCGTTGCAGCGCCTCGGGCCGCACGCGGGGCGCGGGCAGGCGCAACTCGGCCGCCAGCGCCGGCAGGAAATGGCGAACGAGGGCCGGCACGTCCTCGAGACGCTCGCGCAACGGCGGAACGATGATGGGGAAGCGAGCGAGGCGGTAATAAAGATCCTGGCGAAAACGTCCGGCCGCGATCCGCGCCGGCAGATCGGCGTGGGTGGCGGCGATCACGCGGGCCTCGAGCGTTCGTGGCGTGGTGGCGCCCAGCGGGAGATAGAAGCCCTCCTCCAGAAGGCGGAGCAGGCGGGCCTGCAGCGCGGGCGGCAGATCGCCGATCTCGTCAAGAAACAGGGTGCCGCCGGCGGCCTGGGCGCAACAAGCGGGGGCGGCGTCGGCGCAGGCGGACTCGACGCCGAACAGCAAGGCCTCGGCGTCGGCCTCGGCGGCGGGCAGATTGGCGCAATCGACGCGAATGAAGGGCGCGTCGGCGGGCTGACCGGCATGAACGGCGGCGGCCGCGAGGGCTTTGCCGGACCCGCTCTCGCCGGTGAGCAGCACCGGGAGGCGCGGCACGGACCGGACGGCGTGGATCGCGCGCCGCAGACGGTCGACCGACGCGCTCGAACCCACCAGACCGGGGACCGCGGGAACGGCGGACGTTTCCGCGAGAACGGACGGACAATCGGCCGCGACCTCGATGGAGGGGGGCGCCAATTCGGGGGAAAACGGGGCGGCGGGCGAATCGAACATGAAGCGTGGGACGCGAGCCGTTAGCAGATTGGTTGCCAGCCGCGTCCCGGCCCTGGTCGCCGGCCGCGAACCGGAGGGAGACCGGAGCCGGACTCATGCAGTTGGGCGGATGAGCAGCGAGGCGAAATGGCGAGCTGATTTCGGTGCGGCCCGAGCGAAGGAATACTCGAAGAGTATTTCGAGCCGAGGGCCGCACCGAAAGGAGCCGCCAGTTTGCCTCGATGCGACCCGAACAACTGCATGAGTCCGGCCGAGTTCAGCCCGCGAGCACCACCAGGGTCTCGCCGGCGTTGACCGGGCGGCCCTCGGCGCAGCGGAGCTCGCGGATCACACCGGCGCGGGAGGCGGCGACGGTCACCTCCATTTTCATCGATTCGAGGACGACGAGCGGCTGGCCCTCCGTGACGGCGTCGCCGGGCGCGACCAGGATTTTCCAGACGTTGCCCGGGATGTGCGCCGGCAGGGCGATGCAGCCGGCGGGGATGGCGGATTCGTCGGCGGGCGCGGCGGCCTCGTCGGACGCGGAGAAGTTGAGCTGGCCGCTCTCGACCCAGCGCTGGCGCTCGGCCTCGAAGGCGGCCTGCTGGTGGGTTTTGAAGGCCGTGATCGAGTCGGCGTGGGCCGCGAGAAAGGCCTGGTAGTCGCGGAGCTTAAAAGTGGTTTCCTCGATGCGGAGTTTGACGCGGCCTTGCGGAAAATCCTCGCGGAACTTCGTCAGCTCGGCGTTCGAGACCGGATAGAAGCGGATCTGGTCGAAGAAGCGCAGGAGCCAGGGTTTTCCGTCCACGAAGTCGGCGGTCTGCTTGTGGCGGTTCCACATCTGGCAGGTGCGGCCGATGAACTGGTAGCCGCCGGGGCCCTCCATGCCATAGATGCAAAGGTAGGCGCCGCCGATGCCGACCGCGTTTTCCGGCGTCCAGGTGCGGGCGGGGTTGTATTTGGTCGTGACCAGGCGGTGACGCGGATCGACCGGAGTGGCGACCGGCGCGCCGAGGTAGACGTCACCGAGCGCGAGCACGAGGTAGCTGGCGTCGAAACAAATGCGGTAAACCTCCTCGAGGTTCGGCAGGTCGTTGATGCGGCGGATGAACTCGAGGTTGCTCGGGCACCAGGGGGCGTCCTTGCGCACGATCTGCATGTATTTCCGGATGGCGAGCAGGGTGGACTCGTCCTCCCAGGAGAGCGGCAGGTGGACGATGCGGGACGGGACCTCGATGTCGTCGAGCGAGGGCAGTTCGCTTTCGGCGCGCAGGAGAATTTCGAGCAGGCGTTCGGCGGGCAGCAGGCGTTGGTCGAAATGGATCTGGAGGGAGCGGATGCCCGGAGTGAGGTCGATGATGCCGTGGAGGCGTTGGCGCTCGAGCCAGGTTTGCAGGGCGTGGACGCGCATGCGCAGGGCGATGTCGAGCTGAAGCGGGCCGTATTCGATCAGGAGATTCGCGTCGCCCTGGCGGCGATAGACCACGGCAGGTGCGGTGGACCGGGCGGGGAGTTGGTGGAGGATGGCGGGCTCCGGCGGTGTGGCGGAACTTTCGCGGGAAGGGCTCGAAGGGCGCGACGGGCGGAGAGTCTCGACGAGGGCTTCCTGGGCGTAGATCAGTTCGCGGGCGGTTTGGGCGGTGAGGGCCACGAAGCGGACTTTGTCGCCGGGCTTGAGCTGGCCCATTTTCCAGAGCTCGGCCTGGACGATGGTGAAGGGGCACACGAAGCCGCCGCAGCTCGGGCCGTCGGGGCCGAGGATGATCGGCATGTCGCCGGTGAAATCGATCGCGCCGATGGCGTAGGCGTTGTCGTGGATGTTAGACGGATGCAGGCCGGCCTCGCCGCCATCGCGACGCGCCCACTCCGGCTTGGGACCGATGAG
>JAIXVP010000441.1 GCA_027482905.1 Opitutaceae bacterium
ACCATCATCAGCAAAAACGGTTTCGCCGACGAAAACTGGAACGTGCAATACCGCCTCTGGACCACCAATCCAGGCACGACACTCCAGGGCGTCTCCGGCAACGGCTGGAGCGGCGGCCTCGCCACCGCCCCCGCCACCCCGCTCAACAACGGGCAGTGGCACCTCGTGACGCTGGTCAATTTCCTCGACGGCGCGACCTGGCGCACCCGCCTCTACGTCAACGGCGGCGCGACGTTCACCCAATGGAACACCGGCGCGGGCGGCCGCGTCTCGCGTCTCCTCGCGATCGGCGACACGAGCAACGGCTACAACGGCTGGAACGGCCAGCTCGACGACCTTCGCATCTACAAACGCGCCCTCACCCCCGCCGAAATCACCGCCCTCTACGCTCCGCCCGCCGCGCCCGCCAGCTACGACAGTTGGCTCGCGTCCCTTCCCACCCCGCCCCCCGCCGAGCACCGTTCCATCACCGCCGACCCCGACGCCGACGGCGTCCCCAACCTCCTCGAATACGCCCTGGCCGGCGACCCGGCCTCCGCCGCCAGCAACCCGGCTCCCTCCATCTCCCTGCTCCCCGCTCCCAGCCCCCGGCTTCAACTCGCCTACACCCGCCACCGCGCCGATCTGGACTACACCGTCGAAGCCACCTCCGACCTCGCCTCCGGCCCCTGGACGCCAGTCGCCACCAACAGCGGCCCCCTCGGCGCCGAAACCACCGTGACCGACCCCGTGTCCCTAGCCGATTCCCCCCGCCGTTTCCTCCGCCTGCGTGTCAGCGAAAGGTAGGGCATTGGCGCCGCTTCGACGAGACCCGGTCCGCCCGGATGAAACGTTGCCCTTCCGCACCGTTCCTCCGAACCTGCCATGCGGTCGCTTACCGTTCCGATGCACGCCTCTCATGTCGCAGCCTTGGGAATACTTCTGCTCGCCCGCGTCTATGCGGTCCCTCCGCTCATCGGCGACGTGGCGGATCAAGTCATCGCACAGGGCACTGGCACCGGAACGCTTTATTTCACGATCGGCGATACGGAAACAAGCTTCGGCTCCCTCGCGGTCACGGCGGCGTCCAGCGATCCGGCCTTGTTGCCGGGCCTGACCCTGGGCGGCACGAATGCGCAGCGCTCCATCGTGGTCGCGGCGGCGTCTGATCGCATAGGCCAGGCGTTGGTCACGCTGACCGTCACGGATGCCGAGGCGCTGACGACCAGCAGCACCTTCCATGTGACCGTCACGACGGCGAACACCCGGCCGACCCTCTCCGCGTTGCCGACTCATCAACTTGTCGGCCCTGCACAAACCCCTTCGGCGGTGAGCTTCACGGTGGGGGATTCGGAAACGGCGGCGGGCTCCCTTGTCGTCACGGCGACCTCATCGAACACGACTCTCGTGCCCAACGCGAACATCGCGCTCGGCGGCGGCGGAGCGAGCCGCACGGTGCTTATCACGCCGGTTGCGGGACAAACCGGATGCGCTGTGATCAAACTGCGCGTCGCCGACGCGCTCGGCGCGGCCGCGCAGGGCGAATTCATCTTCAGCGTGTTCGATTCGACGTCGGCCAACAGCGACCTCCGACAACCCCGCGGACTCTACGTGCTCGACAGCGCGGCGGGCACGACGGTGGGCGGTGTTTCGATGCGGGACGCCAACCTGCGCGACAAACCCTTCGTCGACGGCTACGTGCTGCGCACCGAGTGGGCCACGCTGGAGCCGGCCGACGGCGTCTTCGATTTCACCATCATCGACAACATCCTCGCCAAACTGCCCGCCGGTCAAAAACTCTCGCTCATGGTCGCCAGCGGTGTCCTGCCGACCTGGCTGAACACGGTCGCCGGAGTAACGACCTGGACCGCGGGCAGCCCGAGCGCGACCAGGCCGATCCCGTGGAACGCCGCCGCGCAGGAGCGCTATCGTTTGCTGCTCGCGGCCCTGGGCGATCATCGGGTGGACGGCGTCCCGCTCAGAAACCACCCCCGCCTCGCCGTGCTGGATTGTTGGATACCCGGGCTCAAAAGCGGTATCCGCGATCCCGACGAGGCGAAAATCAGGGACATCCCCACCTACTCCCGCACGAACATGCAGGCCTGCGTGCTCACCCATCTGGGGAACGTCACCGACAGCTTCCCGGACATCCCCGTGATGATAGGATTCTGGACCTACGTGGATAATCAGGACGCGAATTTCGGCGGGGTCGCCCCGTGGGAACAGTTGCGCCTGGCGGTTTTGAACCAACACGACGGCGAGACCCGGCCCAAGGTCGGCTTCTGGATGGAAAATCTCGCCGCGAACCGGGCCGCCGCCGACACCGATCCGTGGACAGGCCTGCCCAATCACACCTTCACGGCTCCGCTCCACACCTCGCAAAACAGCGCCTTCGTCGGCTTCCAGGTGCTCGGCTCCTGGTCGCGTCCCTTCGCCAGCGCGCATGTGGACAACAATCTCAACGGCAGTCCCGAGGACGGCATGGACTACGGTTTCAACGATTTCCAATGCCGCTACTACGAGCACTACCAGGCCGATGTGGACTTCGCCCAATACGCGCCGGAGTTCCAACGCTGGCACGACTTCATCGCGGCGCTGCCGCCACCGCCCTTGGCGCTCACGTTCTCCAGCAGCCAGGGTGGCGTGGAGCTGTCCGCCCCGGCCGGCGGCGACGTGAACATCACCCTCCAGGCCGCCGGTGGCGGCGCACCCTATGCGTGGAGCATCGTCGGCGGCGCCTTGCCCGACGGCATCGTATTGAGCGCCGGCGGCGTGCTCAGCGGTGCGTCCACGCAGACCGGCACGCACTCCTTCACCGTGCAGGCCACCGACGCCACGGGCGGAGGCGCCACCCGCCAGTTCACCCTGACCATCGACGGCCCCGCGAACGTTCCCCGCTTTACCGCCACGCCCACGCTGAATCCGGATGGCAGCATCACGCTGACCTGGCCCGCAACCATCGATGCCTGGTATCAAATCCAGGTCAGCGCCGACCTCGCCCAATGGGAATTTCTCGGCGGTTCCCGCCAAGCCACCGCCACCACGATGAGCTGGACGGACGACGGCAGCCAGACCGGCGCCCTGCCTTCGACCGTGCCCAGACGTTTTTACCGGGTGCGCGACTGGGGCGTCTTCACCGTCAACTTCACCGCCACCTCCTTCACCTATTCGGATGCTCAGCGCACCGTCACCGGCCTGTTTCAAAGACCCGCAGGAACCACGCGGCTACCCGCTCTCATCATCAATCACGGAACGGGCGGTAACGCCGCAGGCTTCTCCCGCGCGCGCGCGAATGAGATGAGTCCGTGGGGACTGGTTTGCATCGGCGCCAATCTCACTCACCAGAGCGGCGCCGCCGAGGACTTGCAAACCTGGGGCTACTCGCCGGAAAACCTCGCCCGCAATCGCGCCTGCCAGGCCGCCCTCTCCACCCGCGATGACGTGGACCTGAATCGCCTCGCCATGTGGGGCCATAGTCGCGGCGCCTTCGCCAGCATCGGTGTCGCCGCAGACCTTGCCGGCGATTTGAAGGCGCTGGGTTTCACCGAGGGAGGCATCCTCGAAGACACCGGCCTCGACGATCGCGATGGCCAGCCCGAAGCCAGTTATCCCACGGTGACGGAATCCACCGGCATTCGCGCCAAAACCATCCTGTTTCACGTCGTCGGCACGCCCGGCGACACCGTCGTGGTGCCCGCCACTTCGCTGCGTCTGAGCACCCTCCTGAACTCGCTCGGCATCGCCAACAGTCGTATCACCTACGATTCCACCGGGCTCATTTCATCCGGCTCCGCCGCGCACAACATCTACGCGACGACCTTTTATCCCGACGTGCTCACCCAGTGGCGACTATGGCTGACCTCGCATGGCGTCCTCCCCTGAGACCGTTCCGCACGCCGCCCACCGCCAAGCCCTGCCCAGCAAACCGCCTCGCGCGCCCGCCCCGCCAAGGCCTTCGCCGCGTTCCAATCGAGTTCGTAGCACGACACGCAGGGCATCCAGGAGCCAAAATCCCCATCGGCCGCCGCTCCGTCGGCCGCGCCCTTCCCGATCACCGCTCACCGCACCAGCGAGCACCGCGCCGCTTCCCCGGGCTCCAAATTCTGGAACGACCATGCCGAATCAGATACCGCCCCCGCCGTCGGGCAGCTGGGCCAGGCGCTCGCGCACCCGCTCCAACACCCGCTTGGGACTCGCCGGCTTCGGGATGTAGTCGTCCACCCCCGCCGCCAGGCAAAGCTCGCGATCCCCGGCCATGCTCATCGCGGTCAACGCGATCACGGGTGTGCGCGCCAGCGCAGCATCGGGCTGCGCGCGCAGCCGACGCGTCGCCTCCAACCCGTCCATCACCGGCATCTGCACATCCATCAAAATCACATCCGGCCGGTGGGCGATCGCCAACGCCAACGCCTGCTCGCCGTTCTCCGCGTGGAGCACCCGGCAACCATGATGCTCCAGATACTCGCGTAGGGTGAAAATGTTCAACGCGTTGTCCTCCGCGATCAACACCAGCGGGACGCGCGGCTCCGGCTCCGCCAGGATCACTTCCGGCGGGAAAACCAAGGTAAAGGTCGAGCCCTCCTCCGGCACGCTTTCCACCTCCACCCGTCCGCCGTGCATTTCGGTCAACTTCTTCACCAGGGCCAACCCCAAGCCGGTGCCGTCATATTTGCGCGACAGACGCCCGTCGATTTGCACGAAGGGGGCGAACAGCTTTTTCATCCCCTGCGCGTCGATGCCGATACCCCGGTCCCAAACGGCGATCCGCAAACCCGCCGCATCCGTGTGCACCCGAAGGCCCAGCTCGCCCTCTTCGCCGGTGAATTTCACCGCGTTGCCCAGCAGGTTGACGAGGATCTGCACCAGCCGCCGGCCGTCCACCCGCACCCGCAAACCCGGCCGCGACAACTCGTTCGTGATCCGCTGCCTGCGCTTCGCCGCCAGCGGCTGCACCAGCTGCAGCGCCTGCTCGCAGAGTCCCGCCAGGGCGTGCGGCTCGCGGCGGAGGGTGTCTTCGCCGGATTCGATTTTCGCCAGGTCCAGGATGTCGTTGATCAAGGCGAGCAGATGCCGGCCACTGGTCAGGATGAGCGAGAGGTAACGGGCCTGTTTTTCGTTCAGGGGCCCATGCAGGCATTCCGCAAGGGATTCGGAAAGTCCCAGGACCGAGTTGAGCGGCGTGCGCAGCTCGTGGCTCATGCTCGCCAAAAACGCGTCCTTGGCGCGCGAGGCCTCCGCCAACCCCGCGTTCGCCGCCGCCAGTTCCTCGCCCCGGCGCCGCAACCGCTCCTCCGCCCGGCTGCGCTCGATGAACTGCCCCAGCTGGGTGCAGGCCGTCTCCAGGGTCCGCAACCGCTCCGGATCGGGCGTCGCCCCCTCTTCCGCGAATACCTCCATCACCCCCCGAACCCCGCCGGCCGTGCGGATCGGCGCGCCCCCGGCCCCCCCTCCGTCCCGCCCCTC